>DKTP01000146.1 GCA_002473085.1 Anaerolineales bacterium UBA7227
ATCAGCAAGTTCTACTTGCGAACTCTGGAGCCATGATGGATGTTGGAATTTACAAAACCCGTCCCAATACGCCGCCCCATTGGTTTGTCTCCAATGCCATCTACATGGTGACAGGAGCGGTTCTTTACAAGCAGTCCCTTCTGAATACCGATGAAAAGTTGGCAAACTTTTGTGAGACTCTCTTGGAACGCTCAAAAATACTGGGATGGGAACTTGACGCCTGGTTTGTCATGCAGCATCATTATCACTTTATTGGAAGGAGCCCAGAAGATGCGCGTTCATTAAAATCGCTAATTCAAGCCGTTCATTCCATCAATGCAAAATTCGTCAATCGAATTGACGGAACTCCAGGCAGAAAAGTCTGGTACAACTACTGGGATTCCTGCATTCAATCGGAGAGATCATATCGAGCGCGTTTGAACTACGTGATTATGAACCCTGTGAAACACGGCCTTGTCCAACATCCCGCCGAGTATCAATTTTCGAGTTATCGCTGGTTTTATCAAAACGCCGAACCTGATTTTAGAGAATTGGTGTTGAATGAATCCACTGACGACGAAAATATTTTGGATGATTTCTAAAATCGCCGCGTGAACCCCAAAGCGCAAACCCCGAAGTAGAACTTCGGGATTCCAAAACAACAAGAAAAACTTATGGAAACTCCCCTCACCATCGAAGGCCCTGTCTGCCCCGTCCCGCTCGCCCACAACGAGCAGATCGTGATGGGACATGGATCGGGCGGGAAGATGTCGCACGACCTGATCCGCAAGACCTTCCTCGCCGCGTTCGACAACTCCATTTTGCGGACGGGCGACGACGCCGCGCCGCTTCAAATTGACGCGACACGTCTCGCGGTCAGCACAGATTCGCACGTCGTCACGCCGCTCTTCTTCCCCGGCGGAGACATCGGCAGACTGGCGGTCTGCGGGACGGTCAACGACGTGGCGATGCTCGGGGCGCGTCCACTCTACCTGACGGCGGGATTCATCCTCGAGGAGGGTTTGCCCATCGAGACGCTGCGCCGCGTGATCGAGTCCATGAGCGCGGCGGCGAAGGAGGCGGGAGTCCAGATCGTGGCGGGCGATACGAAGGTGGTGGAAAAAGGCAAGGCGGACGGGCTGTACGTCAACACCACGGGCATCGGAGAGATTCTCCCCAACGTCCACATCGGCGGCGCGAACGCGCGGCCTGGCGACGTGGTCCTGCTTTCGGGGAGCATCGGCGATCACGGCATCGCCGTCCTCGGGGCGCGCGGCGAGTTGGGATTCACGTCTGACATTCAAAGCGACGTTGCGCCGCTCAACCGTCTCATCGAAGCCATGCTGGACGCGAGTCCCGACGTCCGCGTACTGCGCGACCCGACGCGCGGCGGGCTGGCGACCACGCTCAACGAGATCGCGGCGCAGTCACAGTGTTGCATCACGCTCAACGAGACGGCCATCCCCGTCCATCCCGCGGTCAACGCGGCCTGCGAGATGCTGGGATTCGATCCGCTCTATGTCGCCAACGAGGGGAAGTTAATCGCCATCGTCCCGCCCGCGAGCGCTGACAAAATTCTCCAAGCGATGCGCGCCACAAAATACGGGGAAGATACGGCGATCATCGGCGAGGTGAGCGAAGGCAATCGCGCCCGCGTGTTGATGAAGACCTCCATCGGCACGACGCGCGTGGTGGATATGCTGGCGGGGGAGATGCTGCCGAGAATTTGTTAGGGGCGATTGAAATCGCCGCTACAATGTTGAGGCGGTTTCAACCGCCCAGTTTCAGCCCAGGGCTTATAATCCCTCCATGCCCAACACCTTCCTCCTCTACGGTTCATACGGATACACAGGCAACCTCATCGCGGAACATTCCCTCCGCGCGGGACTCCGCCCGATTCTGGCGGGACGCGACGAGACGCGTCTCCGCGCCCAAGCCGCACGCCTCAACCTGGACTATCGCGTGATCCCCCTCTCGGACGCGGCCGCGCTCGACGACGCGCTGCGCGCCGCGGGACTCGTCGTCCACGCGGCGGGGCCCTTCGTCCACACCTGGAAGCCGATGGTGGAAGCCTGCCTGCGGACGGGCGCGCATTACGTGGACATCAGCGGGGAGATCGAAGAGTTCGAAGCCATCGCGCCGCTCGACGCGCAAGCCAAAGCCGCGGGCGTGATGCTCCTCCCAGGCGCGGGATTCGACGTGGTCCCGTCCGATTGTCTCGCCGCGCACGTCAAGCGGAGACTCCCCTCCGCGACGCAACTCAAACTTTTCATCCTCAGCGTCGGCGGCGGCGTCTCGCGCGGGACGGCGCGCTCAGCCATCGAGAACATGCAGCGCGCGGGACGGGTCCGCCGCGAGGGGAAGATCGTCACCGTCCCGCCCGCGTGGAGAATCGAGGAGCGCGATTTTGGACGCGGTCCCATCAAGCTGGTCACTGTCGGCTGGGGAGACGTGTCCGCCGCCTATCACAGCACGGGGATTCCGAATGTCGAGGTCTACATGCACGTCCCGCCCGCGGCGATCAACGGATTAAAGGCGATGCGCGTCGTCGGGCCGCTGCTCTATAACAAACCCGTCAAGCGCCTGCTCCAGTCGTTTTTGCGGTTCCAGCCCGAAGGTCCGAGCGAGGCGCAACGGACGAGCGGATTCAGCCTGATGCTGGCGGAAGCGTCCGACGGCGAGGCGATGGCCGCGTCGAAACAGCGAGTCCCCGAAGGCTACCAACTCACCATGCTCACGACCGTCGCGATCGCGCGGCGAATCCTGGCTGGCGCTTTCAAGCCAGGCTTCCAAACGCCCAGCCGCGCCTACGGAGCCGATTACATCCTCGAGTTCGAGGGGACGACGCGGGAAGACCTGTGACGCGCCCATGAAACGGGATCATCGTTTTTGGCTCCTAGTCGTCTCGCCGCTCGTTTTCGTGTTGATCGGCTGTCTCGCGTTGTATCTCCTCGGTCCGCCCGAGGAAACGTCTTTTGAAGAAATGGAGTCAACCATGAAACTGACCAGTCCCGCCTTCGCGCAAGGCCAGCCCATCCCGCCGAAATTTTCCTGCAAGGGCGAGGACGTTTCCCCCGCGCTCGCGTGGGACGAACCGCCCGCTGGGACGCGCTCCTTCGCGCTCGTCATGGACGATCCCGACGCGCCGATGGGAACGTGGGTGCATTGGGTGTTGTTCAACCTGTCCGACTCGACGCGCTCGCTGGCGGAAAACTTCCAGCCCGCCGCGCCGACCGTCTCTGGCGTCAATTCATGGGGACGCGGCGGCTACGGCGGTCCCTGCCCGCCCTCGGGCACGCATCGTTACTTCTTCAAACTCTACGCTCTCGACACGACATTGAATCTCTCGTACAGCGCGGACAAAAAATCCCTGCTCGCCGCGATGGAAGGTCACATCCTGGCGCAAGTCGAGTTGATGGGGACGTTTAGCAAATAACCCAGCCCATGCTCCTCGCCACCCTCTGCTACCTTCACCACAATAATCACACCCTCATGCTCCACCGCGTCAAAAAGGAGAACGACATCCGCGCGGGAAAATTCTTCTCGGCAAAGTTCATCTACGAGGGAGATGAGATGAATGGCTACGACGCGGCGTTTTATTGACGTTTCGTACAAGGGTTACGCGGATTTGACGGATTGACACGGATAAAAAAAAATCCGCGTCAATCTCTCTTGTCCGTGACATCCGTGTACCAATTCCCGTGCGCCGCCTCCTAACTTCCAGAAGTATAATCAGGGCATGTCCGTCTTCACCGACAAACGCATCCTGCTCGGCGTCACGGGTTCGATCGCCGCGTACAAAGCCGCCGACCTCGCCTCCAAACTGACGCAGGCGGGCGCGCAAGTGGATGTGATCCTCACCGCGGGCGCGGAAAAATTCGTCACGCCGCTCACCTTCCAATCGGTGACGGGTCGCCGCGCCTTCACCGACTCCGACCTGTGGGGCGGCGAGGCGCACGTCCTTCACATCGGGCTGGCGCATCGGGCGGACGCGCTCGTCGTCGCGCCCTGCACTGCCAACACCCTCGCCAAGCTGGCGCACGGCCTCGCCGACAATTTGCTGACAATTGCCGCGCTGGCGAACCAAAGTCCGCTCGTCCTCGCTCCCGCGATGGACGGCGGGATGTTCGACTCGCCCGCGACTCAAACCAACCTGACGATTCTCCTCGAACGCGGCGCGTCGGTCATCGGACCTGCGGAGGGACGCCTCGCCTCGGGCCTGGTCGGTCGGGGACGCATGGCCGAGCCAGCCGAGATTTTCGGTCACCTGCGCCTCGTGCTGGGACGGTCTGGCGCGCTCGCGGGGAGATCGGTGGTCGTCTCCGCGGGCGGGACGCAGGAGCCGCTCGACCCCGTCCGCGTGCTGACGAATCGCTCGTCGGGCAGGCAGGGCTACGCCCTCGCCCAGGCCGCGCTGGACGCGGGCGCACAAGTGACGCTGGTCACCGCGCCCGCCGCGTTGACTGCGCCCGTCGGCGCGGAAGTCATCCGCGTGGAGACGGCGCTCCAAATGCTGGAGGCCGTCCTCGCCGAATCCGCAAAAGCGGACGCGCTCATCATGGCCGCGGCGGTGGCGGACTTCCGCCCGAAGAACGCGGCGGGGAACAAGATGAAGAAACGGGACGGGATTCCGCAGGTGGAACTCGAAGCGACGGAAGACATCCTCGAAGCGGTAGCCCGCCAAAGGCTTGCCCTGAGCGAAGTCGAAGGGTCGAAGAAGAAGCGTCCCAAAGTCACGGTGGGATTCGCGGCGGAGAGTCAAAACCTGCTGGCGAACGCGTCCGAAAAATTGAAATCCAAAGACCTGGACTTGATTGTCGCCAACGACATCTCCGCGTCCGACGCGGGGTTCGAAGTCGAGACCAATCGAGTCACTTTATTATTCGAAAACGGAAAGCAGGAAAGCCTGCCGCTGATGAGCAAGGTGGAAGTGGCGGAGACCATCATCGCGCGCCTGGCCGCGCTGCTGGAGACGTAATGCGAATCCTCGTCATCTCGGATATTCATGCGAACTATGAAGCTCTCGAAGCCGTGCTTGCCGACGCGGGCGCGGTGGACGCGGCCTGGTGTCTCGGCGACATTGTGGGCTATGGCCCCGACCCGAACCTGTGCGTGGACACAGTGCGCGCGCTGCCCAACCTGACCTGCCTGCTGGGAAATCACGACGTCGCCATGCTGGGACGGATGCCGCTTTCGGCGTTCAACGGCGAGGCGCGGCGCTCGCTGGATATACAGTCGCGCGTGATGAGCGCCGATAACGTGGACTTCCTGCGCTCGCTGCCCGAAAACGCGCAGACCCGCGGCGAGGCCACGCTGGCGCACGGTTCGCCGCGCGATCCCATTTGGGAATATATGTTGAACACGCTGGCGGCGCGCTTGAATTTCGATCATTTCGAAACGCCCTTCTGTTTTGTGGGGCATACGCATTTGCAGGGGCTGTTCCAATTCAACGAGGAGAAGAACCGGGTCACAATGGAAACGCCGCGCGCGGGGGTCGCGCTGCACATGAAGCCGCGCGCCATCTTCAACCCCGGCTCGGTGGGACAGCCGCGCGACCGCGATCCGCGCGCCGCGTACGCCATCTTCGATCCCGAAGCGCGGACCTGGGAGCCGCGCCGCGTGGGTTACGATATCCCCGCCGTGCAGAAACGCATCCGCGCCCTGGGACTGCCCGAGAAACACGCCCTGCGGATCGGGGAGGGCTGGTAAGCCCGGCGCCTGACGAGGAACTTTTAATAGGAGCCTTTCGTCCTTTGGGCAAGAAACCGCCAAATAAAAGGAGAAGAAGAAAATGAAACGCACCCTGTTCATCACCATGATCGCCGCGCTTCTGCTGGCCGCCTGCGGCGCCAAGGCGGCCGCGCCGACTCCCGCCGAATTCTTTCGCGTGGACGACGGCATGGCCTTGCAGGAAGCGCCGCTCCCCTCAATGCCCATGGCTACGTCCGTTGCCTACGCGCCGGACAAAGCCGCCGGCGGAGGCAACGCGAACTCCGTTCAGCGCATGGTCGTCAAGAACGCGGACCTCGCCATCGTCGTCAAAAACCCCGAAGCCTCGATGACCGCCATCGCCCAACTCGCCCAAACGATGGGCGGATTCGTCGTCTCGTCCAACCTGTACCAATCCTACAAATCCGACGGGACGCCCGTCCCCGAAGCGAGCGTGACGATCCGCGTCTCCGCCGACAAACTGGACGAGGCGCTGGCCGCCATCAAAAAGGACGCGGTCGAAGTCCGCAGCGAAAACGTCAGCGGGCAGGACGTCACCAGCGAATACGTGGACCTCGCGTCGCAGCTCAAGAATCTCGAAGCCGCAGAAAAACAACTGATGGAGATCATGAGCAAGGCCGAGAAGACCGAAGACGTGCTGAACGTCTTCAACCAGCTCACCTCCATCCGCGGGCAGATCGAATCCATCAAAGGCCAGATGAAGTACTACGAAGAATCCGCCGCGCTCTCGGCCGTCAGCGTGCGCCTCATCGCCGAGGAGACCGTCCAACCCATCGAGGTCGGCGGCTGGAAACTGCAAGGCTGGACGCGCGACGCCGTGCAGAATCTCCTCCACTTCCTGCAAGGCTTCACGCACTTCCTCATCGTCTTCGTCGTCAACATCATCCCCGCCCTGCTTGCCATTGCGCTCGTCTTCGGTCTGCCCCTCTGGTTGATCGTGCGCGCCGTCCGCAAGTCGCGCAAACGCAAAGCCGCGCAAGCGCCCAGGGAAGAGAAATAACATCTTCCAGTAGAGCGGGATATAATCCCGCTCTACTGCTTTTTAACCATGACCCGACTCCGCCTCCTCCTTCTCCTCGCCCTGGCGTTGACCGCCTGCAATTTACCCGACGCGCAAACCGCCGCGCCCTCGCCGACGACGATCCCCGCATCCACCCCGACGCCCACAGCGGCCGCGACCCAAACGGCGCTTCCCACGCCCCAGCCGGATATCCCCCTCGGCGCCGCCGAGAATCCCATCGTCCTCGCGCTGATCCCCTCCCGCGAGCAGGCCATCCCTGACTCCGCGCGCGACGTGGCCGCGCAACTCTCGCAAATGACGGGACTCGTCGTCGTCCCCTACGCGCCCGCCACCTACAAGGAAGTGATCGCCGCGCTCGCCGAGGGACGCGTCCACATCGCCATACTGCCGCCCTTCGCCTACATCCTCGCGCACGAGAAGGCCCGCGCCGACATCGCCCTCGCCACTATCGTCCTCGGCCAGGACATGAGCGCGGCGCAGTTCCTCGTCAACCGCAAGATGATCGAGGACCGCGTCTTCACGCAATACTACGACGAGGAAACCGGCGCCAACCTCGCGGACGCGTCCGCCGCGCTGAAACAATTCGCGGACAAAAAACCCTGCTGGACGGATCCCTACTCCGCGACGGGCTACGTCCTGCCGCTGGGCATCCTCAACGAAAACGGGATCGCCACGCGTCCTGGCGCGTTCGTGCAGGGACATGCCACCGTCGTCAAATCGCTCTACCAGGACAGCCAGGGACTCGTCTGTCAGTTCGGCGCGACCATCGCCGACGCGCGCGTCTTCATCGCCTCGGGCTACGGCGACGCGGCCGAAAAGGTGGCAATCGTCTGGAAGACGGAAGCCGTCGTCCCGTTCGACGGAATCGTCTACGCGCAGTCGCTGCCCGACGAAATGCGCGTGAGCGTCAGCGCGGCCTTCCTGTCCATGATCCAGACCGAGGAGGGGAACGCCGCCCTGCGCGACGCCTTCCAGGTTGACGGGTTCAAACTGGCGGACGACACGCTCTACAATCCCCTCCGCCGCCTCCTTGACAAATCGGGATTATTGTTAACCGAACTCGTAAGATGACCGAAATTTTAAGGCGATTGTCAGACCAGTACCACTTGCACTGACTCCGAAAACGCGCTATCATCAATTCATTGTGCAGGGGCGTCCCTGCAAATCTTTATTCTCTCAGAGGAGAAGAATCCAATGACCAAGCGAATTTCTATCCTGTTCGCCCTGCTCGTGGTGTTGGCTCTGGCGCTTTCCGCCTGCGGGCCCGCCGCAACGCCGACCGCCGCTCCCACCGAGCCGCCCACCAAAGCCCCCACCGAAGCGCCGCCCACCGAGGCTCCCACTGAAGCGCCGCCCACCGAGGCTCCCACGGCCGTCCCGCCGACCAACACCCCGCCTCCGCCTCCCGTCTGCGATAAACTGGCGGACGCGCCCGCGGCTCCCGCGGCCGGCGAACTCGGTTCCGCCGAGAACCCCATCGTCATCACCTTCGTTCCGTCCGGCGACACCGGTAAGATCGCCAAGGCCGGCGGCGCCATCGCCGAATGCCTGAGCCAGATGACCGGCCTCGTCTTCAAGGAAGAAGTTGGCACCAGCTTTGCCGCCTCCATCGAGGCCATGGGCGCAGAGAAGGCTCACGTTGGTTTCCTCAACACCTTCTCCGCCGTGCTTGCCCAGTCGAAGTATGAAGTGTTCCCCGTCCTGCTCGCGATCCGCAAATACAACACAAACGCCGTGGATCCCGACAAAGACATGGCCGGCACGCCCGCGCCGTTCTACAAGGGACAGTTCATCGCCAACGTCGACTCCGGCATCAAGAGCTTCGCCGACCTGAAGGGCAAGACCTTCTGCTTCGTTGACCCGAACTCCGCCTCCGGCTACATCATCCCGAACATCGTCCTCAAAGCCAACGGCATCGATTCGGACACCGACTTCAAAGCCGTGCAGATGGCCGGATCGCACAACAACGTGGCGATCGCCGTGTACAAGGGCGACTGCGACGCGGGCGTGACGTACGTTGACGTGCTGACCGACAGTTCCGCCAACCTGGCGGCGACCTATCCCGACATCGCCCAGAAGGTGATGCCGTTCGCCGTCACCGACAAGATCCCGAACGACGGTATGCAGTTCATCAAGAATCTGGACCCGAAACTGCAGGCTATCATTATCGAAGGCATGCTCGCCATGGCGCAGGATCCCGGCGGCAAGGCCATCCTCAAGAGCCTGTACAACTACGACTCCTTGACAAAAGTTGAAGCCAACACCTACGACGGCTTCATCGCCGTCCTCAAAGCGGCCGGCGTCGATCCCGCGTCGCTCGTCAAATAAACTGCGCGTCAAACCTGGCGGGCCTCGGCGCCCGCCAGGTTTTTAGTTTTCATCCCAACTCCAACCCGTGTCCACATGCTGAAAATCGAAAACCTCACCAAGGTCTACCCCAACGGAACGCAGGCGCTGAAAGACGTCAGTTTTGAAGTGAAAGACGGCGAATTCCTGGCCGTGATCGGATTGAGCGGCTCCGGGAAATCCACGCTTCTGCGCTGCATCAATCGGTTGATCGAACCGACCTCCGGCAAAGTCTACTGGGACGACCAGGACGTCACCACTGCCTCGAGCGGAGAGATGCGCAAGATCCGCCGGCAGATCGGCATGATCTTCCAGCAATTCAACCTGGTGAAGCGTTCTTCCGTCTTTACCAACGTCCTGTCGGGCCGCCTGGGATACGTCAACACTTTTTCGAGTTCCCTGCATCTCTTTTCGCCCGAAGACCACGAGCGGGCCATGTCCAGCCTCGAACAGGTCGGGCTGGCGGACAAAGTCCACGTGCGCGCCGACTCCCTCTCAGGCGGGCAGCAGCAACGCGTCGGGATCGCCCGCGCCCTGATGCAGGAACCCAAACTGATCCTGGCGGACGAACCGGTCGCTTCGCTCGATCCCGTGCTGGCGCACTCGATCCTCAAGTATCTCGAGCAATTGAACAAAGAGCGCGGCATCACCGTCCTTTGCAGCCTGCACTTCCTCGACCTCGTTCATCGTTACGCCACCAGCGCCATCGCGCTCAAAGATGGCGAAGTGGTCTTCCAGGGCCTGCCGGAGCAAATTGACGACGCGCAATTCAAAGCCATTTACGGACAAGAAGCGGAACGAGTTTCAGTTGTCTAGTTCCCCTTTGCGTACAACAAATATTTTTCAAAAGAACCTTTCATGACGCCTCCAGAACGCGCCCCATCGACTCATGCCCACCCTGCGGCGTTCATCCTTGCCTCCCTGCTGGCGCCGGGTTTGGGACAGTTCCTCCTGAAAAAACGCGGGACGGGACTGATCGTCTTTTTGACCGCGGCCGCTTCGTCGTTTTTGATCGCCTGGTCGCTGTCCCGTCAAAACATCGGCAAGGTTGTCGTTGGCAATTTAACCACAAGCTGGCTCTGGCTTCCGCTGATCCTCTTTTGGGGATGGAACATTCTCGACGTACGAGCCCGCCTCGCCAACAAACGCTTCAGTCTCCTGCCTGCCATCCTGTTCATCGGCGTCATTCTCTACTTCATCGCCTGGAACGTGACTGACGTGAATTTGGACCGGCTCGTGAAGCGTTTTGGCGACGCCCGCACGGTGGCGACCAACCTGCTCAACCCGGACATGGTCACCATCTCCATCGGCGGCGAAGACCAGATCTGCGCCTGGAAATGCCTGTACGAATACGCGGACGCCAAACTCCACAACCGTCCGCCCGCGGGCGTCATCCGCGCCAGCGACAATTTGCTCGACATCGTCGGCCGGATGAAGATGCGTCCCGCTCCCAAATGGCAAGTCGCCCTCGGGCTGGCGCAGCCAGACGAGAAGGTCAACTCGTTCGTCGCCGGCTCGATGATCGAGACCATCGCCATGGGTTTGATGGCGACGATCTTCTCCACCATCCTCGCCGTCCCGGTCAGTTTTCTCGCGGCGCGCAACATCATGTCGCGCGTCCCCGGCGGGACCTTCGTTTACTATATCATGCGCACTCTCCTGAACGTCGTGCGCGCCATTGATACCATCGTCTGGGGGTTGATCGTCATCGTCTGGGTGGGACTGGGAAGTTTCGCGGGCGTCATCGCGTTGACCATCCACTCGGTGGCCGCGCTGGGGAAATTATTCTCGGAGGAAATCGAACACATAGACCCCGGCCCGGTGGAAGCCGTCACGGCTACGGGCGCGAATTTGATCCAAAACATCCGCTACGCGGTCATCCCGCAGATCACGCCGTCCTTCCTCGCCTACGCCCTCCTGCGCTGGGACATCAACATGCGCTCCGCCACGATCGTCGGCTTTGTGGCCGGCGGCGGCATCGGCTTCTTCGTGGTGGAGACCACGCGCCTGGGCGGTTACCAGCAATACGCCACCGCGCTATGGGCGGTGGTCATCGTGATCGTCCTCGTGGACTACGTCAGCGCGAGGTGGCGCGAGGCGATCTTGCGAGACCAGCCCAAAAAGGAGGAAGTCAAGCGGACCGCCTGGGAAAAAATCCGCCTGGCGTTCTACGTCATTCTGGGAGTCGCCGCCTTCGTCTACTGCTGGGACATCGCCGAGATCAGCATTAAGAGCATGTTCAACCCCGGCAAAAATTTTGGCCGCCTGATTTTGGACTTCGTGAGCATAGACCTCTCGCCGAAGGTCTTTCAAACCGTCTTCCAGCAAATGCTGGTGACCATCTTCCAGGCCATGCTCGCCACCACGCTCGGCGCGCTCCTGGCGTTGCCGTTCAGTTTCCTGGCCGCCAAAAATCTCACCGGTCGCAGCCGCCTCTCGGCGTGGATTTATTACCTGACGCGCGCCATGTTCAACATCCTGCGCTCCATCGAAGCCCTGCTCTATGTGGTAATCTTCGTGTTCTGGGTGGGGATCGGCCCGTTCGCCGGCATGTTGGCGCTGGCGGTCACTTCATTCGCGTTGATCGGCAAGTTGTTCTCGGAAGCCATCGAAAACATCGACGTGGGTCCCATCGAAGCGGTCACCGCCACCGGCGCCAACCGCTTGCAGACGATCGTCTACGCCATCATTCCGCAGATCGTCCCGCCTTTCGTCTCATATCTGATCTATCAATGGGACATCAACATCCGCATGGCGACCATCGTCGGGTTCGCGGGCGGCGGCGGGATCGGCCTGACGCTGACAACCTACTTCGGGTCGCTGCAATACCACAAAGCCGGGACGGTCGTCGCGATGATCGTCGTCGTCGTGGCGCTGATGGATTTCGCCAGCGCGAAACTGCGCCAAAGTCTGGTTTGATATTTAACGCCGCGAGATAAAAGAACCCCGTTTTCTTCGAGAAAGCGGGGTTCTTCTTTTTACATCGGCTGGCGAAAATCGTAGATGCCGTCGCGGAACTCGTAGCGGCGTCCGCAGGCGGGACAGTCCGCCTCCGCGTCTTTCTGGACGAGCGGGCTGTGTCCGCATTCGGGACAGCGGAACGCGATCCCGTTGTAGGTCGGGATACTATCCCGGCCGACGCGTCTTGCGCGGACAAACACCGACGGCGTGAACTGGAAGAACTCCCCCGTCGGCTGGACGAGACCGTCGAGCGCGGCCAGCCGCTTCGTCGGGACGACACGTTTCAGCAGCCCGACGCGGAAGTGCGAAACCGTCCGCTTTGCTTCGACGGCGAATCCCGCCTCGGTCAGCCAGTCGAAGACCGCGCCTGGGTGGAAGTCGAAATTCAGCGCGGCGAACTCGACGGGGTCGCGCGTGAACGGGTTCCAGTCCTGCCGGCGCAGCAGCCAGCGCAGGATCGCCTTCAAGTTTCGCTTGTTCGCAAATTCCAAAACGAAGACCGCGCCGGGCTGGAGGACGCGCGCCGCCTGCGCGAGGGCCTTCGGCGCGTCTGCCATGTGATGCAGCGTGCGGATCATCGTCGCGCCGTCGAAGAGACCGTCCGCGAACGGGAGGCGGTAGGCGTCCGCCGCGACGTAGACGTACTTGTCCGAGCGACCGAGCCGCGCCTGCGCCTGTTCGAGTTGGGTGCGCGAGTAGTCGAGCAGGACGATCCGCTCGAAGCCCGCGTAACGCGGCGTGTTCCGTCCCGCGCCCGCGCCAAGTTCGAGCATGAGACGTCCGCCCGACGGGAGGAGATGTTTCAGCGCGATGGCCTCGGCCGCGTCTTCGTACGCGCGTCCGCCTTTATCCCAGAAGGAAGTCTGGTAGTCGGAGTCGGTGTAATCGCAAACGGGAGGGGTGGTCATGTAGTCTGATAGTCGAATAGTCTGATAGTCAAATCATCGCGCGATCTCAAAAGTAGTCGGATAATCGGTCAGGCCGACTATCCGACTACGAGGCCAAGCGACAACGAGACTACTTGCCGTTGAACCCGCGCCCGATCGAGCGGTACTCGAAGCCCATCTCCTTCATCAACTTCGGGTCGTAGATGTTGCGCCCGTCGAAGATGATGGGAGATTTGAGCAGGCTCTTCACTTTTTCGAGGTTGAGTTGCTTGAATTCGTTCCATTCGGTGACGACGATGAGCGCGTCGCAGCCCGCCGCCATGTCGTACGGATTGTCGCAGAACTCCACCGCGGGCAGGAGCGGACGGGCGACTTCCATCGCGACGGGATCGTAGCCGCGTACTTTCGCGCCGCCTTCGATCAATTCGCGGGCGATGTCAATGGACGGCGCGTCGCGCATGTCGTCCGTGTTCGGTTTGAACGCCAGCCCGAGCAGCCCGACCGTCTTGCCCTTGAGCGAACCGCCCAGCAGTTCCTCCGTCCGTTTGACGGCGGACTTGCGCCGGTCGTAGTTGACGCGCATCGCCGAGTCGAGGATGGGCGTCTCGAGCGAGCGTTCTTTTGCCATGTACGCCAGCGCCTGCACGTCCTTCGGGAAGCACGAGCCGCCCCAGCCCAGGCCCGCGTCGAGGAAGTACTTGCCGATGCGCGCGTCGTAACCCATGCCCGCCGCCACCTCCTTCACGTCCGCGCCGAAGGCCTCGCAGATGTCGGCCACTTCGTTCATGAACGAGATCTTCGTGGCAAGGAAGGCGTTGCTGGCGTACTTGATCATCTCCGCCGTGCGCAGGTCGGTGATGACGATGGGCGCGCGCAGGGGCAGGTGGAGTTGCGCCACCTTGTTGGCGGCTTCCCTGTCCAGCGAGCCGATGACGGTGCGATGCGGGCCCATGAAGTCGCCGATGGCCGACCCTTCGCGCAAGAATTCGGGACACGACACCACCGAGAACGGGACCGGCTTGGGCTGCGCGTCCTTCACAATGTCAGCCACCCAGTCTCCCGTCCCGATCGGAACCGTGGACTTGTTGATGATGATGAGCGGCGCGGTCATATTCTCCGCTATCGAGCGGGCCGCGGCCGCCACGTATTGCAGGTCCGCTTCGCCGTTCACGCCCGAGGGCGTCCCGACCGCGATGAAGGCAAACTCGCAGTCCTTCAGCGCGTCCTTGTACGAAGTCGTAAACGAAAGACGGCCCGCGTTCACATTCCGCTTCACCAGCTCGTCGAGACCCGGCTCGTAGATGGGCATGATGCCCTTATTGAGATTTTCGATGCGTTTCTCGTTGACGTCCAGCGCGACCACCTTGTTGCCGAGATCGGAAAAACACGCGCCCGTGACGATCCCGACGTAACCCACGCCAATCACACAAATCTGCTTCATTTGAACCTCGTTTGAAAGAATTTACCTGCCGCGGCAGGCATGATATCGCTATTCCTGAAGATCCGCTCTCGCCTGTCTCAACAGCGCCGCCACCAATTTGTCGAACGACGCCACGTTGAGCGGCTTGGAGATGTACCCGTCGCAGCCCGCGTCGATGGCGCGCTTGCGGTCGCCGGGCAGGGTATGCGCCGTCAACGCCAGCACGGGGATGCGCCGCGTCGCCTCGTTCGCCTTCAAAATCGTCGTCGCGCGCCAGCCGTCCAACTCGGGCATCGAAAGGTCCATCAAAATCAGGTCGGGCTGTTCCCGCCCGGCCGCTTCCACGCCTTCGATCCCGTTGGCGGCAAACAACGTCTCGTACCCGGCGCGCTCCAGCAAAAAACGCACCAGTTCGAAATTGTCCATATTATCTTCGACGACCAGGACTCTCGGTTTGCCCATCGGCTTAAATATACTACAATTGGCGACATGCGACTTCTTTTCGTGGCCGACGGACGCTCCCCCACCGCCCGCAACTGGATCCAATACTGGATCGCGCGCGGCGACGAAGTGACTCTCGCCTCGACCTTTCCCTGCGACCCGGTCCCGGGTCTCGCGTCGCTCGAAGCGGTTCCCGCCGCCTTCAGCGGACGCGGCGCCCCGGCCGCGTCTGCCCCGGGCGCCCGTGACGCGCGTCTCATCAACCTGCGCCAGACCGTCCGCCACTGGCTGGGACCTCTCGCCCTGCGACGCGACGCCCAGCGTCTGCGCGGACTCGTCGAACGCCTCCAACCCGACCTCGTCCACGCGCTGCGGATTCCCTACGAGGGGATGCTGGCCGCCAACGCGGGTTTGCGCGTCCCGTTCATCGTCTCGGTCTGGGGCAACGACTTCACCCTGCACGCGCCGTCCACGCCGCTGATGCGTCATCACACCGAATGGACGATGCTCGCCGCCGACGCGCTCCACGCCGACTGCAACCGCGACATCCGTCTCGCCCGCTGCTGGGGACTCGACCCCGCCAAACCGACGCTCGTCGCGCCCGGCAACGGCGGCATCCGCACGAACGTTTTCTTCCCGCCCGCAGATCCCGTGGAAGAACCTGTTATCTTCAACCCGCGCGGCTTCCGCGCCTACGTCCGCAACGACACATTCTTCCAATCCGTTCCCCTGATATTAAAGGAATTCCCCAAAGCAAAGTTCATCTGCGCGGGCATGGCGGGACAAGCCGAAGCGCTGACCTGGATTGACAAACTCGGCATCGGGAAATCCGTCGAACTGCTCGCGCCGCGTCCCCACGCGCAGATGGCGGAGATTTATCGAAGCGCGATGGTCCTCGTCTCCCCGTCCACGCACGACGGCACGCCGAACACCCTGCTCGAAGGCCTGGCCTGCGGATGCTTTCCGGTCGCGGGCGATCTCGACTCCATCCGCGAGTGGATCACGGACGGAGTCAACGGCTTGCTGGTTGACCCCGCCGACCCGTCCGCGCTGGCCGGGGCGGTCGTCCGCGCCATTAAAGACAAAGACCTGCGCGTCAGGGCGGCAGGTCTTAATCGCGAGATCATCGCCAACCGCGCGGAGTACACGCGGAATATGGCGAGAGCAGAATCGTTCTATCGCGAAGTCATTACGCAATACGCAACACGTAACTCGTAACTCGTATCCCGTATCCCGTATCCCGCAACTCCCCTACCCCCTCGGCGCCCTCAACTCTTCCAGCCGATTCTGCAACTCGATTCGACGGTTGTCCGCCGCGCTGCGCACTTCCGCAAAGAAGGCGTTGCCGCGCTCGCGGATCTCGCCGCGCAACTGCTCTCCCGATTCGGGCGCGAGCAGAAGCGTCACGGTCGAACCGACCAGCGCGCCGACCACAATTCCGATCAAAAAGCCAAACATCCTGCGCATGAGATTCTCCTTGTATTGCGCGCTGAAGCGCGCCTTGTGTGATTGAAGCCGCGTCGTTGACGTTCGCGAACGTCAACCTGAAATGTGAGAGTTCTTGAGAGACGAGACCTGTAAAATTATAGGCGAAAAACGCATTTTGTGGAATAATGCAATCGCCGCGCGTATCCCCGTGAACGCGACGGCAAAGAACGATCCCAGGAATCCGAAAGACTCAGGAATCCGAAAGACTCAGGAATCCGAAAGTTCTACTTTCGGAATAAAGAACAAAACCCAATCTCATGCCTGGCCGAACTGGGGAAAAGCCAGCGCGGACTCTACCGTACTCGGAGGGTACCTTGTCCACTGTATCTGTTTCTGCTCCCGCGCAACCGCGCAAAAAAGTGACCACGCTGGCGTTCCGTCAAAAGAAGGGACGCGGCGAGCCGATCACCATGCTGACGGCCTACGACTATCCCACCGCGCTCTCGATGGACGCGGCGGGCGTGGACTCGATCCTCGTCGGCGATTCGCTGGGGATGGTGGTCTTGGGCTACGCCAACACGATCCCCGTCACGATGGAGGAGATGCTCCATCACTGCCGCGCCGTGGCGCGCGGCGCGCAAGCCGCCCTGCTCATCGGCGACATGCCGTTCATGTCGTATCAGGCGGAGGTCGGCGAGGCCGTCCGCAACGCGGGCCGCTTCCTTAAGGAAGGCGGCATGGACGCGGTCAAACTCGAGGGCGGACGCGAACGCGTCGAGGCCGTGCGCGCCATCGTCGGCGCGGGGATTCCCGTGATGGGACACCTCGGACTCACGCCGCAATCCGTCCACCAACTGGGCGGG
Organism: Anaerolineales bacterium UBA7227; assembly: GCA_002473085.1. Lineage (GTDB taxonomy): Bacteria > Chloroflexota > Anaerolineae > Anaerolineales > Villigracilaceae > Denitrolinea > Denitrolinea symbiosum. The sequence continues at coordinate 17,077 of DKTP01000146.1, forward strand.
TTCCGTCCGCAGGGGAAGACCGCTTCCGCCGCCCAACGCCTGCTCGAAGACGCGCTCCTGCTCGAAGAAGCGGGATGCTTCAGTCTCGTTCTCGAATCCGTCCCGGCGCGGCTGGCGGAACACATCTCCAAAAAACTTTCCATCCCCACCATCGGCATCGGCGCGGGCGTGGGCTGCGACGGACAGGTTCTCGTCACCCACGACCTGCTCGGTCTCTTCGACCGCTTCACGCCGAAGTTCGTCAAAAAATATACCGATTTCCACGGCGAGATGAAGCGCGCCTTCGCGGAATATCTCGCGGATGTGCAGTCGCGCGCGTTCCCCGGCGCGGAACATTCGGTGGAGATGAGCGAGGAGGAGTGGGAGACATTTTTAAAAGTTTCGTAGAAAGGAATCCGAAAGTTCTACTTTCGGCATGATCCTGAAGTAGAACTTCAGGATTCCAACAACTTCAGGATTCCAACAACTTCAGGATTCCAGCGACTTCAGGATTCTAGCAAGGGTTGAAACTCGATGGACAATGAACCCATCCTCATCCTCGGCACGGGCGCGCTGGCGACTCTCTTTGCAGCGCGGCTGGCCGAACAGGGACGCGATGTCACCATGCTCGGCACATGGCAGGCTGGATTGGACGCTCTCGAACGCGACGGCGCGCGTCTCATGGACGCGGACGGGCGCGAACGCTCCTTCCGCGTGCGCGCCACGCGCGACCCCGCGGCGGCGCGCGGCTCGAAGTACGCCCTCGTCCTCGTCAAATCCTGGCAGACGGAGCGCGCCGCGCGTCAACTCGCGGACTGTCTCGCGGACGACGGACTCGCCGTCACCCTCCAGAACGGACTCGGCAACGACGCGATCCTCGCGGACGCGCTCGGGCGCGAACGCGTCTCGCTCGGCGTGACGGTGGCAGGCGCGACCCTGCTCGGCCCGGGACTCGTCCGCGCGGAGGGCGAGGGGAGCGTCTCGCTGGCGGCGCATCCCCGCTTGGGCGTAGTGAAGGCCGCGTTGCGGCGCGCCCGCTTCAACGTCGAAGTAGCGGCGGACGCGCGTTCCATCGTGTGGGGAAAGTTGACGATCAACGCGGCCATCAACCCGTTGACCGCGCTGCTGCAAGTCCCCAACGGCGAGTTGTTGAAGCGTCCCCCGGCGCGCGCGTTGATGGGCGAACTCGCCCGCGAAACCGCCGCGGTCGCCGCGGCGCAGCAGATTCGATTACCGTTCGCGGATCCCGTCGAGGCGGCGGAGGCGGCGGCGCGCAAGACCGCCGCGAACCACTCGTCCATGCTTCAGGATGTGCGCCGCGGCGCGCCGACGGAGATAGACGCCATCTGCGGCGCGATCGCGGAAGCGGGAGAGCGCCTGGACGCGCCGACGCCCCTCAACCGCGCCTGCTGGCAGTTGGTGAAAGCGCTTCAGTAAAAAAGCCTGTTGTACTTTTCCAAATCAACCGAGCCGTCCATCGTCGCTGTTTTCAACGCGAATGAAGCGAATTTGCGAATGTTTTTAAAACTCATTTGCGTCATTCGCATTGAGATTTTTTGCCCGGTTAATTGTTAACACGAAGTCGCCTTGTGGTAAGATTCGCCCATCTTTTTCCCGAGGAGAATGAACATGCGGCGAATTTTCGCTCTGCTGTTGCTTTTGGGGATGCTCCTGTCCTTCCAGCCCGCGCGCGCGCAAGGCGAACCCAGTTTGAGTTCGGCGGAGGTGTGGATCTGGCCGGAGTACGACCAGCCCGGCGTGCTGGTCATTTTACGCATGGAAGTTTCGCCAGAGACCGCCCTGCCCGCGGCCATGACGTTCCGAATCCCGGCCGCGGCCGAACGTCCCAGCGCTATGGCGGTGGGTCCCGCCTTCGACCAGGTGGGCGACACGTCGTATACCCTCACGCCCGACGGGGGCTGGGTCAAGGTGAACGTTCGGGTGACCGCGCCGGCCATCCAATTGGAATATTACGATCCCACGCTCGCCATAACCGGCAAGTTCCGCGAATATAACTACGTCTGGCCCGGCGATTACGCGGTGGAAAAACTGCACGTGGAGTTGCAGCAGCCGTTCGACGCCAGCCAGATGAAGAGCGTCCCGGCCCTGCCCGCCGTCAATCCCAACCAGAACGGGCTGACGTATTACACGGGAGATTTTTCCGCGCTGAAAGCGGGACAGACCTACGCGTTGAACGTGCAGTACCAGAAAGACTCCGACGCGTTGAGCATCTCCTTCGTCAACGTTCAATCGGCGGCCCCGCTGGACAACAATACCCCGGGACGTATCCCGCTGGACGCCTACCTGCCCTGGCTGGTGGGCGTCTTCGGCGCGCTCATGATCGCGGGCGGACTGTATTACTACTTCCGCGGGTATTCCATACCGCGCGTTTCAAAGAGACGTCGGCGCTCCGCCTCGGAGACCGCCGCGGCAGGCCCAACCTACTGTCCACAGTGCGGCGCCCGCGCCCGCAGCGGCGACCGCTTCTGCCGAACCTGCGGCTCGCGCCTGCGCGTTGAGGAAGACGAGTAGGCCGGCTTCCCTGAGACCGCCCCCATGCTGACATATATCGTCGTCAATTTTCTGTACGGCCTTTCCTTCTTCAGCATGGGTCTGCTGGTTGCGCTCGAGGGCGGGCGCTCCTCCGACGCGCGCCTGCGAAAAGCGCTGCGTCCGCTATACGGATTCGGGCTGGTGCATGGGACGCACGAATTCCTGAAAATGTTCGAGGAGATCGCAAAACAGTTGGGACGTTCGTACCCCCAACTGGTCGGTCTCGACCTGGCGCTGCTGGCATTTTCGTTCCTATCGCTGGCGGCTTTTGGGAGTTTCCTGCTTTCCAAAACGGAACCCGCCCAACGCGTCAGCCTGATCGTGCCGCTCGCGCTCGAGGGCGTCTGGGTCATCGGGCTGGGCATTTTCCGCGAGCGGTATTCGCCGGGAGAAATGCTGCTCGTGGCCGACGCGTGGACGCGCTACTCGCTCGCCATCCCGGCCAGCCTGCTGGCGGCCGTCGGCCTCGTCGCGCAGCAGCGCGCCTTCCGCCGCGCGGGACTCGTCCGCTTTGGACGCGACAGCCTGTGGGCCGCCGTCGCCTTTGCATGGTACGGCCTGGCGGGACAGTTATTCGCCGCGCCCAGCCCGCTGCCGCCTTCCCACATCCTCAACAGCGACCTGTTCCTGCGACTGTTCGGCTTCCCCGTTCAAATCCTGCGCGCCGTCATGGCCGGCGCGGCCGCGTTGTTCGTCGTCCGTTTCCTGCGCGCCTTCCAGGTGGAGACTGACCGCCAGATCGGAGACCTGAAAGAGGCGCGCCTGCGCGAATCGCAGGAACGCGAGGAACTGCGCCGCGAACTGTTCCGACGCGTGGTCGGCGCGCAAGAGGCGGAACGTCAGCGCATCGCGCGCGACCTCCACGACGAGACGGGTCAATCGCTGACCGCCATCGGACTCGGCCTGCGCGGGCTGGAAAACACGCTGACGAAGAATCCCGACCGCGCCGCCGAGACGCTGCGCCGCCTCGAGACGATGACCGCCGATTCGCTCTCCGAACTCCAGCGCCTCATCAGCGACCTGCGTCCCTCGCACCTCGACGACCTGGGCCTGCCCGCGGCCATCCGCTGGTACGCGGGAAAGGTCTCGGAGCGCAGCGGACTCAAGATCCGCGTGGACATTTTTGGCGAGGAAAAGCCCATTTCAGAGCCGGTGAAGATCACCACCTTCCGCATCGTCCAGGAGGCGCTCAACAACACCATCAAACACGCAGGCGCCACCAGCGTCTTCATCCAACTCTCCTACGAGCCGGACTCCGTTCACATTTCGGCGCGCGACGACGGCAGCGGCTTCGATCCCGAACTGACGGCGATGCGCCAGACCAGCCGTCCATCGCTGGGACTGGCGGGCATGCGCGAGCGCGCCTCGCTGCTGGGCGGAACGGCCTCGCTCCAATCGGGGCCCGGGCACGGCACGCTGGTGGAGGCGCGCATCCCCTACACACATGAAAGCGAGGCGCAGGATGACCATCCGTCTGCTTCTGGTGGATGACCACGCCGTAGTCCGCTCGGGACTGAGGATGCTGCTCGCCAGCGAGTCGGACGTGGAAATCGTCGGGGAGGCGGGAAGCGGCTCGGAAGCCGTGGCCGCCGCGGCGTCCGCGCGACCGGACGTCATCCTCATGGACATCGGCCTGCCCGACATGACTGGCATCGAGGCGACGCGCGTCGTCAAGTCGCAATTCCCCGAGATCGCCATCGTCGCGTTAACCATCCACGAGGACGAGGAGTATTTCTTCAGGATGCTGGACGCGGGCGCGTCGGGATACGTGCCCAAGCGCGCCGCGCCCGAAGAGTTGCTGACAGCCATCCGCGCCGCGGCTTCGGGCGAAGTGTACCTGTATCCGTCGCTGGCGAAATTGCTGGTGAGGGATTATCTCTCGCAGGAGCGCGAGACGGCGAACCGCTCCACGCTGGACGGACTGACCGAACGCGAACAGGAGGTGTTGTCGCTGCTCGCGGAGGGGCACAACAACGCCGAGATCGCGTCCGCGCTGGTCATCAGCCCGAAGACGGTGGAACGGCACCGCGAGAACATCATGCGAAAGTTGAATTTACATTCACGCGCCGAGTTGGTGCGGTACGCGATCCGAAAGGGGATTATTAAGGCGTGAAGGGTAGGGGGAGGTTGGTAATTGGAGATTGGGCCTGTCGCGACGCGGCGGGCTTTTTTGTTGCAAGCCGACCCGCAGGGCGAAACGCCGCTTTGGCTGATGGAATGCCCCACGCGCGTGGGGCGTTTTCCCCATATCCAGCATGGGGAAATCGTCCCGGCATCTAAAAAAGATGGGGGAGGAGCCGAATTTACTTCCCGCTTAAAAAAGCTTAAACTACAAGCGAAAGGAAGAAAAAGAACAGCGCCATGAACGCCGAGCAACGGACGCCCTTTCTACAATGCGCTTCTCTCCGGTTGGGCGGGCGCGTTTTCTTCCTGTTCCGAGGATTGTGAGGTGAATTATGGAAAACCAGACGGTCCTATTCGTGGTACTCACCGGCCTGCTTTTCAGGCTCGGCATTCCCATCGCAATCACGATCACAGCCATCCTGCTCCTGCGAAAAGTGGACGCGCGCTGGCAGGCGGAGGCGAAGGCTGAATCCATCGCCGAGCCGGTCCTGGTTGAAAAGGAGAATTGCTGGGAATACAAGGAATGCGGCCCGGAAATCGCGAGGGGCTGCCCGGCGGCAAACTCCCTGCTTCCGTGCTGGCAGGCGATGCGCCAGGAGAACGGTTATCTGCGGGAAGAGTGCCTGAACTGTAAAATCTTTCAACAGGCGCCCGCGCCTGTACCTTCACGCTCATAGCAAGAGGAGAATCCGTCATGTCTCACCGCATCGAACGCATCGTCATCGCCGTCATCTTCGCCCTGCTGACTGCGGGCCTCACGCTGATCGCGGTCCAGGCCCAGCAGCCGCCGGCGGCGGAAGCGCCACGTCACGCCGCAGCCGACAGCGCCTGCACAGCCTGCCACCAGGAAATCCAGGTCGCCTGGTCCGTCGGCGCGCACGGACAGGCCCTCTCGGACCCGCTCTTCGAGGAATCCTGGGCGTCGCAGGGAAAACCGGGAGCCTGCCTGGTCTGCCACACCACCGGCTACGATCCCGCCACCGGCGAAGCCAAAGCCGAAGGCGTCACCTGCGAGGCCTGCCACGGAGAACTGACGAGCGACCATCCCGGCCAGCCCATGCCCACCGACACTTCCCCCGCGTTGTGCGGACGCTGCCACAGCGACACGCGCTTCGACTGGTCCAACTGGCAGGGCAGCGCGCACTATCAACGCGGGATGAACTGCACTGTCTGCCACGACCCGCATAGCGCCTCGTTGAAGACGATCAAAAACCAGGCCGCAACGGAAGATTACGCCGACGCGTCTCCCCTGTGCATCAACTGTCACAAGGAAGTCAGCATGGACTTCCCCTATTCCGAGCATCACCAGAAGGGCGTCTCCTGCGTGCAGTGCCACGTCAAGCACATCGAGAACCAGGAGAAATCGGAACACAGCATCCCCGACCACTCCTTCCAGGCCAACATCGCGTCCTGCAATACCTGTCACTCTCACCAGATGCATGGAGCCACCGCGAGCGCCATCATGCCTACAGACGGAACAGCCCCGGCAGAAGGAACGGCGACCGCCCAGCCGAAACCCGTCCCGACAAAAGCGGTCGAAAAGGACGCGCCCTCCCCGGTCAGTCCGGTGGGATACGCCGGCCTCGCGGGGTTGGCGGGACTGGCGGCCGGCATGGTATTGGCTCCCTGGCTCGAACGGTTCTATCACAAAATGAGCCGCTCTCATTCCACGCGCCACACCGACGAGAAGGAGTAATTCCATGAAAAAGACTTCGCTCTCCCGACGCGATACGCTCAAGATCGCCGCGGTAGGCGCGGCTGCCATCGCCGGAGCCAGCCTGCTCCGCGACGCCAGGGCCTCCAGCAAGACGCCGGCCGGCAAGCGCCAATGGGCGATGGTCATTGACCAATCCAAATGCACCGGCTGCGGTTACTGCACCCTGGCGTGCCAGGCGCACAACGACATGCCGCCCGACCACAAATGGAATCAGGTGATCGAGGCCGAGACCATAGCCGGTCACAAAGTGTTCGTTGCCCGCCCCTGTATGCAATGCGAAAAGGCTCCCTGCGTGGACGTCTGCCCGGTCGGCGCCTCGTACTACCGTCCCGACGGGATCGTGATGATGGACTACGATCTCTGCATCGGCTGCCGATATTGCGAGATCGCCTGCCCCTATCAGGCGCGCGTCTTCAATTGGAAAACCTACGACGAAGCAAACCCAGCCGTGCCGGAGTGGGGACAGCCCGAAGTCGAACGCCGCCCGCGCGGGGTCCCGGACAAGTGCGCGTTCTGCTACCACCGCATCGACCGCGGCCTCGCGCTGGGACTGACGCCCGGTGTGGACCGCGACGCCACTCCCGCCTGCGTGAACGTCTGCCCGACCAAAGCGCGCCTGTTCGGCGACCTGAACGACGCGGAATCCGAAGTCAGCCGGGTCTTGAAGAACCACGTTTCCTTCCGCCTGCGCGACGATCTCGGTACCGGGCCGCGCGTCTACTACCTGCCCGCGGACCCCGACGAAATGTGATGGAGAGCAAAATATGGCTGCCACGTCAAAACTCAAAATCCCCCTGACTCCATGGACCATCTGGCTCAGCATTCTGGGCCTATGCCTGCTCATCGGGTTGACCGCCGGCCTGCTCGTCTTCTGGCAAGGCCTCCATCTGACCAACCTGACCGACCTCGTCCCGTGGGGGCTGTGGATCACCATAGACCTCTCGTCCATCGCCGTCAGCGCGGGGGCGTTCAGCCTGTGCGCGGCGGTGTACCTGATCGGCTTGAAACGCTACGAGCCGGTCGCCCGCACCGCCACCTTCGTCGGCCTGACCGGCTACACCATGGCGATGCTCGCCCTCCTGCTCGACATCGGACGCCCCGACCGCTTCTGGCATCCCATGGTCTTTTGGAACAAGCACTCCCTGCTCTGGGAAGTGACCATGTGCGTCTGTCTCTATTTGACCGTGCTGCTGTTCGAGACGCTGCCGATCCTCGCGAACCTCGAATGGCTTCGCAAACGCCTGCCCAAAGTCGCGGGCCTGATGGAACACACGCATCACTACGCGCCCTACCTCGCCATCGCGGGACTGTGCCTCAGCATGTTGCACCAGTCCTCGCTCGGCGCAGTCTACGGCGTGCTGAAGGCGCGTCCCTTCTGGTACAAGCCGGAGCTGTCGGTGTTGTTCATGTTCTCGGCCATCCTCGGAGGTATCTCGCTGACGCTCTTCGTCTCGATGCTCTCCGCCCGCCTGACTCCCAAAGCCCGCGTCAACGACGCTCTCCTCGAACGCGTGGCGCACTTTGTGGGATGGGGACTGGTCCCCTATCTTTACTTCCGCGCCTGGGATTGGCTGGCAATGACCTACACATATCAACCCGGACGCTCGGAGGGACTCGCCCTCATCACCAGCGGGCCGCTCTCCTTCAACTTCTGGGTTGCCGAAATCCTGCTGGGCGCGGTCGTCCCGATGATCCTCCTGCTCAAGCAGAAGACGCGCCAGCATCCCTTCTGGCGGATGCTGGCTGCGGGGCTGGTGGTCGGCGGCGTAATCGCCTACCGCTGGGACGTCAACCTGAGCGGACTGCTGATCGTCGTCTCGTACCTGCCCGGACAACCGACCGTCTCTTACGCTTCTTATACTCCCTCGCTGATCGAATTCGCGGCCGGCCTGGGAATCGTCGCCTACGGGCTGACTCTCCTCTCCCTCGGCGTACGCTACCTGAAAGTGGTGGACCACCGCTTCGCCCCGTCCGAAGAATACGAGGAAGCCGCGCAGCCGGCCCCCGAACGCGTGCCGGCCTGACCCGATCGCGCTGCACCGACCAAAACTCGCGGAGACCTGCCAGGTCTCCGCGAAACTTTAACGCTCGCGGCGCGCGTCGACGAAATCGCCCAGACAGCGTCATCCCCGATCGCTTCATCCAGAACGCCCTGACCGCTGAATACTGCCAGGATAAAAGAAAAAAATCGGATACAATTGCCATAGATAACTATGAACCCCATCTTTCAAGCCCTGGTCGAACTCGAAAGCAACAACGAATCCGCCGCGCTCTGCACAGTGGTGAAAAGTCAGGGATCCACGCCGCGGCACGTGGGGAGCAAGATGCTCGTCTATCCCGACGGACGCTTCATCGGCTCGGTCGGCGGCGGGGACCTGGAACACCGCGTCCTCGATGAAGCCTGGATGGCGCTCGCGGACGGCCAGCCGCGCTACCTGCATTACAACATGTCCGACCCGTCGCGCGGCGACCCCGGCGTATGCGGCGGACAAGTGGAGGTCTTCGTGGAACCGATTCTTCCGGCCCCGATGGTGATCGTCGTCGGCGCGGGGCATGTGGGCAAGGCCGTGGCGCATCTCGCCAAATGGCTGGGGTTCCGCGTGGCCGTCAGCGACGACCGCGTCGAGTTTTGCAACGCGGAGACCGTCCCTGAGGCGGACGCGTATTACCCCGTCCCGATGGAAAAATTGCCCGACCACGTCAAAGTAACGCGGCAGACCTATCTCGTCCTCACTACGCGCGGCGTCAGCGTGGACGCGGCGGGGCTGGCCCCGCTCCTCGAAACGGAGGCCGCTTACATCGGCGTCATCGGGTCGAAGCGCCGCTGGCTGGAGACGGTGAAGGCGATGACGGAGAAAGGCGTCCCCGAGGAGCGACTCGCCCGCGTCCACTCGCCCATCGGGTTGGAGTTGCAGGCCGAGACGCCCGAAGAGATCGCGGTCAGCATCATGGCCGAGATCCTGATGGTGCGGAACAAAGCCACGGGAGAGAAAATGTCGGAAGCCGGGAGCCGTCGAAAAAAAGCGGCGACCGCCAAAGGTCAGGAATGAGGCGCAACTTTTCCGCAGACCCTGCGTAGTAGAAATGGTTCTTGTACCCCAAAGTCGGTTCGACTATAATCAAAGCGGTATCCAACAAAAGGAGAAAAATCATGGCAAGAATTTTTGATGTCATTGAATATCCAAATGAAATGACCGATGAGATCGTCCACCGCTTCCCCGAAGAGGGCATCGGCGATTTCCGCATCGGCTCGCAGGTGATCGTCCGCGAGGCCCAGAACGCGGTCTTCTTCCGCGAAGGGAACGCGCTGGACGTGTTCAAAGCGGGACGTCACACCATCACCACCGCCAACATTCCGCTGCTGATCAACCTGATCGGCAAGGCCTTCAACGACCGCACTCCCTTCCCGGCCGAAGTGTACTTCGTCTCGATGAAGGAATTCGCCAACAAGAAATGGGGCACGCCGCAGCCGATCATCGTCCGCAACCCCGGCATGGGATTGGGCGTGGCTCTCCTGCAGGGCTTCGGCACCTACTCGTTCCAGGTGAAGGACCCGCAGCAGTTCGTGACGCAGATCGTCGGCACGCAGGGCGCCTATCGCACCAGCGACATCGAAGAGCGTCTCCGCACCATGCTGCTCTCCAAGTTGCAGGACGCCCTCGGCGAGACCGGCGCGAAGCGCTCCGTCCCCGAGATCATCGGTCTCACCGAGGAACTGGGCGCGGCGGTGCGGGC
>DKTP01000144.1 GCA_002473085.1 Anaerolineales bacterium UBA7227
ATCTTGCCGATGTCGTGCAGCAGGGAGCCGCGCTCCAGCGCCTTCAACTGCGTCGCCGTCAGCCCCAGTTTCTCGCCCAGGATGCGGGCGATCTGCGCCACGCGCAGGCTGTGACCTTCGGTCTCGCGGTCGCGCGCGTCCAGCGCCGACATCAGCGCGGCCAGCGTGTGGTCGTAGGTGGTCTCCAATTCGCGGTAGGCGTTTTCCACCTCCCGGGCCTGCTGCCGCGATTCCACGAGCAGGATGGAGCGTTCCAGCGCCAGCGCGGCCTGGTTGGCCAGCGTTTGCAGGCTGGTGGCGAACCGGGCGCTGTTCCGGTCGGGCAGGGTGAGCCACAACGCGCCGTACGTGCGCCTGGACGTCTTGAGGGGGAAGCAGATGGCCGAGGGGTCGCCCTCCTGCGATTGGAAGATGCTCTGCCCGCTTTCCAGGGTCCGCTGGATGAGCTGCATGGGATGCGCGGGCGGGACGTGCTCGCCGCGGCAGTTCACCTGCGCCTGGGCCTCGGTCCGGCCGTCTGGCGTGAGCAGCAGGATGCCCGTCGTATCCGCCTCGCTGATCTTCTGGGTGGTTTCTGCGATGAAGCGGGCCGCCTCGGAAAGTTCCTGCGCCTGGATCACGTGGAAGCTCAACTGGTACAGCTGGGTGATGCTCGTCAGATTGCTCCGCAGTTCGTGCGAGAGCCAGGCGCTTTCGATGGCGGCCGAGGCTTGCGAAGACAGAAGGCTCGCCAGCGATTCGTCGTTTTCCGTGAAGAACACCTCGCCCTGTTTGCCGAACGCCAGCATTGCCCCCACGCTCAACCGGTGCATGCGGATGGGGATGGCAATCATGCTGCGCAGGGCGGGCTGGTCGAGTTCGATGTGCGAGGCGTGTTTGTACCTGCGGAGGTCGCGGATGCGAAACGGCTGCGCGGAGTTGAGCGCCGCCTGCATCAGCGGTTCCTCGGCCGGGTTCTGGCGCAGCGACTTCAACAGCCGCGGCGCCAGCCCGGCTGAGGCGTTGCGGGTGAAGTTCCCGTCCTGGTCGAGGAGCGTCACGAAGGCGAAGCGGGCGCGCAGGGTCTGCCGCGCGATGGCGGCCACTTCCTCCGCCGCGCTTTGCGGGTCGGGTTGGGCGGTGAGGGAAATGCCAGCCTGGATCAACTCCATCAGCCGCTGGTGATATTCCGAACGCTCCCAGGCGCGCAGGAGTTCCGCGGCCGCCGCCTCCGCGATCTGGATGTCGGCGCGGTCGAACGCGTTGACCTGGTCGCTGCTGATCTCGAGCGCCGCCTTGAGATGGCCGCGGTCCACCAGCGGGACCACGATCAGCGAGAGCGTCTTTTCGTCGTTGACCTTGATGAAGTCTGGTTCGAGACGGGTGTCGTTGACCACCTGGGTCTTTCGCAGGCGGGCCGCGCGGCCGAGGATGCCCGCGTTCACGCTTTGACGGTATCCCGGCGGCAGGAGGCCGGTGCGCTGCCCGGCGGAGGTGATCGCCACCAGTTCGCGCCGCTCGGGTTCGTGCATGTACAGCGTCGTCAGGCTGCAATTGACGGAACGCTGCAGCGTGTTCACCGCCAGTTGCGAGGCCACCGGCGCGTCCAGTTGGTTTTCCAGCTGCTGGCTGAGCTCGGAGAGCAGGGTCAATTGCGTGGAGCGGCGCTTCTCGCTGGCAAGTTGTTCCCCCAGCGTTTGGATCTGGCGCGACAGCAGCCCGATCCGTTTTTGAGCGTCTGTCCCGTTCAGGATGGGCGTGATCAGCCGTTCGATCCGATGATCCCAGGTGGTCATCTCCGCCGGGTCCATCCCGCCGCCGACTGCGGCGGTTTCCCCTTCGGCGAGCGGCGCCAGCCCGTTGATGATCGCCACGAGCGAGATCAACGCGTAGATGAGCAGCGCCTCCGTCCCCGACAAAAGAACGAAGGCCAGTTCGCGGCTGTTCAGGCGCAGGTATCCCCATCCGCTGATGCTGGAGACCTGCTCGATTTGCGCGGTTTCCAGTAACAGCGTGGTCACGATCAGGAAGATTGTCTGAAGGATGGCGGCCAGCCGGATGAAGCGCAGGCCGATCAGGTCGGCGGGCGGAAGCTTGAGCCGCGCCCACGGGATGTAGTCGGTGTTGGAGAGCGTCATCGCCAGGGCGAACGCCGGGATCAGCCCGGACGCGCTCCTGGTATATATGGAAAGAAAGCTCCAGCCGAACCAGGGGAACGCCAGCGCCACCGAGAGGAGATGTCTTTGCAGGCGGGGCGGCGGCTTCCGCAGGATCAGGCCGCCCGCTCCCGCGCTGAGCAGGAAGGCGAGGCTGAAGAGCAGGCGATAGGGAGACAGCGACGGGTAGACCGCGGCCGCGTCGGCCGCCGACCAGACCAGAAGTCCAAGCCCCACGACCAGGTTCAGGAGCGAAGCGTAAGCGACCAGCAGATTGACCCCATTTCCGTTTGGCGCCGCGCCTTCGTTCTGTTGGATGATCATGGGGATGGCGAGGACGAGTCCCCCGAACAAAAGCGCTTCCACCAAAAATCCGTGATGGGCGTACAGGAAGGCCAGCGCGGCCATCCAGATGGTCAAAAGCGCCTGCGTGGCGACGACGATCCGCCGGCGGGCGGCGATTGGAATTTGGGCGAGGGCCACGATCCCGGATATGTGCAGAAGTATGCCCAGCCCGTGGGTAATGGGGATGGGCAGTCCGGCTAGCAGGGTTTTCTGGTATTGCGGAAGCAACAGAAAGCCCAGGCTTGTCGCCAGCAGAAGGACGGCGATCAGCGCGATCAGCGGATCGTTGGTGTTGCGCTTCATGTGCGCGAAGGATAGCATAAATACCGCAGACTGGCTACCCACGACGCGGCTCGATTCGATTCTCTGATATAATTCGCGCGCCTGGGAGGGTTGCCTGGCGGGGCGATCCCTTTCCATGCCTTTGGCTGGTATCACATTTCATCAGGACTGACGATGTTTGAGATCATTACAATGCAACAGATCGAAGAGGTGGCCGACGCGCTGCGTTCCCGCCTCGATGCCGTCCCGCGCGCGGGGCTGATCCTCGGTTCGGGTTTGAACGCCCTGGCCGAATCGGTGGAAAACGCGCGTCTCGTCCCCTTTCGCGAAATTCCCCATTGGCCGTTGTCCACAGTCCAGGGACACAGCGGCCAGCTGGTGATCGGCAGGCTCGAGGGCCAGCCGGTCTTCGTGTTGCAGGGACGCGTCCATTATTATGAAGGCTATCACATGACGCAGGTCACGCTGCCAGTGCGCGTGATGCAGCTGCTCAAGATCGAGACGCTGATCGTGACCAACGCCGCCGGCGGCATCAATCC
>DKTP01000145.1 GCA_002473085.1 Anaerolineales bacterium UBA7227
TCTGGATTTGGAACAGCCCGCCCGAAAGCGGATAGCGCGCCAGCGCGGCCTCGTCCATGCCGACGCGGGCGGACGTGATGAACAGGATGTCGCGCCGCGCCCCGCCGAAGACGCACGACGACGACTGCAACGCCGGGACGGCCACCTCCGCCTCCAACCTACCCGACGCGGGGTCCCACCGCCCGACGCGCGCGCCGCCCCACAGCGCGATCCACAACTTCCCCTCCATGTCGGAGGTCATCCCGTCCGGCCAGCCCATCGCCGCGGGGACTTCCACCGCGAGGCGCGGACGCGAGAGATTCCCCGTGTCGAGGTCGTAATCGTAGGCGCGGACCTGGCGGGTTGGCGTGTCGATGTGATAAAAAGTTTTGTAGTCGGGGCTCCAGGCGAGGCCGTTGGAGATGACGACGCCGTCCAGAAGTTTGCGCGGCGGCTTTCCCGCTTCGAGCGAATACAAATTTCCGCTGGGATTTTTCTCGCCCATGTCCATCGTCCCCGCGAGGAGACGGCCGGCCGGGTCGCACTTGCCGTCGTTGAAGCGGTTGGAGGCGGGTTCGTCCACAGACGCGAGAAACGTCCGCTGGCCGCCGCGCCCGCCCAGTGTCCAGAACGAGGCGTGGAGCGCGGCGACGAGTCCGCCGTCCCGCCGCGGCGCGACGCACCCGACGGTTTCGTCGAGCTGGAGATAGTCGTCGCGGCCGTCCTTCCACGCGTGGACGCGTTGGCCGAGGATGTCCACCCAATAGAGGGTCTGCGTCCGCGCGTCCCACGCGGGGCCTTCGCCGAGCGCGGCTTTGGCGTCGAGGAGGAGTTCGGTCTGCATGAAAGTCCTTTCCGCTGGAAAGCATTGTACGCTGGATACGCGGATAGCGACAGGGCATTTGGGCGGGCGCGGTCTTCTCAAAGTCGCCTGGCAGATTGGGCGATGGAACGCGGGCGCGCGAACGCCTGCGCTTGCGGGCGCCGGGCCTCTTGACAGAATCGCGTCCCGGCATAGAATCAGGCGAAATGTCCAGAATGAACCGAGCCAAAGTCTTTCCCCGCCTGCTTCTCTTTGGGAGGAGCGTTTCTGCTTTTTGGAAAATGGAGAGTCGCTTTTAGCGGCTCTTTTTTTTATCCGCTCGACTGAATCCCGGAACCCATAACCATGCTCAAACTCCCTGGCCTCATTGACCCTCACGTCCACGTGCGTGAACCTGGGCAGACCCACAAAGAAGACTGGGACACCGTCACCCAAGCCGCGCTCGCGGGCGGCGTGACGATGATCCTCGCCATGCCCAACACCAAGCCGCCCATCTTCGATGGGGCGACTCTCAACCTCGCTCTCGACGCCGCTAAAGAAAAAGCGCGCTGTGACTACGCCCAATTCCTCGGCGCGGGACCCGACAACGCGGATTGGGACAGACACTCAAGTCTGCCCCTACGCTCGGCGGGACTCAAAATGTACCTCGACTCCACCTTCGGCGAACTCCGCCTCGACGATATGACGTTGTGGATGCCGCATTTCGCGAAATTTCCGAAAGACTCTCCGATTGTGTTGCACTCCGAGTCGCGCACAATGGCGGCAGGAATTTTGTTCGCCGCGCTCTATAATCGCCCCGTTCACATTGCCCACGTCTCATTGAAAGAAGAAATCCTCCTCATCAAAGCCGCCAAAGAAAAGGGAATCAAAGTGACGTGTGAGGTTTGTCCACACCACCTGTTCATGGTTTCGCAAGTTTTAGACGAGGAAAGAGGAAAGAAGAAAGAAGGCAGGCTGGAGGTTCGACCTAGATTGGCAACTGAAGAAGATGTCGAAGCCCTTTGGCAAAACATGGACGTGATTGACTGCTTCGCCACCGACCACGCTCCTCACACGCTTGAAGAAAAAGATTCCGAGAATCCTCCGCCTGGATTTCCTGGGTTGGAGACTTTACTTCCTTTGTTACTTACAGCGGTAGACGATGGACGATTGACAATGGACGATATTGTTCAGCGATCCGTTATCAACCCTCGCAAGATATTCAATTTGCCAGAACAAAAAGAAACATGGGTCGAAGTGGACGAAACCGCTGTCTATGAAATCAAGGCAGCGGAGCAATTCTCAAGGTGCGGCTGGAGTCCCTTCGAAGGCTGGCAGGTCAAAGGGCGCGTGAAGCGGGTTGTCCTGCGAGGGCAGGTCGCTTTTGAAGATGGGAAGGTTTTGGTCGAACAAGGCTATGGAAGGAACGTGAGGAACCATGACGCTTGAGAACTTCACCGACGTAAAACTCGAAATCTTCGTGCCGCAAGACCACGCCAGGAAACTCGCCGACGCGCTTTCGGAGATCGGCGTGGGCGTGATCGGGAATTACGATCACTATGTTGCCATGACGCAGGTAGCAGGCTATTTTCGTCCGCTGGAGGGAGCCAGCCCATTCGAAGGGAAAATTGGCGAAATCAAAGCGGTCACAGAATATAAACTCGAAGTCAATTGCAAACGCGAACTGGTGAAGGAGGCGATTCAAGCAATAAAACGTATCCATCCCTACGAAGAGCCGTTGATCAACGTCATTCCGCTGGCGAACCATCTGTTCGGGTGAAGGAAAATGCTCATCGAAGCAGAATCAGCCCCACCCGTGGAAAGAACCGAAAAATAAATCCATAAGGAGTAATCATGCCCAATTCCTATCTTCCCTTCGGGGAAAACAAAAAAGCGACGTGGTACGGCAAGGACATCATATCCGTCAAGCAGT
Source organism: Anaerolineales bacterium UBA7227 (assembly GCA_002473085.1). Lineage (GTDB taxonomy): Bacteria > Chloroflexota > Anaerolineae > Anaerolineales > Villigracilaceae > Denitrolinea > Denitrolinea symbiosum. The sequence goes on from DKTP01000145.1 coordinate 2,715, forward strand.
TCAAGCGCGGAGACCTGGAATACATCTTCGGCGTGGCGCACGAGATGGGCGGCATGGTCGAGCGCATCGGCACGTTCGACCTGCTGAAAGGGAAAATTCTCGCCAACCTGTTCTACGAACCGTCCACGCGCACGTCGTCGTCGTTCACCGCCGCGATGGAGCGGCTGGGCGGCTCGGTCATCCCGATCAACGAGGTGAAGTACTCCTCGGTGACAAAGGGCGAGACGCTCGCGGACACCGTCCGCACGCTCGAATGTTACGCCGATGTGATCGTGCTGCGGCATCCCGAAACGGGGTCGGCGGCGATCGCATCGAAGGCCGCGAAGAAGCCGATCATCAACGCGGGCGACGGTACGGGCGAACATCCCACGCAGGCGCTGCTCGACGCGTTCACCATCAAATCCGAACTTGGACGCTTCGACGGCTTGACCGTCACCATGCTCGGCGACCTGAAATACGGACGCACCGTCCACTCGCTGGCGCGTTTGTTGTCGTTGTTCGACGTGAAGTTGAATTACGTCGCGCCCGATGTTTTGAAGATGCCGAAGGAAGTGATGGACGAAGTCGCTGAGAGAGGCATCCAGCAGGAGGAGTTCGACACGCTCGAAAGCGTCCTGCCCGATACCGATGTGCTGTACGTCACGCGCGTCCAGAAGGAGCGCTTCGAAGACCCCGCCGAGTATGAAAAGGTCAAGGGCGCGTACGTGATCAATCCCGAGGTCATGCAAGCCGCGAAGCAAAAGATGATCGTCATGCACCCGCTCCCGCGCGTCACCGAGATCAGCATGGACTTCGACGAGGATCCCCGCGCCGCGTACTTCCGCCAGATGGAATACGGCTTATACGTTAGAATGGCGCTGCTGGCGATGGTGTTGGGCAAGGCATAGCGCCACGTTCCAGGTTTCACGTTTCAGGTACACTTGAAACGTGGAACTTGAAACATGGAACATGAAACTCTAAATCATGGAAACCTTTTTCTCTTTTCTGGAAAGACGCGTGGACGACTGCTCCTCGCTCCTCTGCGTGGGACTCGACCCACACGTGAGCGAACTCAACGAGCTGACCGCCGCCTCTGCCCTCGACTTCTGCCTGAATCTCGTCCATCAGACCGCTCCCTTCGCCGCGGCCTTCAAACCCAACGCGGCGTTCTTCGAAGTCTTCGGCGCCGAAGGGTGGACAGCGCTCAAGCAGGTCATCGAAGCGATTGACGCCGAGTCGCGCCGCCTCGGTTCGCGCATCCCCGTCATCCTGGACGCGAAGCGGGGCGACATCGCCTCCACAGCCGAGGCCTACGCGAGGTCCGCGTTCGAGACGTTGGGCGCGCACTGCATCACGTTGAGTCCGTATTTGGGAAAAGACTCCATCGAGCCGTTCCTGCAATATCCGGAGAAAGGTATCTTCCTGCTGTGCAAAACCTCCAACCCGGGTTCGATGGACCTGCAGAATGCGTTCGTCATGCCCGTGGGCTCGGACATCCCCGTGCCGCTTTACCTGCACGTGGCGCAGCTCGCGCAGCAGTGGAACACGGGCAATAACATCGGACTTGTGGTCGGCGCGACGCACGCGAAGATCATGGAGATCATCCGCGCCGCCGTGCCAGACCTGTGGTTCCTTGCGCCGGGCGTCGGCGCGCAGGGCGGGGACCTGGAGCTGGCGCTGAAGTCAGGCCTGCGGGCGGACGGCAAAGGGATGCTCATCCCCATCTCGCGCGGCATTTCGCGGGCGACGAATCCGGGCCAGGCGGCGGCAGAGATCAGGGATGAGATTTTGCATATCAAAAGGCAGTTGAACCGTTAAGCGTTGCATTTTTGCAGAAAGGAAACTATGTCAATTGAAATCATAATTTCGCTAATAGCGGCTCTTGGTGTGGGTGGGATTTTAGGCGCTCTTTTAAATCGTCGTTTTGAACAACAAAAGCAAATTAATGATCATGACATGAAAATTTTCACCCAAAGCAATGAAATACTAACTGAACAAAAACTACACGATATTACCGAGTTCCATTTGTCAGGAGATCATTCAATTAATGATGATGGCTTTTCTGCTTTGACAAAATGGTGTGGTTTTTTTGAACAGACTGGGAATCAATATCTTGATAAGCGAATAAACAAAGAAAACCAAAAGTTGGTCAATAGTTCGTTTCAACTTACGGATTTCATTGCCCGTAATTTTTTTACAATAAAAGGACAGAATCCTCACAACAAAAACAAGTATTTGAAGCCTGATTGGAATCTAGATCGAGGAGGAAATCCGACGCCAGAAAAAGAAGCGAAGTATGATGAGTATGCTAATAAACTTGAAATCCTAACAAGAGAGACCCTAAAATGTTACGCTGAATATAGACTTTCTATTAAACAATACCTTCGCCAATTAG
>DKTP01000143.1 GCA_002473085.1 Anaerolineales bacterium UBA7227
GAGATTGGTAATTGGAGATTAGAGATTAGGGGCGCCAATCTCCAATCTCCATTCATCTAATCTCTAAAGCGCGATTAATCCCTCGGCGGGATAGTTGATCTCTGCCAGCAGCGCTTTGATCTGGGCTTCGTCGGCGGGAGCGTCGAAGGTGACGGTGACTTTCTTGCTGTCCACTTCAGCCTTCACGGACTGGACGCCCTGCAGTTCGGCCACTTCGCTTTCGATGGTATGGGTGCAGTGTCCGCAGGAAATGGCGGGGACGGTATAGGTAACGGTGGTCATGGGAAATCTCCTTTTTGGTAACTGGTGATTGGTAATTTACTGAACGCAATTTGGAAAATTACGTTACATGCTCGTTGAATTAACAACAATACGGCTATCAGACTACGCGACGATCAAACTTTCGTTGACATCTCGAACACTTCCGTGATCTCCTTCAACACGCGCTCGCGCTCTTTTTTGTCGCTGCCCTGCACGGCAGTGATGACGCAGGAATTGAGGTGGTTTTCCAGAATCTGCGCGCTGACCTTGTTGAGCGCGGCCTCCACCGCCTGGATCTGGCGGATCACGTCTATGCAATACGCGTCTTCCTCCACCATGCGGATGATGCCGCGCAGGTGGCCTTCGACAGTTTTCAATCGGCGGAGAGTCGCTTCGGTTTCCATCGGGTTCCTCGATTTCTGGAGCGCGTCATACGGTTTACCCCCCCCCCAGGGGGGCGGGGTAAGGCGATCATACATCGAAGACGGAGCATTGTCAATAGGGATTCTGGCAAACGTTCGACTCTATTTCAAAGCGGAAGGCGCGCCGGTAAAAAACGCCTCGCGGCAGCATTGTGGATTCGCCCGTCTGCTTTGGAAAAGCCGCAAACGAACGTTACGCGAAATATGTAATAAAAGTCACAGTCTTTATCCAGTTACTCTTTTATACTGACGGGCATAAGACGGAAAACACGTCCGTATAACAGACCTTTTGTATCAGCGCGTTCGACGCTTCCATGACAGCCACCGAGTCGCGAAGTCACCGGGCTATTTGAGCAACCCTGTGCCTTCGCGTCTCTGTGGTAAAATTTTGCGCTTTTGCAAGAAGCCTGAAATTTCACAACTGGAGTGAGACATGAAACATGTTCGAACATACGCGTTTCTCCTGATCCTGACGGGAATTTTGGTCGCCTGCGCGCCAAAAGCCCAGGTGGTGAAAACGGAATACATCCTCACCACCGCCATGCGAGAGGGAAATTTCGTCTACGTGGGCGTGGACGGGGAGATCAACGGCGTAGTCAACCCATCCCTGCGCGCCGCGCCGGGCGAACGGATCACCGTCATGCTGGTCAACAGCGGCGAAGGCGCGCACGATATCGTCTTCGAACTGCCCACCCAAAAGATAAAATCGGATACGATCTCTAAAAAAGGCGAGACCACCACGTTTACCTTCGTCGCGCCGAACAACGACGTGACGGTCAGCTATTACGACTCCACGCACAAAGAACTAGGGATGAGAGGCGTATTGCTGGTCGGCGCGGCCAGCGGGGAACAGACCGTCCAGGTCCCCGCCGAACAACCGTCCGCAGAGAAGCCCGCCGGCCTGTACGATAAAGAACTGGCCGCGCAAGCCATCCAAAAGGGCGGATGCGTGGCCTGTCACGTCATCCCGGGCATCGCCGGCGCGGTCGGCACGATTGGCCCCGACCTGAGCGACATCGGCCAGGTAGCGCAGGAACTGATCGACACGGGCGAGTACAAAGGCCCGGCGAAAACAGCCGAGGAGTATCTTACCGAATCGATCGAAGCGCCCGACGCCTTCATCGCTCCCAACTGCCCCGCCGGTCCGTGCGCCAAGGGCGTGATGCCGGCTTCGCTCGCGCAGACGCTCAGCGCGGAGGAATTGAACAGCATCGTGAAATACCTGGCGTCCCTGCCGGGCGGGGCCATGACCGAGACAACCGGTTCGGCGGCCGCGCCTGCCGGCGAGGCTCCCCAACTGACCGATGAAGAGTTCGCCTGGGCCAAGGAGACTTTCTTCGAACGCTGCGCGGGCTGTCACGGGACGCTCCGCAAAGGCGCGACGGGCCCCGCCCTCACGCCCGACATGACCCTCCCGAAGGGAACCACAGGCCTGGCCGCGATCATCTTTAACGGCACCAACCGCGGCATGCCCGACTGGGGCAAGCAGGGCATTTTGACCCAGGAACAGACCGAGACCATGGCGAAGTTCCTGCAACACGAGCCGCCCGCCCCGCCCGAACTTTCGCTGCAACAGATGAAAGATACCTGGCAGTTGATCACCCCGGTGGACAAACGCCCCACCAGCCCGCAAACCAAGCGCAATATTGACAACTACTTCGTCGTCACCCTGCGCGACGCCGGGAAAGTCGCCATCATTGACGGCGACACCAAGGAGATCGTCAGCGAAGTGGACAGCGGCTACGCGGTGCATATCACCCGTATGTCGGCCAGCGGACGTTACGCCTACGTCACCGGGCGCGACGGGCGCCTGGCGATGATCGACCTGTGGATGGAGAAACCCGAAGTAGTGGCGCGCGTGCAAACCTGCTACGACGCCCGCTCGGTGGAAGTGAGCAAGTACAACGGCCCCGAAGGCGACTTCCGCGACAAGTACGCCATCACCGGCTGCTACTGGCCGCCGCACTTCGCCATCATTGACGGGCAGACGCTCGAGCCGATCAAGGTCGTCTCCAGCCGCAGCTACACCGAAGACACCGGCGAATACCACCCCGAGCCGCGCGTGGCGAGCATCCTGGCCTCGCACTACGCCCCCGAATGGGTGGTCAACGTGAAAGAAACCGGGCAGATCTGGATCGTGAACTACCTCGACCCGCTCAACCCGACCATCAAGATGAACGACGCCGCGCTCTACCTGCACGACGGCGGTTTGGATTCCACGCACCGCTACTTCCTGGTCGCCGCCAACCAGTCCAACAAAGTTGCCGTGGTGGACTTGAAAACCGGCGAACTGGTGGGCATCGCCGATGTGGGCGAAGTTCCGCACCCCGGACGCGGCGCCAACTGGGTGGATCCCGAGTTCGGTCCCGTGTGGGGCACGCCGCACCTGGGCGAAGCCTCCGTCATCCCGATCGGCACGGATATCGAAGGGCATCCCGACAGCGCCTGGAAGCCGGTCCGCAAGATCGAACTGCCCGGCTCCGGCAGCCTGTTCATTAAGACCCACCCCAAGAGCAAGTGGATCTGGGTGGATATGACCCTGAACTCCGACCCGGTCCTGGCGCGCACGGTCTGCGTCATCCCGAAATCCGACCCCACGAAGGTGTACAAGTGCTGGGAAATCGGCTCCTACGGACGCGCCGTCCACTTTGAATACAACAAACAAGGCACCGAGGTGTGGGTCAGCCTGTGGGGCGACGCCAGCAAACCCGGCGAAACTGGCGCCATCGTGATCTACGACGACGAGACGCTGGAAGAAAAAGCGCGCATTGACAACCTGATCACCCCGACCGGCAAGTTCAACGTCTACAACACGGTGAACGACATCTACTAAACCGACCCGGCTTGATCGAAGAAGCCCCGTCCGCGCGGACGGGGCTTTTCTTTTCCAGTATAATGCCGACACGATGAAGACCCCGCCTCGCTCCTGGACCTTCGGCCTGCTCGCCGCGCTGCTGACCGCCTGCTCGCTGAAAGCGGCTCCCGACCCCAACGTGCAGATCCAGATCGCCGTCAACGCGACGCTGGCGGCCCTCCCCACCGCCGCGCCCGCCCCGACGAATCCGATTCCCCCCGCCCCCACGCCGTTCATGTTGACCGGTCTCTTCTGCGAATACAATTTCTGCATCGGGCATCCTCCCGACATGGCGTTCTACGACGTGGTCGCCAAGCAAAACCCGTCTTCGCCTGTGGCGAGCATGTTCACGAACGGAATCCTCGCCGCGCACAACAACAGTCTCTTCATTCAACTCATCTGGCAGCACGCGCCCGGCGCGACGGATCCCGTCTTCCTCATAGACCTGATCCTCGAAGACGGGTTGGACGCGCCGACCGGCGCCTACAACCTGCGTCTCATCCGCGATATGAACGTGCTCTCCAGCCCGATCACTACGACAGCCTCTCCCCTGCTCCCCTACGGCGGCGCGGCGGGATGGGTCTGCGGCGAGCGCGCCTTCGCATGGAAAGTCTACGCGCCGCAAGCGGAAACGTTCGAACCGCTGCTGGCCGAAGCGCTGGCGCGGTTCCGCTGCGAGTAGGAAGCCGGGACGAGACGCTTTTGCACGATAACCAAGTTTCCCTTATGACGCGCGACAATCTCTCGTCACTGAAGGATTACGGACGTTTTTTGCCGCGAAAGGATTGTCGAATCGCGGGAGTGACTGTATATTTGGCGCAAGGTTTCCGTATAATACATAGTTGGCACGCCCGTGGAAACAAGTAATTAAAGCAGGAGGCAAAACCTACATGACAGCCACCACAAAGGAAAAACCGGGTTGCCTAAGCGTTTTATTCCCCCTCTTGAAAAGTCCTCAAAAAAAGCCGCTTTCGCAGCCACTGCCCTATCGCCTGCGCGACGACTTCCTTTCTCCGGTGGAGTTTTCGTTTTTTAAAGTCCTTTCCTCTCTCGGCGGCGCGCGGTTGACGATCCAGTCGAAAGTAAGGTTGGCGGACGTGTTCTTCGTCGCTCGTCCTAACGAAAATATGACGTATTTCAGCAGGATTGCCCAAAAGCATTTGGATTTTCTTGTCTGCGATTCCGTCACGATGAAGCCGCTGCTGGGCATCGAATTGGACGATTCCAGTCACAGACAAAGCGCCAGGCAGGAACGCGACGATTTCGTTGACAGAGTCTTTGAAGCCGCAGGTCTGCCGTTATTGCGCTTGCCCGTTCGGCGCGAGTACAATACTCAAGACCTTGCCGCTAAAATAGCGCCGCTTTTGAAGGGTAGAATTAGCCCTTCGACGCCGCGTCCGCAATCTGAAGCAAACCAGCCAGGGAACGTAATCCCGCTCTGCCCTAAATGCGGAATCCCAATGACGCTGCGAACCGTCACACAAGGCGAACACAAAGGAAAGCAGTTTTACGGCTGCACAAACTACCCCCGCTGCCGGGAAGTGAAGCCCGGGCCTGCATAGGCGAGTCGATTTATCCTGTGTGGTGAACGAAACGTGGATGCGTAGTGGGTTGGTCATCCCAATTCATGCTACCGAAAAAATCTATCCTCGCTTCGGATTTTTCCGCCACAAAAGGATTGTCGAATCGCGGGAGTGACTGTATATTTGGCGCAAGGTTTCCGTGTATCCAGCGAAAATCTTGTTCCTTTTCCTTCAATTTTCGCTCTCCCGCTGGATCAATCCTTAACCGTTAGGTGTTCGCCTTGCAAATCAGGTAATTAAACTAAAAGGGAAAAAGATGATTGCAGAAAGTATCATCAAGACTCCGCTATCTCAATTGAACATAACAACACGGTCTTATAATCCCCTCAAATCTGCGGGGATACTAACAGTTGAACATTTTTTAAATGCGTACAATGATTCTTCGATAGATTCGGTCTTAACTCCAAAAACCTACAATTCAATTTATCATCACATACAAACGTTAATTGAAACTTCTAGTCATGGCGTTCTGGACTGGGTTGCCTATTCAACTCAACTTCAAATTCCCATCATTCCCCAAAATTACACCGCTGGTTCACCCGCCAATGTTATTTTGAAAGAAATTCCTGCAATAGTTGAGCGGATTTTAGATGATGAACGCAGATGGTATATCATCGAAAGAAGGTTTGAATTCAATAACGCTACGAAACTCACGTTGCAAGATTTAGGAGAGGCCTTTGGCGGAGTAAGTAGGCAAAGAATTGACCAAATATGGGACGAAGCATTACTAAAGTTGAGAAGCGTGCTAATCGAGCATAACTTCAAAGGGGAAAATTACCGCATACATCCTGAAGTATTAGAGTTTATCGAAAAGATTATTGTATTTCTAAACGAAAGCATTTCAAATGGAATATTAGAAAACCAACTTTTTGGAATTCTTCAACAATCTTTTGGCTTGCAAATTAAGCCTGCAAAGCCTGTGTTATTTCTATTACTCGAATTATGTGGTTTTGACTGCTTGGATTTTGGCAATTCAGACTTAAAACCAATTTGGGGCAGGTTTGATAAATCAAATCGTCGTGTTTATGAAATTGCAATATCACAAATAGATAAGTTGTTGACTATTGAAACTGTTCATCCCCAAAAGGAGTTTGATGTACTTCGCCTCATCAATAAGTCAATGCCTAAAAATTCAAAATTACTGCCGTCAGACATAAAAACGGCAATTGAATTATGTAGCACCGTAGAAAAACGTGAAGACGGTTTATATTGGGGAAAATTTGAATATCTCAAAGGGCGTGGCAACCAAGCAGAAAGACTGCTTATAGAGAATGCGCCACAAACTATGAGCATAGATTCGATTGTGAGAGAAATAAATCACCGTTCAGTGCTTCTTGGAACGAGAAGAGCAAATAGCAGAAATGTCGCTAATCAAATTTCTAAAGATGAAAGATTCGTAACTATTGGAAAAAGTGGTCAGTGGGGCTTAAAGACATGGGAGCATATTGATACTGGCAGTATTGTCGAATTAATGGAAGAATTTTTTGCGTGGAAAAATAAGCCAGCCACTGTGGATGAAATATATGAGTACGTTTCCAGCAAACGCCCCGTTGAAAAAAGTTCTGTCACTATGTACTTATCCACAAAGGAACAGTTTTCAAAACACGATAGGCTTCAATGGAAGATGGCAAAATGGAATGAGCCTGATGGAAATGTATGGGGATTAGAAGAAGTTGCTGTTTTTGTGGAAGATGTTTTTAAGAAAAACAAAACGAAGGTTTTAGAATATAAAATTGTTAAACAGGCATTGATGGAAGAAGTAGGGCTTACATCTAAGCAGGCACAAGGAATGCTGAATATTAACCCTGTGATAGAAACACATCAGGACAAACATAGAAAAATTTTCGCAACTTTGCAAGAAAGTTACCATGATAAACGTTTACACGTCAAAGCGTTTGGACTACGAAAAGGCAACGCAACATTAGGAGAAAAAATATCGGAGCGCATCAAGGAAATTATTAATGCGTCACCTGATAAACAAATTTTGTTATCCGAACTTGTAAAAAGGCTCAGGGAAGAATTCAAGTTCAATAATCGCCCTGAACCTTATGGCTATGTTCAGCGAGCAGAATTTGTAGAAGTAATTGAATTGCCAAATCAAAGGCAGAAAATTTGCCGTATCAAGGTCAATGAGAATTTACAATTTCCTCAAATTGATAAAATCAGCAATATTGGGTTAAAAGATAAAGTCAAAAGAGCAATAGGATTTTTAAATCTTGAAAATGTAGATATCGGGTTGTTTTTACTTAGCAAAGAATTTGAGTCGACTTTGCTAATGTATTTATTGCAGGCTGAAAAGCATGGAAAGATTACAAATCCAACGCCAGGGAAGTGGAAAAGTCTTGATGAAATGATAAATTTTATTTCAAAAGAAGGTTTGATTACAGACAAAGCCACTTTACATTATCTCAGGCAAAAGCGAAATGACCGCGCTCATGGAACTATGCCCACTATTGAAGAACGTCAACTTATGATGAATAATTTGCAAGTCGTTACAAATCTTTACATTGATTACATAAAGTTCTTCGATGATAGGACAAATGCCTTATGACAAAAAACGCCTAACAAAGCGTGCAGTGGATTGGCGGGATTCGTCGCCATTTTCAAGCATTTTTCTGGCTTTGAGTTTTTCCTGCTCTCAAACATTTTCTACGCCCGCCCGCCAACCACTAACGCAGACCGTTCACAGGGCATCGCGGCAAAATACCCCTCAACAGATTCCCGACAGGCTTTTCTCATCCCACGCGAACGCTTTTACCCCCCTCTCCGCCGCTCGCCGCTACATCCCCCACCCCTTCGCCTCGTTCCACAGCGCGTCCATCTCCTCCAGCGTCATATCCGAGAGACTCCGTCCCTGCTTTTTCGCGCCTTGTTCCACATAGCCGAAGCGCTTCTTGAATTTCAGATTCGTCTCCCTCAGCGCGGACTCGGCGTCCACTTTCCGCCAGCGCGCCAGGTTCACCAACACGAAAAACAAATCGCCTAATTCTGCCGCGACCTGCTCCTGATTCTCGGCTTGTTTGATCTCCTCGATCTCCTCACGCACCTTGTCCAACACGCCCTCGATCTCAGGCCAGTCGAATCCCACCCGCGCGGCGCGATCTTGATATTCCTGCGCCTGCGTCAACGCGGGTAATGACAGCGGGACTCCATCCAACAGCCCTTTTTCTTCTTTCTTCTTTCCTCTTTCCTTCTCTTTTAGTTTCTCCCAATTCGTCAACACATCCTTCACCCCGTCCACCTCCACATCTCCAAACACATGCGGATGGCGGCGGACGATCTTGTCGTGGATGCCCTGCACCACGTCCGTCATTGTAAACCGTCCCTCCTCGCTGGCGATCTGCGCGTGCAGGACGATCTGCAACAGCAGGTCGCCGAACTCCTCGCGCATGGAATCGAAATCGCCCGCGTCGATTGCTTCCAGCGCCTCGTAGGACTCCTCCAGCAAATTCGTCCGCAGGGACAGGTGAGTCTGCTCGCGGTCCCACGGACAGCCGTTGGGCGCGCGCAAATGCGCCACGATCTCGTGGAAGGATTCGAACGCCGTCCCCTCCGTCAACGCGGGGATGTAAAAACAGGTTGAAGGTTGAAAATTGAACGTTGAAAGTTGAAACTTACCGAGACCTTCAGCCTTCAACCTGGAACCTTCAACCGCAGTAATATCATGCTCCTTCGGATACACCGTCAACAATACCTCGCGGACGCGCGCGGCCAGTTCGGGCGAGTCGACTCCCGTCAACAGCGCGGGGAATTCGGACGGGAAGGGCGGCACGTGCGCCTCGGCCAGAGTCCGCGCCTCGAGCAGGACCAGCCGCGACGTTTCGCCAAGATTCAACACATCCAATGCCTGCAAGACAAGATTGAAATCCATCGAAGCCTCCGTTAAAAGGCAATTGGTAAATGGTAATTACCATTTACCAATTACAAATTACCAACCAGAAAGTCAACTCGAAAGAGTTTAACGTTTGGTGTAAGTGGGAGCCTTGCGGGCGCGCTTGAGGCCCGGCTTCTTGCGTTCCTTGATGCGGGCGTCGCGGGTCAGGTAGCCGCCCTTGCGCATGGCCGAATTCCAATCGGGGTTGATCTTGACCAGCGCGCGCGCCATGCCAAGCTGCACCGCGGAAGTCTGCCCGGTCACGCCGCCGCCGTCCACTTTGACGGTGATGTCGTAAGACATGGGATTCTGTCCCACCGAGGCCAGCGGCGCGAGGATGGCCTGCATATCGCCGAGGCGGGTGAAGTAATCCTGGGCTTCCTTGTCGTTCACGGTGAACTTGCCCGAGCCGCTCATCAGGCGGACGCGGGCGGCGCTTTCCTTGCGGCGGCCGATGCCTTCATAATACTGCACAGACATTCTTCTTTCCTTTCCTTAAACCAGCGGTTCGGGTTTCTGCATCGCGTGCGGATGCTCGGCTTCGGCGTAGATCTTCAAACGCTTCAAGAGCGAGCGTCCCATGCGGTTGTGCGGCAGCATGCCCCACACCGCCGCGCGGATGGCGCGGTCGGGGCGCGTCTGCAACTGGTCGCGCAGGGTGATGGATTTCATCCCGCCGGGATAGCCCGAGTGATGGTAGTACTTCTTCGTGTTCAGGCGGCTGCTGGTCCTCGTGCCGGTCACGGCCACGGCGCCGGCGTTCACCACCACCACGTAATCGCCCATCTCCACGCCGGGCGTGAAAGTGGGTTTATGTTTGCCGAGCAAGACGCGCGCAATGCGGGTGGCCATGCGCCCCAGGTTCTGCCCGGTGGCGTCCACCACGTACCATTTGCGTTCGATCTCGCCCGCTTTCGGATAATATGACTTGAACATCGTTACTCCAACTGACAGTTTACGGTTTTTGATTTAAGGTTGAATCCTTGTAGGCGACTTCGATCAGACTCAGCCCGTGCGCGGGAGCCAGTCCCGAGGGGAGTTTGACCTGCTCCTCGACCGCCCGGCGGATCTGCCCGACGGTCAACCTGCCCTGCGCCGCGGCGACCTGCGCGAAGACGAGACGCCGCGCCATGCGATACAAGAACGCGTCCGCGCGGACCTCGTAACGCCACTCCCCCTCCGACTCGGTCCACGCTGAGAGCGAGACCGTCCGGACGGTGGAGCCTCCGCGCGTCGTCGGCGAGCCGAAGGCCGCGAAGTCATGCTTTCCGAGGAAAACGGGACTGACCGACCGGAGCAGGTCGCCGTCCACGGCCGGCCAGACTCTCCACGCGTAGCGTTCGCGTACGGGGTCGCGGACGGGGTCGCAGAAGAGACGGTAGCGGTAGAGACGCGAGGCGGCGTCGAAGCGCGGCTGGAAGTCGGGTTGCGCTTCGCGGGCGGCGCGCACGGCCAGGTCGGGAGGCAGGGCCGCGTTCAGGGCGGCGCGCAACTTGTCGGGACCGTGAGGCCACTCGAAGTCCAGCGCGACCGATTGCCCTTCGGCGTGGACTCCGCTGTCGGTGCGCCCGGCGATGAGGACCGAGCGTCCCGTCCAGCCGAGAGTCCGCAGGGCTTTTTCGAGTTCGCCCTGGGCCGTCCGTCTGGCTTTCTGCCTCTGGCTGCCTGCAAATTTGGCGCCGTCGTAGGCAAGGATCAACTGGTAACGTGCCATGTGCAGAGATTAGAGAGTAGAGAGCAGAGAGCAGGTACTACTCTCTAATCTCTGTTCTCTACTCTCTTATTCTTCAACAAGTTCGAGGATCACCATTTCCGCCGAATCGCCCATGCGCGGGCCGAGTTTGACCACGCGGGTGTAGCCGCCGGGTTTGTTGGCGAAGCGCGGGGCGATCTCGTCGAAGAGGCGCTTGATGACTTCGTTGCCGCCGAGGCGGGAGGCCACGAGACGGCGGGCGTGGACTTTGGCGGCCTCGTCCTTGTCGGCGCTGTTGCGCGCAATGGTGATGAGGCGCTCGGCCTCGCCGCGCACCGCGGCCGCCTTGGCGCGCGTGGTGCGGATGCGCTCGTGGGTGAAGAATTGTTTAATGAGGTTGCGGCGCAAACCGATGCGGGCGCTTTTGGTGCGTCCCAGTTTGTAGCCGGATACTTGGTGTCGCATATCTGATTACTCCGCGGATGTCGTATCGTCTTTCAAATAGCCCTTTTCGCGCATTTTCTGGCGGAGTTCGTCGAGACTCTTTTCGCCGAAGTTGCGGATGGACATGACGGCTTGCTCGCCCTTTTCGAGCAGGTCCAGCACGTCGCCCACGTTGGTGATACCGGTGCGCTTGAGAGAGTTGAAGACGCGCACCGAGAGGTCGAGGGCTTCCACCGGGGTCTCAGCCACTTCGCTGGTGATGCGGCCGCCGGCGACTTCCTTCTCGAGGGGGATTGTCAGCGTTTCTTCGCTGATGCCCGCGATGAACCGCAGCTGGTCGATGAGGGCGCGGCTGGCGGCGCTGAGGGCGCGTTCGGGCGAAATGGCGCCGTCGGTCCAGATCTCGAGCGTCAGTTTGTCGTAGTTGGTGCTTTGGCCGACGCGGGCCGAGCCCACTTCCCAGTTCACGCGTTTGACCGGGCTGAAGATGGCGTCCACCGGCAGTTCGCCGATGGGCGTATGTCCCGAGCGTTCGTTGGCGGGCGAGTAGCCCCGTCCGCGTTCGACCATAAATTCGATGTCGAGTTTGGCCTTGGGGCTGTCCACCGTAAAGAGAAAGAGGTCCGGGTTGACGATCTCGATCTCGGGCGGCGCGATGATGTCGGCCGCGGTGACGGTGCCTTCGCCGCGCACTTCCAGGTGCATGCGGGCGCTGTCCACGCCGTCCAGTTTCATGCGCAGTTGTTTGACCTGCAGCGTGACCTGGATGACGTCTTCGCGCACGCCGGGGATGTCGCTGAACTCGTGCAGGACGTCCAGGATGCGGATGGAGGTCACGGCCGCGCCGTCCAGCGAGGACAGCAAGACGCGGCGAAGCGCGTTCCCGACGGTGACGCCATAGCCGCGCTCAAGCGGACTGATGATGAATTTGCCGTAGTTGCGAGCTTCCGCTTCGCGCTCGATCTTCGGCATGACCATGTTCGTGATACCCGTCACGGTTCACCTCTCCTGTCGTTAGAAAACAGGCTTCGGCCGGTCGCTCGACCGACCGAAGCGTTGACCAGTACTACCGTGAGTAGTATTCGACGATCAACTGTTCGTTCAAGTTGCCGTCAATCTCCGCGCGCTCAGGCAGGCGCGCGACGGAACCGCTCAATTTCCTGAGGTCGCGTCCGAGCCAGGCCGGCGAGACGCGCTTCTCGGCCAGGTCGCCCAGTTCTTTGAAGTAGGACAGGGGGCGCGAGCCTTCGCGGACTTCGATGGTATCGCCCTCTTTAAGGATCATCGAGGGGATGTCGGTGCGGCGGCCATTGACCATAAAGTGGCCGTGGGTCACCAGCAGGCGGGCCTGCGCGCGGCTGGCGGCAAACCCGAGACGGTAGATGACGTTATCGAGACGGGACTCGAGGATCTGCAGCAGGTTGAGACCGGTCAACCCGCGGCGGGCCACCGAGGTCTCGTAATAGCGGCGGAACTGGCGTTCGAGGATGCCGTAGACGCGGCGGGCGCGCTGTTTGGCGCGCAGCTGGCGGGCATAGTCGGATTCGCGTCCCGTGCGGGTGGCGCTGCCGCGGCTGCCGGTCTTTCCATGTTGACCGGGGGCGTAGGCGCGCTTTTCGAGCGCGCATTTCGGCGTGAAGCAGCGCTCGCCTTTCAGAAACAGTTTCTCGCCTTCGCGCCGGCAGAGTTTGCACACCGGACCAATGTTTTTTGCCATATCTCTTTTTCCTTACCTGAACTAAACGCGGCGCTTCTTTGGCGGACGGCAGCCGTTGTGCGGCACCGGGGTAATGTCCGAAATGGAGCGGACTTTCAACCCGGCGGCCTGCACGGCGCGGATGGCGTTTTCCCGCCCGGGGCCGGGACCTTTGACGAACAGGTCCACTTCCTGGATGCCCAGTTGCTGGGCGGCCTTGACGGCCTGCTCCGCGGCGAGGCGGGCGGCGAAGGGCGTGCTTTTGCGCGAACCTTTAAATCCCGCCGACCCGGCGCTGCCCCAGGCAACCGTGTTGCCCTGCACGTCGGTGACTGTCACGATGGTATTGTTGAACGAGGCAAAGACATGCACCTGCCCCGCGGACAGGCTGCGCTTGCCTTTTTTCGCGCCGACGGCGCGGCGCGTGGAACGAACGCTTTGAGCCATGTTGTATCTCTCCTGCTATTTCTTTCCGCCCTTGCGGCGTCCACGGCCGGCGACGGTCTTCTTGGCGCCCTTGCGGGTGCGCGCATTCGTGCGCGAGCGCTGACCGCGCGTCGGCAGGTTGCGGCGGTGGCGCAGGCCGCGGTAACTGCCGATCTCGATCAGCCGTTTGATGTTCATCTGCATCTCGCGGCGCAGGTCGCCCTCCACCGTGAGATGTTTGGTGATGTATTCGCGCAGCAGGGCCGTTTCCGCTTCGCTCAGGTCTTTCACCCGCGTATCGGGATTCACTTTGGCGGCGGAAAGGATTTCACGCGCGCGCGACGGCCCGATCCCATAGATATAGGTCAGACCGGTTTCCACCCGCTTGTTGCGGGGCAGATCAACGCCTTCGATACGAGCCATAGTTTACACCTATCCCTGTCGTTGCTTGTGCTTGGGATTTTCGCAGATCACGAACAATCTGCCTTTGCGACGCACCACTTTGCACTTGGCGCAGCGCTTGCGAATTGAGGGTGAGACTTTCATTACAAAAAACTCCTTCAAGTTGGCCGTCGCCTGGACAGCCAAAGATTGGATTATACACGCGCTGTTTCGTTCCGTCCAGAGAAACGCGGCGCAAAATTGATTTTGCGGCGCCAACGGGTCTAAGGAACAGTCAGGATGAGGGGCTCTCCTGTGGTGACGGCCACCGAATGCTCGAAGTGCGCCGTCAAAGACCCGTCGGCTGAGACAACCGTCCACTGGTCGGGGAGGACGCGGGTTACGTGCGTCCCCGCAAGGACCATCGGCTCGATGGCGATGGTCATGCCTGGGCGAAGAGGCAGGCCCGTCCCCGCTTTCCCGTAATTGGGAACTTGCGGGTTTTCGTGCATCTGCCGTCCCACGCCGTGCCCGGTGTATTCACGCGTGACGTGATACCCGCGGCTTTCGACGTACTGTTGTATCGCCGCCGAGACGTCTCCGGTGCGGTTGCCGACCCGCATCTTTTCGATGCCTGCCCACAAGGCGCCTTCGGTGACTTCGAGCAGTTCGCGGGCCTTCGGCGAGATCTCGCCCACCCCGGCCGTGATGGCCGAGTCGCCCACGTAACCGTCCAGGATGGTGCCCGAGTCGATGGAGACGATGTCTCCCTCGCGCAGTTTGCGGTCCTTTTTCGGGATGCCGTGCACCAGTTCGCGGTTGACGCTCGTGGTGATGGAGGCCGGGAACGGCGGGTGGCCGTAGCCTTTGAACGGCGATACGCAATTGTGTTTCCGTAATACCTCCTCAGCAGCCGCGTTGAGGTCGGCGGTGGAAACACCCGGTTGTAAAAGAGCCTTGACCGTCGCCAGGATTTCGGCGTTGATGCGCCCGGCTTCGCGCATGATGGCGATCTCGGCCGGACTTTTGATATGCACCTGGCGCAACTGGTCCATGTCAGCGTTTCAAGGCAGACAGGAAGGCGTTCATCACCTGTTGAATATCCTGTGTGCCGTCAATCTCCACCAGGTTGCCGCGCTGACGGTAAAAAGTGATGAGCGGCGCGGTCTGTTCGAGGTAGACCTGGATGCGGCGAACGACGGTTTCGGATTTGTCGTCGTCGCGCTGGTAGAGTTCGGACCCGTCGAAGTCGCAGACATTGGCCTGCCTGGGCGGGTTGTTCTTGTCGTGGAAAATATGCCCGTTGGCGCGGCAGGTCCAGCGGCCGGAGAGGCGCTCCACGAGGACTTTTTCGGGAGCGGTGACGTAGGGGACCTTGTCCACTTTGCCGCCGAATTCGGCGAGCGTCTTCTCGAGGGCGTCGGCCTGCGCGACGGTGCGGGGAAAGCCGTCCAGGATCGCGCCCGCCTGACAGTCGGGGTTTTTGAGGCGTTCGCGGATCATGGCGATCGTCACGTCGTCCGGGACCAGTTCGCCCTTGTTCATGTAGGTCTGGGCGAGTTTGCCCAGTTCCGTCTGGTTTTTCAGGTTCTCACGAAAGAGGTCGCCCGAGGAAATGTGCGCCAGTTGAAGCCGCTCCGAGAGCAACTTGGCCTGTGTGCCTTTTCCGACGCCGGGCGGGCCGAGTAGAACGATGAAGGTTGCCATGTCGCGCCTATTTGACGAGCAGGGTGTCCTGGTAGCCGTGCAGTTTTAGTTCGGCTTCGATGTTCATGAAGGTGTCGCGCACGACGCCGACCACGATGAGCAGGCCCGAAGACGAGACGAGGAACAGGCCGGCCGAACTGCTGGCTGTGCTGACGTTGAAACTCTTCAACAGCAGGCTGATGATGAACGGCATGATGGCGACGAGTCCCAGGAACAGGGCGCCCGGAAGCGTGATGAGGCTCTGGACGCGCTTGAGGTATTTCTGGGTGGGCGCGCCGCGGTTGACGCCGGGGATCTGCGCGCCCATACGCTTGAGATTGTCGCCGTAGTTCTGCTGGTCGAACAGCACAGTGGTATAGAAGAAGGTGAACGCGACCACCATGAAGAAATACAGGATCCAGTAGAGCGCGCCGTCGCCGCCGAGGTTTCCCTGGACCCAGCTTGCCGCGCTCTTCACCCAGATGGTTTCGGACTGGCTGAAGTAACTGGCGATGATGACCGGGAATTGGAGCAGGGCGCTGGCGAAGATGAGCGGAATCATGCCGGCCATGTTGACCATGAGCGGCAGCGTGCCTTTCACCGGCATGGACATGCGGTTTCCCATGCGGCGGCCGGGATACATCACCGGCACGTTGCGGCGTCCCTGCTGGATGTAGACGATGGCGATGATGGTGACGATGATGACGAACAGGGTCACGCCCAGCAACACCCAGCGGTAGGTCTGGTCGCCCATCAACCCCGCGAAGTTGCCCGGCATGCGCGCCACGATGCCCGCGAAGATGATCAGGGAAAGTCCCTGCCCGCGGATGCCGTATTCCGAGATCAACTCGCCCAGCCAGATGGCGAACATCGTACCGGCCGTCATGGCCAGCAGGATGGCCGTCGAAGACAGCCACAGGTCCTTCGTAAAGCCAAACGGTACGATAGTCTGCTGGGCCAGCGAGTTGAAGATATTGATCTGGCCGATGGCCGAAAGCGCCGCCATAGGCACAGCCAGGTAGTAGTTCCATTTCTCCATCCACTTGCGGCCTTCGCGCGGGTCTTCCTCCACGCGGCGCTGCAAAGCGGGGATAATCGGCACGAGCAGCTGCATGATGATCTGCGCCGTGATGTACGGGTAGACGCCCATCGAGAGCAGGGAGAAATTGGAGATCGTCCCGCCGGAAAGCAGATCGAGGAAACCCAGGAAGTTCCCGCCGGCGTTGGCGGAACTGGTGAACGCCTGCAACGCGTCGTGGTTGATGCCCGGCGCCGGGACGTTGGCCGCCAGGCGATAGAGCGCCAGGAGACCGAGCGTGACCAGCAGTTTCTGGCGGATATCCTGCGAGTTCCAAATGTGCCGCACGTAACGCCATGCGGAGGGTTTCTTTTGAGCCATGTCAGGTCTCCTGATGAAACGCCGCTAGGCGATCAACTCCACGCTGCCGCCGGCCGCCTCGATCTTGGACTTGGCGGCCGCGCTAACTCGGTGGACGCGCACTTTCAGGGCAGACTTCGCCTCGCCGCGTCCGAGGATGACGACGGGCTTGCGCGGGTCGCGCAACAGCCGCGCCTCGGCCAGCGATTCGGGCGTGACTTCGGCGTTCGCCTGGAACGACTCGGTCAACTGGTCCAGGTTGATTTCGTTGTATTCCACGCGGTTGATGGAGCGGAATCCTTCGCCGCGCATGAACGGCAGGCGGCGATAGAACGGCAGGTTGCCGCCCTGGCGATAGAGACGTCCGCCCTCGCCGGAGCGCGAGCCCTGTCCTTTGGTGCCGCGCCCGGCCGTCTTGCCCTGGCCGGCCGCGGAGCCGCGTCCCACGCGCTTGCGATTCTTCTTGGAGCCCGGATTGGGCGTGAGATCGTGTAATTTCATTTTCGGTCTACTCTTCCACTCGAAGCAGGTGGCTGATCTTGGCCAGCATCCCGCGCAGGGCGGGATTGTCCTTGTGTTCCACCGTCTGGTTCATCCGGCGCAGACCCAGCGCGCGCACGGTCCTCTTCTGATCCTTGGCGTAGCCGATGGCGCTTTTGACCAGCGTAATGCGCAAAGTCTTGCCGCTTGTTTCCTTTTTAGGCATGTTGATTCCTCCGTTCCCAGAACGGCATCAACTCGTTCACAGGCTTGCCGCGGCGGGCGGCTTCCTTCTGCGGAGAGCGCATCTGATCGAGGGCCGCGAAGGTCGCCATCACAACGTTCAGCACGTTGGCCGAGCCAAGCGACTTGGTCAGGATATCGCGCACGCCGGCCACTTCCAGCACGGCGCGCACGCCGCCCGCGGCGATTACGCCGGTGCCGGGCGAGGCGGGCTTCAGGAAGACCCTGGCCCCGGCCACTTTGCCGATGCTCTCGTGCGGGACGGTGGTCCCCGCCAGGTTGACCTGGCGCAGGTCCTTGCGCGCCCGCTCAGAGGCCTTGCGCATCGCGTCGGGGACGGCGTTGGCCTTGCCCACGCCCATCCCGATGGAGCCTTTCCTGTCGCCCACCACCACGGTCACGCGGAACTGGAAGCGGCGCCCGCCCTTGACGACTTTCGCGACGCGGGCGATCTCGATCACGCGTTCTTCGTAGGCGTCCTGTTGCTCGAAGTCCTGCTGTTCAGGTTTCTTGTTATATTCAGCCATAATGTACTCCACTGCGGCCTAGAAGCGCAGGCCGCCCTCGCGCGCGCCGTCGGCCAGGGCCTTGACGCGGCCGGTGTAGCGGAAGCCGCCGCGGTCGAAGACGACCGCTTCGATCCCCTTCGACTTGGCCCGTTTTGCAACCGCCTCGCCGACCAGTTTGGCCTGCTCGGATTTCTTCTTGCCCTGCATGTCCGATTTCAGTTCGCTGTCCACCGACGAAGCGGAGACCAGCGTATGGCCCTGCTGGTCGTCAATGATCTGCGCGTAGATCTCCGAGAGACTGCGGAACACGCTGAGGCGAGGGCGGTCTGCCGTCCCGGCCAGGTTCTTGCGGACGCGGGCGTGGCGGCGGAGGCGCGCCTCGGCACGATTCTTGTCAGCCATAAATTACTTGGCTCCTTTCCCGGCTTTGCCAGCCTTGCGGCGGATGCGCTCGCCAAGATAATGGATACCCTTGCCGTGGTAGGGTTCGGGCGGGCGCACCTTGCGGATGTCGGCCGCGGTCTGACCGACGGCCTCTTTGTCGTAGCCCATCACTTTGATCTGACGGGTCTTCTGGTCCACCTCGAAACTGATGCCGGCCGGCGGCGGCACTTCCACGGGATGAGAGTAGCCGACGTTCAGCACCAGGTTTTTGCCGTTCATTTCGGCGCGGTAGCCCACGCCGTCCACTTCCAGCACGGTCGTAAACCCGCCGCTCACGCCATGGATCATGTTCGCCAGCAGGGCGCGGGTGGTGCCGTGCAGGGCGCGTTCGGCAGGATCATCGGACCGGCGCGTGACGGCGACCTGGCCGTTTTCGAGGGCGATGCCGATCAGCGGCGAAAACGTCCGCTGCAGCTCGCCTTTCGGGCCTTTCACCTTCACGAGCGAACCTTCAATGTTTATCTGCACACCGCCGGGGACGGCAATGGGCAGGCGTCCAACACGAGACATAGTTTCGTTCCTCCTGCCTACCAGACTTTACAGAGAATCTCGCCGCCCACGCCCAATTGGCGGGCGCGGACGCCCGTCATTACGCCCTTGGGCGTGGACAGGATGGCGACGCCCAGCCCGGACAGGACCCAGGGGATGTCCTGCTTGCGGGTGTAGATGCGGCGGCCGGGCTTGCTCACGCGCTCCAGGCCGGTGATGACCGGCTTGCGCTCGCGGCGTTCGCCCACATATTTGATCTTCAGGCGCAGCGTCTTGCTGGCAGCCTTCTCGGCCTCGGCCACTTCGTAGCCGTCGAGGAAGCCCTCTTCCTTCAAGATCTTGGCGATCTCGATCTTGAGGCTGGAACTGGGCATCGCCACCTGGGCATGGCCGGAGAGGACAGCGTTGCGGATGCGCGTCAGCATATCAGCGATCGGGTCATTGACAGACATATCTCACCTCCACCGGTTACCAGGATGACTTGGTCACGCCGGGGATTTTTCCCTGCAATGCCAGTTCACGGAAGCAGATGCGGCACAGGCCGAATCGGCGCATGTATCCACGCGGGCGGCCGCAACGGTGGCAGCGGTGGCGCACCTGCACCTCCCTGCGGCGTCGAAGTTCACGATATTGCATAGCTTTCTTTGCCATAAGTTACGCTTCCTTTTTAGTGAATGGCATTCCAAGCAGTTGAAGCAGGGAACGCGCTTCGTCGTCGTTCCGCGCGCTGGTGACGATGGTCACTTCCATGCCTCGCAGTTTGTCGATCTTGTCGTACTCGATCTCGGGGAACACCAATTGGTCCTTGAGGCCGAGCGTGTAATTGCCGCGCCCGTCGAAGGCGTTGGCCGAAACGCCGCGGAAGTCGCGCACGCGCGGCAGGGTCACGTTGACGAGACGGTCGAGGAACGCCCACATGCGCGGGCCGCGCAGCGTCACCTTGGCGCCGATGATGCGGCCTTCGCGCAGTTTGAAGTTGGCGATGCTCTTGCGGGCCTTGGTCTGGATCGGTTTCTGGCCGGTCACAGCCGCCAGGTCGGCCACGGCAAACTCCAGGGCCTTGGCGTTGTCCAACGCCTCGCCCACGCCGATGTTGACCACGACTTTTTCGATGCGCGGCACCTGCATGACGTTCTTGTACTGGAACGCCTTCTGCAAGCCGGGGACGGCTTCGTTCTGATAACGTTCGATCATCCTATTCATGGTTTCGCTCCGCCCGCCTAATCGATCATCGCGTCGCACTGCTTGCAGACGCGGTGCGCGCCGGTTTCGTCGCGGCGGATCGCGACGCGGGTCTTTTGGCTGCATTTTGGACAGACCAGCATGACGTTGGAAATATCCATCGCCGCCTCGAATTTGATGCGACCCGGCTGGATATTGCGCCCGGCCTGCGTCTGCACCTGTTTCTGGTGCTTGGTGCGAATGTTCACGCCCTGGACGACCACGCGGCCGGCAACCGGCTGCATGTGAAGCACTTCGCCGCGCTTGCCTTTATCTTCCAGCTTGCCGCTGATCACCTCGACGGTATCGCCTTTTTTGATCTTAACTTTCATTCTTGTCGCTCCCACGCTGGCCTACAGCACTTCCGGCGCCAGCGAAACGATTTTCATAAAGCCTTTTTCGCGCAATTCGCGCGCCACCGGCCCAAAGATGCGCGTGCCGCGCGGGTTCTGCCCGTCGGCGTCCAGGATCACCGCGGCGTTGTCGTCGAAGCGGATGTGCGAGCCGTCCTCGCGGCGCCATTCTTTGGCGCAGCGCACGACCACCGCGCGCACCACTTCGCTCTTCTTGACCGAACCCTGCGGCGTGGCCGATTTGACCGCCGCCACCACCACGTCGCCCACCGCGCCGTACCTGCGGGTGGAGCCGCCCAGCACGTGGATCACCTGGATCTCGCGCGCCCCGGTGTTGTCGGCTACCTTGAGAAATGTTTCCTGCTGGATCATGCCTGCTCTCCCGATTCTTCCCGGGCCTCGACGACGCTTTCGGGTTTCTCTTCCACGCCGCTCAACGCGGAGGCGTCCACGTCCGCCGAGGAGACGGCCTCCACGCCCGCGTCCGCCGTGCGGATCTCGCGCTTGACCACCGTCTCGACCGCCCAGCGTTTACCGCGCGACAACGGCCGCGACTCGACGATCTGCACTTCGTCGCCCATCTGGCAGCCGATCTCGTCGTGAGCCTTGACGCGCCGGCTGGAGTGAACCACCTTCTTGTAGAGCGGGTGGCGGTAGACGCGTCGAATCTCGACTACGACGGTCTTGTCCATTTTGTTGCTGGTGACGACACCAGTCATGCGACGACGATTGTTCATGCTTCACCTTTCCCTTCCGCCCGGCGCTGGTTGAGGACGGTCATCATGCGGGCGATATCGCGGCGGAGGATGCGCAAACGACTGGTGTCGGTCAACTGGCCGGTCACCTGCTGAAAGCGGTATTTCATCAATTCCTCGCGGGCGTCCGCCAGTTTCGATTCCACTTCTTCGATTTTCAGGTCACGAATCTCGCTCGTTTTCATGACGACTCTCCTGCCTCGCGGCGGGTCACGATCTTGGTCTTGATGGCGAACTTGTACTGCGCGCTTTTCAAGGCCAAGATCGCCATATCTTCAGGCAGGCCGCTGATCTCGAACATCACGCGGCCCGGCTTGACCACCGCCACATAGTATTCCACGTTGCCTTTACCGGAACCCATGCGGGTCTCGGGCGGTTTATGGGTATAGGGCTTGGCCGGGAAAATGCGGATCCAGACCTTGCCGCGGCGCTTCATTTCGCGGACGATGGCGCGCCGCGCCGCTTCGATCTGACGGGCGGTCACCCAGCCCGGTTCCAGCGCCTGCAGGCCGTACTCGCCGAACGAGATTTCCGCGCCGCGCAGGGCTTTGCCCCGCATACGGCCGCGCATCTGCTTGCGCCACTTGACACGTTTTGGCATCAACATAATTTCTCTCCAAAGATTAGAGCCGGGCGGCGGAGGGCGCTCCAGCGCGCTCCTTCCCGTTCTCTATTCGCTAACGTATACGCCCTCGGTCGTCTCGGTCTTCTCTTCGACTTCCGGCGCGGTCTCGCCTTTGTAGACCCACACTTTGATGCCGATCTGCCCATAGGTGGTAGTGGCTTCGGTGCGGGCAAAATCAATATTCGCCCGCAGGGTCTGCAGGGGTACGCGTCCGTCGCGCAGCCAGACGGTGCGGGCCATTTCGGCTCCTCCCAGGCGTCCGGCCACTTCGATCTTGATGCCCTGCGCGCCCTGCTTCATCGCGGACTGGATGGCGCGTTTCATCGCGCGGCGGTAGGCAATGCGGCGCTCCAACTGGTCGGCGATATTGCGCGCCACCAGCACGGCGTCGGTGTCTGGCGTGGAAATCTCTTTGATGTCCAGATCCACTTTCCTGCCGATCAACGTTTCCAAAGCCTGGCGGATCTTCTTGACGCCCTCGCCTTTGCGGCCAATCAGGATGCCCGGCTTGGCGGTGTGGATGGAGATTTTCGTCTTGCCCGGGAAACGCTCCACGTCCACGCGCGAGATGCCGGCCTTGTTGTTCAAAACGGCATCGGGCAATTCCCGGCGCAGTTTGCGGGATTCGGCGTTCATGGCCGCGCCGCCTTTGGAGTCCTTGCCCAAAAGCAGCGAGCGGATGGCCATATCCTGGTGCAACTGATCGAGATACTGCGCGCCTTCCGCGAACCAGCGTCCCTGCCACATGGCGTTGATGCCCAGACGCATACCAACAGGATGTACTTTACGACCCATAATTTCTCCTTTACGACTCGCGCTCACGCAGAATCACAGTCACATGCGAAGAACGGCGCAGGACAGGCTTGAAGCGTCCGCGCGCGCCGAAGCGTCGCCACTTGCGCGTAGGCGCCTCATTGGCATAGATCTGGGCCACATACAAATCATCGCGGCTGACGCCGAAATTCTCCTCGGCGTTTGCCACCGCGGAGGCCAGCAGTTTGCGGACGGGCGCCGCGGGACCCTTGGTCTCGAAGCGCAGGATATCCAGCGCTTCAGTAGCGTCCCGGCCGCGCACCATGTCCACCACCAGGCGGACTTTCTGTGCGGAAACCGGCAGGAAACGCAGGTGTGCTTCGATATTTTGCATGACTGGTTCTCCTACTTCGCCGCGGCTTCCTTCGTGCTGTGCCCGCGGAAGAGGCGGGTCGGCGCGAACTCGCCCAAGCGATGACCGACCATGTTTTCCGTCACATAGATCGGCACATGGCGGCGGCCGTCATGCACGGCGATGGTGTGCCCCACCATTTGCGGGAAGATGACGCTGGCCCGACTCCAGGTGCGGATGACTTTCTTCTCGCCCTTGGCATTCATGGCCTCAATGCGCTTGTAAAGTTTGGGCTCGATAAACGGCCCTTTTTTCAATGATCGAGACATGGTTTCGTTCCTCTATCGCCTAACGGCTCTTCTTGCTGCGACGGCGGACAATATACTTGTCGGTCTGTTTGTTCTTGCGCGTGCGGTAACCCAGGGTGGGCTTGCCCCACGGCGTGCGCGGACCGGGCTTGCCGATCGGTTGACGGCCTTCGCCGCCGCCGTGCGGATGGTCACGCGGGGTCATCGCCGAGCCGCGTACGGTCGGGCGGATGCCTTTGTGGCGTTTGCGTCCGGCCTTGCCCAGTTTGATGTTGCTGTGATCGAGGTTGCCGATCTGCCCGATTGTCGCGTAGCAGACCTGGCGGATGAGGCGCACTTCGCCCGACGGCATGCGCACCTGGGCGAAATCGCCCTCTTTCGCCAGCAGCTGCGCCGAGCCGCCCGCCGAGCGGACGAGCTGCCCGCCGCGGCCTTCCTGCAACTCGATATTATGGATCATCGTGCCGACCGGGATGTTCGCGATGGGCAGGTTGTTGCCCGAACGAATCTCCGCCGACGGCCCGGCCATGAGCGAGTCGCCCACTTTCACGTCCAGCGGGGCGATGATGTAGCGCTTTTCGCCGTCCGCGTAATGGAGGAGCGCCAGGCGCGCCGTGCGGTTCGGGTCGTACTCGATCGCCGCGACCTTCGCCGGGATGCCGCGCTTCTCGCGTTTGAAGTCCACCTTGCGGATGAACTGGCGATGCCCGCCGCCGCGATGACGGACGGTGACGCGGCCGTAGGCGTTGCGTCCGCCCGATTTGCGAAGCGGCACGAGCAGGGAACGCTCGGGCTTGGACTTGGTGATTTCATCGAAGGCGTACCCCGTCATGTTGCGCTGACCGGGGGTCACCGGTTTGTACTTTTTAACTGCCATTATTGGACCCCTCCAAAGGCGTCAATGGTCTGCCCGGCGGCCAGGGTCACGATCGCCTTCTTGAACCCGGACTTGCGCACCAGCAGCCGCCGGCTCTTGGCGCGGCGGCCGCGCTTGGCCGGGGCGTTGACAATATTCACGCGCGTCACGTTCACGTCGTAGATCAACTCGATCGCGTCCTTCACCATGCCGCGCGTCGCGTTCGAGGCGACCTCGAACGTATACTGATTCAATTTACCGGACTGATAATTGGATTTCTCCGTGATCAGCGGGCGGCGCAAAACGTCAAAAATCGTCGTCATGGTTCACATCCTATCCGAGCTGCGCCGTCAGGGTATCCAGGGCCTTGAGCGGCAACACCAGTTTGTCGTAGCCCAGCAGGTCGCGGATGTTGAGGTAGCCCGCCAGCAGCACCTTCGCGTCCGGCAGGTTGACGGTCGAACGCATCACGGTGTCGTAATCCTGGTCCTTTTCAGACATCACCACCAGCGCGCTGGACTCGCCGACCAGGCGGGTCAACGCCTCGGACATCAGGCGGGTGCGGGCTTCGTCGAGTTTGATCTCGTCCACCAGCACTACGCCGGCCTCCGCGGCCTTGGCGGTCAACGCGGAGCGCAGCGCGGCCTGGCGCATCTTCTTCGGCATCTGCTGGAAGTAACTGCGCGGCCGGGGCGTGTGGACGCGTCCGCCGCCCACCCACTGGACGGCGCGGCGCGAACCCTGGCGGGCGCGGCCGGTGCCTTTTTGCTTCCACGGCTTCTGGCCGCCGCCAGAGACTTCGCTGCGCGTCTTGGTCTTGTGCGTGCCGAGGCGGGCGTTCGCCATCTGACGAACGTATGCCTGGTGCATCAGGTCCACGTTGACTTTGGCTTCGAAGATGGCGGCGGGCAATTCCACCGATTTCACCTTCTCACCCTGCATGTTAAAAACGTCTGCTTTCATCGCTATAGCCTCGCGCTTACTGCTTGCGCGCCTCCTTGATCATGATCACGCCGCCCTTCGGGCCGGGCACCGCGCCGTGGAGTCCGAGCAGGTTGCGTTCGGCGTCCACTAATACGACCTTGAGTCCCTGCACGGTGACGCGGTCGCTGCCCATGTGGCCCGCGCGCCGCGTCCCTTTATAGACGCGGCCGGGGGTGGTGGTGGCTCCGCTCGAACCCGGCGCGCGCACCCGGTCGGACGCGCCGTGCGTTTTAGGCTGGCGGTTGAAGTGATGACGCTTGATGGTACCGGCGAAGCCCTTACCCTTGCTGACGCCGACAACGTCCACGCGTTCGCCCACGGCAAAAGTCTCCACCGTGACCTTGTCGCCGATGTTCACATCTATGGTCTTGGAGCGAAATTCGCGCAAGAAGCGCAACGGAGGAATTTCCCTGGCCTTGAGATGTCCCAACTCGCCGCCCGACAACCGTTTGGGATGCTGCTCGCCAAAACCCAATTGGACCGCAGAGTAGCCCTCGTTTTCGGGAGTGCGTACCTGCGTAACGTAACATGGCCCAGCTTCGATGATGGTCACGGGTTGCGCGACGCCTCGTTCATCGAAGATCTGGGTCATGCCGATCTTCTTGCCAATCAGCCCTTTTAACATTTCGGTTTTCTCCTTCATAAAGTGTTGGTGCGAGACTGTCAACCCGGGCCGGGGCTGCATCATCTCGGAGACAGCGCAGTTAATTGTCGAGGCGCGACGCGGGGAATGTTCGCGTCCACGCGCGGGGCAGTTCTTGCGCTGCTTTCGTTCAGTAGTTCCGCAGTTGCACGGTCGCGCGGCCGCATTCGCTCTGCCGCCGCGCCGCGAAACCGCCGGCTACATGACGATCAGACTAGATTTTGATCTCGATATCCACGCCCGCCGGAAGGTTCAGGCGCATGAGCATGTCGATGGTTTTCGAGTCCGGGTCCAGCACGTCGATCAGGCGGTTATGCGTGCGGATCTCGTAGTGTTCGTGCGAATCCTTGTCAATGAAAGCGGAGCGTCGTATTGTAAAGCGTTCCAGCTTGGTTGGCAAGGGTACGGGGCCGACGACGTGCGCGCCGGAGCGCTCGGCTGTTTCGACGATCCGTTTGGCGGACTGGTCGAGGACGCGATGGTCGTAAGCCTTGAGGCGGATGCGGATTTTCTGCTTGGTCATGGCTGTGGCCTATTCGATGATCTTGGTGATGACGCCTGCGCCGACGGTGAGGCCGCCTTCGCGGATGGCGAATTTGGAGCCCTGTTCGAGCGCCACCGGCACGATCAGTTCCACCGTCAGGTTGATGTTGTCGCCTGGCATGACCATTTCCACGCCCTCGGGCAGGGTGATGTTGCCGGTCACGTCCATGGTGCGGATGTAGAACTGCGGACGGTAGCCGCTGAAGAACGCCTTGTGACGCCCGCCCTCTTCCTTCTTCAGCACGTACACTTCCGCCAGGAATTTCTTGTGCGGGGTGATCGAACCCGGCTTGGCCAGCACCTGGCCGCGCTCCACGTCGGTGCGTTCGATGCCGCGTAGCAGCAGGCCCAGGTTGTCGCCCGCCATGCCTTCGTCCAGCGATTTGTGGAACATTTCCACGCCCGTGCAGACCGTCGAACGCGTCTCGCGCAGCCCGACGATTTCGATCGGGTCGCCCACGTGGACGGTGCCGCGGTCTACGCGCCCGGTCACGACCGTCCCGCGACCCTTGATCGAGAATACGTCTTCCACCGCCATCATGAACGGTTTTTCGGTCTCGCGCTTCGGCTCGGGAATGTATTCGTCCACCACGCGCAGTAATTCGCGGATGGGCGCGTATTCCGCCGCGTTCGGGTCGGTCGATGCGCTGTCCAGCGCATCCTTGGCGCTGCCGCGCACGATCGGGGTCGCGTCGCCGGGGAAGCCGTAGGAGGTGAGCAGTTCGCGCAATTCCAACTCCACCAGCTCCAGCAGCTCCGGGTCGTCCATCATGTCGGTCTTGTTTAGAAAGACTACGATGCTCGGCACTTCCACCTGACGCGCCAGCAGCACGTGCTCGCGCGTCTGCGGCATCGGGCCGTCCGGCGCGGCCACCACCAGAATGGCCCCGTCCACCTGCGCCGCGCCGGTGATCATGTTCTT
>DKTP01000141.1 GCA_002473085.1 Anaerolineales bacterium UBA7227
CACATCCGCACCCTGCTGCTGACCTTCTTCTTCCGCTACATGCCCTCGCTGATCGAGGAGGGACATCTCTACATCGCCCAGCCGCCGCTCTACCGCATCGCCTACAAAAACAACGTCAAATACGCCTACAGCGACAAGGAAAAGGATAAACTCCTGAAGGAGATGGCCTCCGCCGACAAAGCCAGCATCTCGCGCTACAAGGGCCTCGGCGAAATGAATCCCGACCAACTGTGGGAGACGACGATGAACCCCGAAAATCGGACTCTCCTGCTGGTGACGGTGGACGACGCCGCCGAATCCGACCGCACCTTCGACATGCTCATGGGCGACGCGGTGGACCCCCGCCGCCGCTTCATCCAGACCCACGCCAAGGCGGTCCGCAATCTGGATATTTAGCCCGCTCGCCAGAAACCAGGTTTTTGTAAAAAACCTGGTTTCTGCTTTGTTATGAAAGTACCATCTTTGAGCGGGGGATTACGGGTACAATTTCCGTACCCAAATCGGTCCCAGGCACAGGCAGACCCATGTTCAAATCGTCAAACTGGAACGCCATTCTCAATATCGTTCTGCAAGTGATCGTCATAGTCTATCAGGGCGCGGCTGTAGTGGCGTTTGTCTTCGCGTTGTTCCTGGCAAACCGCTGGTTAAAGACGCCCTTCCTCGGCGCGCTGTTCGAGCAGACCATGCTGAAGAACGCGGCCGGGCCCAGCGAGCCTTCCGAGGCGTGGAAACTATACAGCCAGATCAACTTCGGGGACCAGTTGACCAGCGTCAACGGCGTTCCCGTCCGCTCGTTCACCGACGTCGAAGACGCGCTGACGGGCCGCACGCCCGGCATGATCCCCACACAGGTGGGATTTTCCCCGGGCGAAACCATCCCCGTCACAGTCCGCACCGGCGCGGGAGAGGAAAGAAGCCTCGAAGTAACCCTGGGCGTCTTCCCGGCGGCCGACCGGGTCGGCTACATCGTCATCCCCGCCGTCCTCAGCGGCCTGTTCCTGATCATGGGGTTATGGATCTTCGCGGCCCGCCGCGAAGAATCCGCCGGGCGGGCTTTTTCTCTCTTTGCCTCGTCGCTAGCCGTGACGCTGGGTACGCTGTTCGATCTGTTTACCACTCACGGCTTCACTCCCCTCTGGACGCTGGCGCTGGCCGTATTGGGCGGCTCCATGGTGGACATGGCCATGAGTTTCCCGCAGGAATTCCGCCCGGCCGTGCGCCGTCCCTACGTACGCTGGATCGGCTACGTCATCGGCCTGGCGCTGGCGGGATACGCCTACGCCGCCCTCTACGACTTCCAAAGGCCGGGCGCGTACATTGACGCCTGGCAGGGACTCTACCTGTTCGTCGGAGTCGCGGGCCTGATCTACTTCGGCTTCATGATCCATCGCGTCCTGTTCTCGCCGTCGCCAGTGGTCAAATCGCAGGCGCGCGCCATCCTGTACGGCGCGCTGCTGGGATTCAGCGTCATGATCGTCTGGATGATCAACGCCTTCTTCGGCAACCCGCTCAGGATGTCGTTCCACACGTGGTTCTTCGCGCCGCTGATCCTGTTCCCGCTCTCCGTCGGCTACACCATCCTGCGCTTCCGGCTAGTGCAGACCGACGCCTGGCTTCGCAAAAGCCTCGTCTACGTTCTGTTGAGCGTCCTCCTGATCGGCGCGTACGGCATGATCGTCAGCGGGGTGAGTCTCATCTTCCGCGAACAGATGCCGACCAACAACCCCCTGCTGATCGGCGGACTGGCCTTTCTCGTCGCCGTCTCGATCTCGCCCCTGCACCAGCGCCTGCAAGGACTGGTGGAACAGCGTCTTTTCCGCGGACAGCGCGCCTACCTGCAAAGTCAGCAGGATTTCATGCACAAACTGGCCCATATCGTGGACCAGGCCGGCGTCTCGCTGGTCTTGCGCGAAAACCTGATGACGACCCTCGCGCCCGACCGCGCGCATATTTACGTGTACGACAGCGTCAACGACCAATACTCGTCCATGCCCGGCATGGACGGGCGTCCCACCAGCGACGTGCGCTTTGCCGCGTCCAGCCCGCTGGCGCAATATTTCCAAAAGGAACGCCTGCCCCTCTACCTCGACAATTCCAATCCCGCGGCCGTGATGAAAGACGAAGAGACCCGTCTTGCCCTGCTGGGCGCGCGGCTCTTCGTCCGCCTGCCCGGCAAGGAACGCCCGCTGGGCTGGGTGGCCCTCGGCCCGCGCCTCTCAGGACAACCCTACACGCCCCAGGACCTGGCCTTTGTGGAAGACCTGTGCGAACAAGCCGCCATCTCCATCGAACGGGCGCAGACCGTTTCGGACCTCGAGCGGCGCGTGCAGGAAATGAACGCCCTGGCGCGCGTCTCGCAGGGCGTGAACATCACCCTCACCTTCGACGACGTGCTGGAACTCATCTACGCCCAGACCGCGCAGATCATCCCGGCCGCCGATTTCCACATCACGCTCTACAACAAGGCCGCGAATTATTTCTTCCACGCGTTCTGCGTGGAGGACCGCGAGCGCATCGAAGCCAATGAAGACGCCCCCCTGCCGCCCGAGGCCGGCCTCGCGCAGGAGGTCATCCGCCGCGGCCGGCCGCTCGTCACGCCAGACTACGCCCGCGAATGCCGGGCGCGCAATCTCCTGCCCGCGGAACAGGGCGTCTTCGCCTGGATGGGCGTGCCGCTCAACGCCGGCGCGGATACCATCGGCGCGCTCACCATCGCCAGCCGCGACGCTATCGTCAGCTACACGCGCGGCCAGTTGGAACTCCTGCAAAGCATCGCCGACCACACGGCCGGCGCCATCGTCAAATCGCGTCTGCTCGAAGAAAGCGAACGCCGCGCCCGCCAGCTGGCTACGTTGAACGAGATCACGCAGCAGTTGACCTCCACGCTCGAATCCGAACCCCTGCTCAACAACCTCCTCGAAAGCGCCGTTTCCATTTTGAACTGCGAGGCGGGCAGCCTCTTCCTCGTGGACGAACAGACCGACGAACTGATCTTCACCGCCACCGTCGGCCCGCCGGCCTCCGCCTCGCTGGTGGGACAGCGCCTCGCGCCGGGCAGCGGCATCGTCGGCCGCGCCGTGCAAACCCGCCTGCCCGTCATGGACAACGACGCGCAGCGCTCCGTCGTTCGCCACGCGGCCACCGACCAGCAGACCGGCTTCGTCAGCCGAACGTTGCTGGCCGTCCCCCTCCAGGCCAAAGACCGCGTCCTCGGCGTGATCGAAGTCATCAACCGCCTCGACCGGCTGCCCTTCGATAACGACGACCAGAACCTGTTGACGGCCTTCGCCGGCCAGGCCGCGGTCGCCATCGAAAACGCCCGCCTCTACACCCTCACCGACCAGGAACTGAACGCCCGCGTGGAGGAACTCTCGGTCATGCAGCGCATTGACCGCGAACTCAACGCCAGCCTCGAAATGGACCGCGCCATGCGCATCACCCTCGAATGGGCCATGCGCCAGTCGCGCGCCCCGGCCGGGCTGATCGGCATGTTGGAAGGCGGCGACCTTCGCGTCATGGCGCACGAAGGCTACGGCAACCACCTGAACGCGTACGCCGAAGCGCCCCTGCCGCTCGACCTGCCCGTCCTGCGCCAGGCCGTGGAGAGCGGACAGCCCCAGCGCCAGACGCTCGACCCGGAAATGGGCGGCAGCCTCCTGCCCGAAGCGCGCGACCAGATCGTCGTCCCGATCCGGCGTGAGGCCCGGGTCATCGGGCTGCTGATGCTCGAAAGCCCGGCCACCGCCGAGCCAGACACCTCCTTCCTCAACCGTCTCAGCGACCACGCCGCCATCGCCATCGCCAACGCGCAGCTATACAACGAAGTGCAGGCCGCCAACGAAGCCAAGAGCGAATTCGTCTCGTTCGTGGCGCACGAACTTAAAAACCCGATGACCTCCATCAAGGGCTACACCGAACTGCTGGCCGGCGGCAAGGTGGGCGCGATCAACGATATGCAGTCCAACTTCCTCGGCACCATCCGCTCGAACGTGGAGCGCATGTCCACCCTCGTTTCCGACCTGAACGACAACTCGAAGATCGAAGCCGGGCGGCTGCGCCTCGACTTCCGCGCGGTGGACGCCGCCGAAGTGGTGGACGAGATCGTCCGCTCCACGCGCCGCCAGATCGAAGACAAAAAACAGACCATCACGGTGAACCTGCCGGCCGGCCTGCCGCCCGTCTGGGCAGACCGCACACGCATCGGGCAGGTATTGACCAACCTCGTCAGCAACGCGCACAAATACACGCCCGAAGAGGGACGCATCGTGGTCAGCGGCGAACTGACCTCGAACCAGTGGGACCCCGAAGGCGCGGCGAGCGTCATCCACCTGTGGGTACGCGACAGCGGCATCGGCATCAGCGCCGAAGACCAGGTTAAAATCTTCCAAAAATTCTTCCGCTCCGAAGACCAGAAAGCCCGCGAAGCCCCCGGCACCGGCCTCGGCCTCAACATCACCAAGAACCTCGTGGAAATGCAGGGCGGACGCATCTGGTTCGAGAGCGAATTCCGCAAAGGAACCACCTTCCACTTCACCGTCCCCGTGGCGGAAGGATAACCCCGCCCAGCCGCCCTCCCCCAAACGAGCGGAGAGGGAGAATATACAGGGAACATGACTTTAATTTCCGCAGTTGGACAAGCCCAGGCCCTCGACGGCCGCGAAGCCGGATTGCAGGCCGCGCACGCGGCGCTCAACCGCCTCAAGGCCACCTCCCCGCATTTCGGGATCGTGATCGCCTCGCACCAGTACCAGCCCCGCGAAGTGGCCGCGGGCGTCGCCAGCCTGACCGGCGACATGCCCCTGATCGGATTCAGCGCGCCGGCCGGACTGACGAACGACGGCATCCATCCACATTCGGTGGTGGTAGCCCTGCTGCACGGCGACCTGCGAGCGGAAGTCCACTGGCTGCCGGGGTACACCCAAAGCGGACGCGAGACCGCCAACCGCCTCGTCCAATTGACTTCAAGCGGCGCGGCCCGCCAGTCGCTGCTCTTCTTCGCCGACGGCTTCAACGGCGACGCCGAACAGTTGTGCAACAATCTGCCGTCGCATTCCATGCTCGTCGCGGGCGGGCTTTCCAGCGGCGACACACACACCGGGAGCAACTACCAGATCGCCGGCGCCCAGGCCGGGACGGGCGGATTGGCCGCAGCCATCCTGCGCGGCTCCGCCAGGCTGGGCATCGGCTACGCGCACGGCTGGGACCCGGTCGGATCACAACTGCGCGTGACGCGTTCGCGCGGCTTCTGGCTCCGCACCCTCGACGGGCGTCCCGCCTCCGAGACCTACGCGCAAATCTTCGGTTACCCGGCCCGCGACTGGGCCTTTCCCCCGCTCAACTATCTGGCGCGTCTCTACCCGCTGGGAATCGAACAGGACAACCAGATGATCGTCCGCGCCCCCCTGCGCGTGGAAGCGGACGGCAGTTTCCGCCTCAACGCTCCCGTCCGCGACGGACTGGACGCCTACCTGCTGGTGGGAAGCCGCGCCGCCTGCCTGGAGGCCGCTCGCAAAGCCGCGCGCGAAGCGTTGCTGCAACTCGGCGACGCCAAACCCGCCTTCGCGCTCGTGCTGGTGGACCAGGCCTGGCAAATGCTGTTAAAATCCACGCCGGGCGCGGAGATCGCCGCCGTGCAGGAGATCATCGGCGCCGAAACGCCCATCGCGGGCGGTTACACGCTCGGGCAGATTGTGCCGTCCAGCGCCGCGCTGAAGTTCCTGAACCAGCACATACTGGTGGCTGTGTTCGGGGAAGAGCAGAACTGAGCATGAGACAGATTCTCAACGCGCAAGCCCTCCGGTAAACCTCCCGCAAAAACCCATATCCGCCCGAAGGCTCGAAAATCCGCTTTCTGAAAACACGCCCCCAACCTGCGGCGGACAGACAGGAAACCATGTCACGTAACCGTATCATCCTCGTCACCGCGGGGATCATGTTCAGTCTCTTCCTGGCCTCGATGGAATCCACCGTCGTGTCCACGGCCATGCCCACCATCGTCGGTCAGCTGGGCGGACTGGACCATTACTCGTGGGTCTTTTCAGCCTACATGCTGGCCTCCACCACCGTCGTCCCGGTGTACGGAAAACTCTCCGACTTATATGGCCGCCGCCTTCTCTACGTCGTCGCCATGGGATTCTTCCTTGCCGGCTCGGTGCTTGCGGGCCAGGCGCAAAGCATGACGGGACTCATCTTCGCCCGCGCCCTGCAAGGACTCGGCGCCGGCGGCGTCCAGCCGCTGGCCTTCATCATCATCGGCGAAATGTTCACGCTCGAACAGCGCGCCCGCATGCAGGGATTCTTCTCCGGCGTGTGGGGCGTCTCGTCCATCATCGGGCCGATATTGGGCGGATTCCTCGTCGAGCAACTCTCGTGGCGCTGGGTCTTCTACATCAACCTGATCCCCGGCCCGATCGCCCTGGCCCTGGTGACGTTGGCCTGGCGCGACGTCATCCACACCCACGGCAAGATCAGCGTGGACTATCTCGGCGCGGCGCTGCTCTCGGCGAGCGTCATCTCCCTTCTCCTCGGCCTCATGGAAGTCGGGACGCCCGCCAGTTGGGTCATGCTCGGGCTGGCCTTCGCGCTCTTCCTGCTCCTCCTCCGCGTCGAAAGCCGCGCCGCCGACCCGATCCTGCCGCTCTCGCTCTTTCGCGACCGCCTCTTCGCGGTCGCCAGCTCGCACGGCCTCCTGACCGGCTGGGCGATGTTCGGAAGTCTCTCATTCATCCCTCTCTTCGTCCAATCCGTGCTGGGGACGACCGCCATGCAGGCCGGCCTCACCGTCACGCCCATGCTGCTCGGCTGGGTCACGGCCAGCGTCATCGGCACGCGTCTCCTCCTGGTGATCGGCTTCCGCAAACTCGGCTTCATCGGCACTGCGCTGCTGCTGGTCGGCACGGCGCTTCTGGCGACGGTCGGGGCGGAGACGAACTATGTCAACATCATGGTTTATGTCAGCATTATGGGCGTCGGCATGGGACTCTCGATCCCCTCCTTCCTGATCTCCGTGCAGACCAGCGTCGAACGCCGCGAACTCGGGACGGCCACTTCCACCATTCAATTCAGCCGCTCGATGGGCGGGACGCTCGGAGTCAGCGTGATGGGCGCGGCCCTCAGCATGAGACTCGCCTCCAACCTCGCCGCCTCCGGCCTGGACCCGAGCCTGGTCGCGCGGTTACTCGATCCGCTCGGCCCGCAGGCGGTCGCCGAGGCGGGCGTGAGACTGGCCCTCGCCGACGCGATCCACCTCGTCTTCGTCATCGCCTTCGCCGCCGCCATCCTTGGAATGATCTCGGTCTTCTTCACCCCGCGCGTCGCGCTCAAAGACAGGGCGCCTTCCCTGCCGGAAGAAGAGGCGCTGCCCGTCATCATGGAATAGATCTGGGGGATGTCTCTTCCGCAGGAGAGGTTGCGCGCTCGCTGCAAAGCGTCCGCTTTTGCAAGAGTTTTGGACGCGGATTTCACGGAGCGCACGGATTTCTCTTTGAGTTTTTCCGCGAAATCCGCGTCATCCGTGTTCAATGCTCGGCAAATAGCAATTCTTCCAATTTGTCCAGCGAGACTTCGGCCAGCGAGTTGACGGTCAGGTTCGCGCCGTCCGTGCCGAAGCGGATGGTCAACGGGTTGGGGACGGCCACCACAAAGATGCCCGCGGACCTGGCGGCGCGCACGCCGTTGAACGAATCCTCGAAGACCACCGCCGCCGCTTTCGGGACCTCGAGCCGGTCCGCCGCGAGCAGGAACAGGTCGGGGTGCGGCTTGGCGCGCCCGGGCGCGACGTCGTCGGAGCAGAGGACCGCGTCGAAACGGGAGTCCAGCCCCAGTCGGGAAAGATGCGAGTCCACCCAGGCGTGGGGCGAGCTCGAAGCCACGGCGAGGCCCAGTCCGCGCCGCGCGGCCTCGTCGAGCAGGTCGGTCACGCCGGGCAGGATGGGATTCGCGTGGATGAGGGCGTCGGTCTCGCGGCGGTGGCGGGCGCGCAGGGACGCGGCCTCCAGCCTGGTCAGTTGGGCGAGGTGCGCCGCGGCGTCGTAGAGAGAGTCGCCGTAAGAGCCAATGATCCCGGCCCATTCGTCCATCGGCAGTTCGTGACCGTGTTCGCGGAAGATGGCTTGCCAGACCGCCGCTTCGGGCGTTTCGGTGTCGAGGATGAGTCCGTCGAAGTCAAAGATGAGGGCTTGGAGAGTCATGGATGTTCTCAATTCTGTTTGGAGTCGCGCAAGTATATCAAAGACTGCCACGTTTCGCCCGCGACGGGGTTACAATGTACATCTTTGACGACGGAGGCGACATGCGTAATAGATTTCTGTACAGGCTGGCGCGCGGCGCGATCCGAGCCTATGCCCAACTGTGGTTCAAGATGCGCGTCCATTGGAGGGCGCCCCTGCCGCACGGACGGAAACTGATCGCGGCCAACCATCCTTCCTGCACCGACCCGTTTGTGATTCCCCTGCTGACGAAGGTTGAAATGAGCATCCTGATTACGGGCAAGGCGTTTAAAGTGCCGTTGTTCAACGATCTCCTGCGGCGCTGCGGACAGATCCCCGTGGTGGAGGGCAGCGGCCGCGACGCGCTGGAGGAGGCGCGCCTGCGTCTCGAATCGGATGAGACGGTGGCGATCTTCCCCGAGGGGCATCTCAGCCCGCAGGAGGGCGGTCATCTCCCGGCGCGGCCGGGCGCAGCGCGCCTTGCCATGTTGACCGGCGCGCCGGTGATCCCGGTGGGCATCTATTATCCGCGCGAAAAGAACGTTTATATTTCGAGCCGCATCACCGGCGGCCAGAAGTCCGACGGCTATTGGTATTTGACGGGGCCGTATCAGATCACGGTGGGCGAACCGATGTATTTCAGCGGCGATCCCGACAGCCGCGCGCAGGTGGCCGAGGCCTCCATTGCGTTGATGGACGAGATCGCCCATCTCGCGGAGGAAAGCCGCCTGCGTATGCTCCGTCTCATCCCCGCGACGGCGGAGGCGGAATAGCGCGGCGCTCATCTGGTATACTCGCCCCATGCCTCCACGATTTGAAGTTGACCTCGATCTCTGCGAACACATTACCGCCGACGCCATCGGCCAGCCCGGCCGGCGCGTCTTCTACCTTCAGGGCTGGGAAAAGGGACAGCCTCCCGCCACCGTGTTGATCGAGAAGGCCCAATTGCAATCGCTGGCGATCGGCATCGAACAATTCCTGGCGGACGTGGCGCGTCAGAATCCCAACCTGGACGAGGCCTCGCACGATTACGTGGAGGAAAAGATGCGCATCCACGCGCCGGTGGACCCGCTCTTCCGCGTCGGCGAGATCGGGCTGGGCTACGACCAGCAGCGCGACCTCGTGGCGCTGATCGTCCGCGAACTGCTGACCGAGGACGCGGATCCCGAATCGGGGGCGGTGGCCCGCTTCTGGTGCACGCGGACGCAGTTGCGCGCGCTCTCGCGTTGGGGCGCGGAGATCGTCTCGCGCGGGCGGCCGATCTGTCCGCAATGCGGCCAGCCGATGGAGCCCGAGGGACACTTCTGTCCCAAGAAGAACGGGCACAAGCGCTGAGGCAGTGTTTAGAGAGCAGAGAATAGAGAGCAGTGGGGACGTTAGAACAGGGTCGGCTGGCTCGGCTCTTCGTCGAGTCCCTTCCAGCCAAACTTCTTGAAATCCACGCGGCCTTTTTCGTCGAAGACCACCCCTTCGGCTTCCAGCAATTCACGTTGACGCCGCGCGCCCGGCCGCGGGCTGATCTCCCCTTTGGCGTTGACGACTCTCTGCCACGGCACGTCGTCGGGACAATTCGCCATCGCCCCGCCCACCCAGCGCGGACCGAACGCCCGGTACGCCTCGAACTCGACCCCGGGCGGGGGAGGCAGCATCAGCGCGATCTGCCCGTACGCGGCGACGCGCCCGCGCGGGATCCGGCGGACGAGGTCCCACACGAGGGATTGGAAT
Source organism: Anaerolineales bacterium UBA7227 (assembly GCA_002473085.1). GTDB lineage: Bacteria > Chloroflexota > Anaerolineae > Anaerolineales > Villigracilaceae > Denitrolinea > Denitrolinea symbiosum. The sequence goes on from DKTP01000141.1 coordinate 9,933, forward strand.
TGCTGCACGTTGGGAGGAGAGGTATAGGCTGGCATGGGATTCCTTTGGAGAGCGTCTCTTAAATCCTTTTTGTACACGGATTT
>DKTP01000139.1 GCA_002473085.1 Anaerolineales bacterium UBA7227
TTTAGAGATAGGTTCTAAAAGATTTGCGCGTGAGGAATGTTAAAACATGGGGTTTTCCGCCGTCAATTTGACCCTCGCTCGTCTTCATGTTAAACTTACCAGTTGCCGACACGAAAGGAGATCAAAATGAGAGACCGACAAGGCTGTCTGGCTGGCTTGCTTCAACTCTTTTTGCTCGACAAACTTTTCGACTGGCTTCAGAACCGCTTCGGCTTTGGCAAGGGCTGTTCCTGTTCGGGGATCGGATGCGGCGTCATTCTCCTCGTCCTTTTCGCCCTGTTCGCCTGCGGCATCTTCACCAACACCGACTGGCTGAAATTCTTCTGATGCGCTGGCGGATCGCCGTTCTGTTCGCTCTGATTGTTCTCTCGTCCGGCCGCGCCGCCGCGCAGACCGACATCCGCATTGCCGCGCCTTCGTCAGGCTCGACGTTAAGCGGACTCGTCAACGTGATGGGGACGAGCGCCGCCGAGGGATTCGCCTCCTCCGAACTTTCCTTCGCCTACGCCTCCGACCCGACCTCGACCTGGTTCCTCGTCTACCAGACCGATTCGCCCGTGACCGACGGCCTGCTCGCCGCCTGGGACACCAACTCCGTCACCGACGGGGACTACAACCTGCGCCTGCGCGTCGCCTTGCAGGACGGCTCCATCCTCGAATCCCTCGTGACGGGACTCCGCGTCCGCAACCAACTCCCGACCGAGACGCCCGCGCCGACTTCCGCTCCCGAACCGACCGCCACGACCGAATTCGTCCCTCCTCCCACGCCTCTCCCTCCGACCCCGCAGCCCGCGCCGACTTCCACGCGTCTCCCCACGCCCACCTCTCTTCCTCCCAATCCGATCACGCTGGGCGAATCGCAAATTTGCGTTTTTCTCGGTCGCGCCATCCTCGCCACTCTGCTGGCCTTTATCGCGGTCGCCGCCCTCCTCCGCTTGCGGAAGTGAAGTGGACACGCAACACGGAGCGCTGAAAACTGATGACTGAAAACTATCTCATAATTGGCCTCGGCAATCCGGGCCGCGAATACAAAGACAACCGTCACAACATCGGCTTCATGTTGATTGACCGACTTGCCGTCCGCATCGACGCGCGCGGGATAAAACTGCAATCCAAAGCCATCGTCACGAGCGGATTTTACGAGGAGCGCAAACTCATCCTCGCCAAGCCGCAGACGTACATGAACCTGTCGGGACAGTCCGTGCAGGGACTCCTGCATTTCTACAAAATTCCCTCCGAAAACCTGATGGTCGCGCACGACGACCTCGATCTGCCGCTCGGGACGATTCGCATCCGTCCCGGCGGAGGGGCGGGCGGCCAGCGCGGGATGGCCTCCACCATCGAACGCCTCGGCACGAAGGATTTTCCGCGCCTGCGCCTCGGTATTGGACGTCCGCCTGGGAGAATGGCTCCCGCCGATTACGTCCTGCAAAATTTCTCCCGCGCCGAAATGCTTATCGTCTCCGAAACCCTCGACCGCGCCGCCAACGCCGTGTTGACGTTTATGACGGAGGGTTTGAACGCGGCGATGAATAGATTTAATGGCTCGGTAGCTGCGTAGTTGTGTAGTTTGATAGTTTGGCAGCCGCGTTTACACGCAGCTGAACTGCGAGCCGTAGTAACTTCTAACTTGCATCTTCTAACCTGTATCTTCTGACCCGTACCCCGTATCCCGTATCCCGCACAATTCTGTGTCCTCCTCCATCCTCGTCTCCCACATCCGCTCTCTTCCAGCCTATGAATCTCTGCTGGGGAATCTCGCCGCGCGTCCCCTCGGCCTGCCGCGTTCCGCGCGCCTGCCTGTCCTCGCCTGCCTCCATGCGGACCTCAACCAGCCGATTCTGCTCCTCACCGACCGCGCCGACCACGCCCTCGCGCTCTTCGACGAGCTCGCCTTTTGGCTTCCCGAAGCGCCGCGCTATCTCTTCGCCGAGCCGAACCCGCTTTTTTATGAACAATCTTCGTGGGGCGTGACCACCCGCCGCGAGCGTCTCCAGACTCTCACGGCCCTCGCCAGTTATCATTTGCCGTTTGCGGAGAAACCCTCCGTCCCGCCAGTTATTGTCTCCTCCGCGCGCTCCATTATGACGCGGACGCTCCCGCGCCGCGACTATCTCAAGGCGTGCAGGAAACTCTCCGCGGGGCAATCCGTCCAGCCCGAGACGCTCATCCGCGCGTGGACCGAGATCGGCTACCAGCGCGCCGACACCGTCCTCGAGTCGGGACAGTTCGCCCATCGCGGCGGCCTGCTCGACATCTGGCCGATGGCCGAGGACGGACCCGTCCGCCTGGATTTCTTCGGGGACGAGATCGAGACCATCCGCAGGTTCGATCCCGCCACGCAGCGGACGGTGGAGAATCTCAAATCCGTCCTCGTCACGCCCGCGCGGGAGTTCATCGCGCGCGGACAGGAAACTGAAACGCGAGGCGCGGAAGGCGAAACCGAACTCAGCGAGTTCCACATCCCTCTCCTCCATCCTTTCCCCGCGAGTCTGTTCGATTATCTCCCGTCGAAGGCGCTGGTCGCGGTGGACGACCTGGATCACGTTGAAAGCATGATTCAGGAAGTGGAAGAGCAGGCGCTTCGCTCGCGAAAGGAGGCCGTCGAGGAAGGCGCGTTCGCGGCGGGTTTCCCCGTCCCATATTTGACGTGGTCCGAACTGGCGGATTCGCTTGGCGAGAAGTCTCTCGTTGAGTTGGGGCGGAGCGGCGAGCAGTTATCAGTGTTCAGTAATCAGTCTTCAGTAGCGGGCGAGTCGCTGGCGAGTCAGTTTGGGCATATTGAACGATTCGCGGGACGATTAAAGCCGTTTGAAGATTACCTCGCCCGTCTCGTGGACGACGGCAAACAAGTCGTCATCGTCTCGCGGCAGCGCGCGCGGTTGGAGGAACTCTGGAGGCAGACCGAAGACGAAAGACCGACGACCGACTCCGTCTCCCATCCTCCTCCTGCCGTCTCCAGTCCTCCTCCTGCCGTCTCCAGTCCCCCGTCCCCCGTCTTCCTCGAAGCCTCCCTCTCCGAGGGTTGGAGTCTCGGCGATCTCTATCTCATCACCGACTCGGAGATCTTCGGCTGGGAGCGGCCGACGCCGCGGACGCGCGCCCGAGCCGCGGTCGAGACGCCCGAAGCGGTCTACGCGGACCTTCAGGCGGGCGACCACGTCGTCCACGTGGATCACGGCGTCGGGCGTTTCGCGGGACTCGTCCAGCGTCAACTCGACGGACGCGAACGCGAGTTCCTGGCGGTGGAATACGAGGACGGCGACACGCTTTTCGTCCCCGTGCATCAAGCGGACAGGTTGACGCGCTACGTCGGGGCGGAGGGAGGCCGTCCATCGCTGGACCGACTCGGAGGTCAGGCGTGGAGCGAGAAGCGGGGGAGAGTCAGGGAGGCAGTGAAGAAAGTCGCCGAGGAGATGCTCGATCTGTACGCGCGTCGTCATGTGTCAGTCGGTCACGCGTTTTCGCCCGACACCAACTGGCAGCGCGAGCTCGAGGACTCGTTCCCGTATGTGGAGACCGAGGACCAGCGGCGCGCGCTGGGCGAGATCAAGCGCGACATGGAATTGCCGCGTCCGATGGACAGGCTGTTGTGCGGCGACGTGGGTTATGGAAAGACCGAGGTCGCGCTGCGCGCCGCGTTCAAGGCGGTGATGGACGGCAAGCAGGTCGCCATTTTGGTGCCGACGACGGTTCTGGCGCAGCAGCATTACGAGACTTTTTTGCAGCGCCTCGCCGCGTTCCCCGTGAAGGTGGAGATGCTCTCGCGCTTCCGCACGCCGAAGGAACAGGACGATGTGCTGCTGCGGCTCGCGCTGGGCGAAGTGGACATCGTCATCGGCACGCACCGTTTGATTTCGTCCGACGTGCAGTTCAAGGATTTGGGACTGGCGGTGATCGACGAGGAGCAACGCTTTGGCGTGGCGCACAAGGAACACCTGAAAAAATTGCGCACCGAAGTGGACGTGTTGACGCTCACCGCCACGCCGATTCCCCGCACGCTCTACATGGCGCTGACGGGCGTGCGCGACATCTCGAATCTGAACACGCCGCCCGAAGAGCGCCTGCCGATCAGCACGCATGTGGGCGCGTATTCGCCGCGCCTGGTGCGGCAGGCCATCCTGCGCGAACTCGAACGCGGCGGGCAGATCTTCTTCGTCCACAACCGCGTCCACACGATAGATGCGATGAAGGCGCATTTGGAAAAGCTTGTCCCCGAAGCGCGCGTGGACGTCGGTCACGGACAGATGCCCGAGCATGAACTCTCGGCGGCGATGCGCCGCTTCAATTCGGGGGAGATCGACGTCCTGCTCTCGACGACGATCATCGAATCGGGACTCGACATCCCGAACGCGAACACGCTCATCGTGGACCGCGCCGACACCTTCGGGCTGGCGCAACTCTACCAACTGCGCGGCCGCGTCGGACGCGGGGCGATGCGCGCCTATGCCTATTTCTTCCGTCACAACAAGATCAATCCCACTGCGGACGGCCAGGCGCGGCTGGACGTGATCGCCGAAAACACGCAGCTCGGCGCGGGCTACTCCATTGCCATGCGCGACCTTGAGATTCGCGGCGCGGGGGAATTGCTCGGTCCGCGCCAGCACGGATTTATTCAGGATGTCGGCTTCCATCTTTATACGAGATTGCTGGCAGATGCGGTGAGGCATATCCGAGTTGAAAGTTCAACCCGAGAGAAAGCAACATTGAACCTTCAACCTTCAACATTCAACCTGCCTTTAGCAATGCCCGTCAATGTGGACCTTCCCCTCGCCATCGGCCTCCCCGCGGACTACATCCCCGACCAGGATTTGCGTCTGCGACTCTACCGCCGCATCGCGGACCTGCGCGACGAATCTGAACTGGACGCGCTCGCGTCCGAATTCCGCGACCGCTTCGGCGATCTGCCCGACATGGCGGACAACCTGCTCTACCAGATGCGCGTCAAACTGCGCGCCGAGAAAGCGGGACTCGCGTCCGTGAGTTGGGAGGCGGGACAGGTCGCGCTCAAATTCCCCGCGCCCGCTGGAGGGTCGGAGGACGATGCCGCGAATCCGCCGAAGGAGAAACGTCTCCCCGATCTCGCGCCCGACGTGCGCGGCGGGAGGAACGTCTATTGGGTCAATTTCACGAAGAACGAAAATTGGATGCCGAGGCTGTTGGACGTGTTGGAGATGGTGAGGGGGTAAAATTTGTACACGGATTACGCGGATTTTGTGGACGAACACGGAATTTGTTAAATTTTCCGTGAAAATCTCATCTTTCCGCGAAATCCGTGTGCTGAATTAACGACACCCCAAAAATTCCATTGCTTCGCCCACAGATGAATCTCGCTCAACCGACTCTGGCGCGGACGCGGCCAACTCTTCCCACACGGGGCACAGAATCGTTTTCATGTTCGCGCTGACGCGGTTCGATTGCTTCGTCAATGCCAGCGCTTGTTTCCAATTTCCCTGATGAGCGTAGCCTTGAATGAAGGGGATGTATTCAAATCCGTGACCAGGCGCGTAGCCGCCGCGCTCGGCCAATTCCCAGAAGAAGATAACCTGCTCCCAATCGCCCAACTGCCGCGCCAAGTCCGCGCGCTGATAGTGGAAGCACCACGATGCTGGATTTTCAGGGACGATAGCGCGATACAAAGTTGGAACGGCATCGTGCTGATCGCGGATGCGACTCAAATTCGAAACCTGCGCGGCTTTCTTGACCTGTTCGGGCAGCCCACGATAGGCCGCGTCTTCGGGACGGAGAATCCACAGGCACTGGTTCTTCTCTGGCTCGAACACGATGATCAGGCTGTTGCGGCTGTTTCCTACAAACGTGGACGCGTACTTTTTCGCGGTCAACGTCACGCCTTCGACGAGCGAGTCCGCGTCTGTGTGGAGATTCTCGGACATGGCGAAGAACCAATATGGGCTGGGGCGCAGGGACTTGGTATCGTCCCGCAGGGATGCTTCGCGATAAATCGTGTTGAGCGCGAAGCTCGTTGGGTAATCGCCCATGTAGCCGAGGATTTCCTGGTCGGTGATAATGGCCGTCCCAGGCTCGATGGACGGCGCGCGCCAGGTCAACTGCTCGTAGAGTTTGACCTGTTTGTCCCACGAGGCTTTGAAATCGAACCCGACGCGGTTGTGGAATCCGATCAGCAAGCCGATCAGGATGGCGAACATCGCGCGCCGCGTCCGCTCGGACGTAAAGAGGGACTCGAAGGCCAGCGCGGCCAGCATCCCCGCGCCAGGGAGGGCGGCAAGGGCGAAGCGTCCGTTCCACGGTTCGAGTTTCAGGTGAAGGATGAAGTTGGCAGCGTAGGCGGGCGCGAGTCCGAGAAGGAGGGCAAGGATGGAGGAGAGGAGATAGGATTTAGGGGGTAATTGGTAATTGGTAACTGGAGATTGGCGCCTGGGGTCGCTGAGGAATCGGGAGTAGAGATAGGCAAGGATGGCGGAGAAAAGCGTGATCGCCAGGAGAACGAAATTCCTCGCGCGGGTGAGTTCGAGGGCGGACGGGTCAACGAGTTTGAACCAGGAGGCAACGAGGACGAGCGCCGCGTCCGCGGGGAAATTTTGCAGGGCGGACAAAATGGACGCGGTTGAAAAATCCATCGGGTTGTTGCGGAGGCCGAGACCGCCGAGGATCGCCGTCCGCCAGTAGAGGAAGAGCAGGAGAATCAGGAGATAGGGGAGCCAAAGTCGGATTGTGCGCTTGACGGTTTGCGCGTAGCCAGAATGGAGGAAAGCGCTGCGGGTGGAGGCGCTGGGTGGATTGGGGCTTTGTTCGGCAGCTGTTTTTGTCAATACTGCCCAGATCACGAACGGACGGAGCGCCTCCAGCCCGACGAAATACTCGACGGTAAAGAGGTGCAGCGTCTCCGCGAGGATGGCGAGCGCGGTGTAAACCAGCCAGCGTTTCGGGTTTTGGACGGCGCGGATCGTCAACAGGATGGACAAGGCGAGAAATGTGAACGATGCCCAGTGGATGGCGTATGCTACGGCCAATGATTGGAGAATAAAGAATGGATGGAGGAGCAAAAAGAAACCAGCCAGCGCGGTCCTGACCTGGTGATTGGGCCAGAGTATTTTCAAGATGGCGACAAATATAATCGCCGCCAGCGTTCTCAATGCGAGGACGAAAATGTGCCATCTCAGGGGAGAGGAACCCAGGATCGGAAAGAGCAGCGCATAACACCAGGCGGCTGTGGGTCGACCGTCTATCGTCAAGAATTCGAGCATCCCAAGGGAGCCGCGTGAATTCCAGTAGAAAATATGCTGCCAGTCGTCCTGAAAAAATCCGAGCGAGGGGATGAGCAGGCCGTACGCCAGAACGCCCGCGGCAACGAGCGCGAGGGCGGACTGGAGTTGCGGGGAAAGCGGTTTTGTTTTGAACATGCGCGTTCGCGGGATTATCGCGTGGCTTGGGCGGGTTTCACAAGCCCGCGAATGGATTCGGCCAATTGCGGCGGCAGGGACGACGAGATGCGGCGGAAGGTGGCGGCGGTGAGGCGGTTGGGCGAGTTGGCGATGACGTTCCGCAGAAAGTAGGCGGTTTCGGTGGGCGAGACGCGGTGGAGCGCCGTGAACAGGTCCACCAGGTCGGTTTGGAGCGTGCCGGGCGCGGCCTCGACGACCGCTTCGAGCATGTCGAAGACGGGCGGCAGATTGTTGAATTTGGGATCGTTGATGAGGGGCAGCAGCGCCTGGATGCCGTTCGCCCACAGACGCGGACGTTCGGGGTTCAGCCACTCGCTGACGAGCAGGAGGAAGCGGTCGGGCGTTTCCTTTCGCAGGCGGGCGAGACTGGTGGTGAGCAACGCGGCGCGCACCGAGGGGTCGCGTACTTGCTGCGTCCACGCGGTGAGACGCGGGAGCAGGCGTTCCTCGCGCGGGGGAATCCGCCCGAGCAGGGACGCGGCGAGGAGTCCCATTTCCAGCCAGCCCTCGTCCCAGAGACGGTCGGCAAGTTCCAGCGCCGCGTTGGGATCGGCCGCGGCCAGCGGCGCGAGTTCGATCTCGATGTGACGCAGGATGACGGAGGGCGTGCGGTATGTTTCCAGCACCGACGAGGGCGCGACCGCGTCCACTTCGCGCAGGCTGCGGTTGACGTAGAAATCCAGCGTCTCGTGCAGGGCGCGGACGAAGGCCTCGGGCTGGCCGAACAGGTCCGCCAGTTGCGCGGCTTGTTTTTTCAGGCGGGCGAGGTCAACGGCGGGCATTGGTTGCAGTATTCAGTGTTCAGCATTCAGTAATCAGTGACTTTCGGAAGCGCCCTGCTGGTCACTGATTACCTAACCGAACGCTGGTTAGTACGCTTTCGCGAAGTAAACCTTCTTCTTCGCGGGTTTGCCGCAGACGACGCACTTGCCTTCGCCTTCGGGCTGGTCGAAGGGGATGACGCGCGTGGTGGCTTTGGCGTCTTCCTTCACCTTCGCCTCGCACTCCCTGCTCTCGCACCACCACGAGAACGCCCAACCGTCCGCGACCGCGTCTTTCAGTTCGTCGTAGGTTTGGGGGGCTTTGATGTTCGCGTCGCGGTATTCGGTGGCGCGCTTGAGCAGCGCGGACTGGATCTCTTCAAGCAGACTGCCGACGGCCGCGGCGAGATTCGTCTGGGGGACGAAGGACTTCCCGTCGCGCCCAGGGACGTCGCGGCGGGCCAGCACGGCCGAGCCTTTGTCCACGTCCTTGGGTCCGATCTCGATCCGCAGGGGGACGCCGCGCATTTCCCAATCGTTGAATTTGTATCCCGCGCTGACGTTGTCGCGGTCGTCCATTTTGACGCGGATACCCGCGGCTTTCAACTCCGTGAAGACGCGGTCGGCGGTCTCCATGACCTTGCTCTTCTCCGCCTCGTTCTTGAAGATGGGGACGATCACCGCCTGGATGGGCGCGAGGCGGGGAGGCAGGATGAGTCCCTGGTCGTCGCCATGCACCATGATGAGCGCGCCGATCATGCGCGAAGAGATCGCCCAGGAGGTCGTCTCGGCGTATTGCAGGACGTTGTTCTTGTCAATGAACTGGATGTCGAAGGCTTTCGCAAAGTTGGGACCGAAGTAATGCGACGTGCCAGCCTGCAGGGCGCGCTTGTCCCACATCATGGCTTCAACGGCGGTGGTCATTTGCGCCCCAGCGAAGCGTTCGGAGTCGCTTTTGACGCCCTTGATGACGGGGATGGCGGCTTCTTCGACGTAGATCTTTTCGTAGATATCGAGGATGCGATAGGTCTCTTCGAGCGCTTCTTCCCGCGTAGCGTGCGCGGTGTGACCTTCGTGCCAGTAGAACTCGGCCGTGCGCAGGAATAGTTTCGTGCGGATCTCCCAGCGCAGGACGGAGCCCCACTGCACGATCAGGATGGGCAGATCGCGCCAGGACTTGACCCACTTGGAATACATGTAGCCGATGATGGTCTCGGACGTGGGGCGGACGGCGAGGGGCTCCTCCAGCTCTTCCCCGCCGCCGTGCGTGACGACAGCCAATTCGGGCGCGAAGCCCTCGACGTGTTCCTTTTCCTTCTCGAAAAACGACATGGGGATGAGCGTGGGGAAGGTCGCGTTGACGTGACCCGTCGCCTTGAACTCGCGGTCGAGCCAGGAGGTGATATTTTCCCACAGCGCCCAGCCGTAGGGACGGACGACCATACAGCCGCGCACGGGCGCGTAGTCGGCCAGTTCCGCTTTCAATACCAGTTGGTTGTACCACTCCGCAAAGTTTTCCGCGCGGGTGGGAAGTTTTTCTTCAGCCATTTTGAATCTCCAGAGAGTAGATGAGTAGAGAGCAGAGAGCAGGTTGCGCGCTCTGGCGCAACTTTCTTTGTCGTTAGAGAACGACAATTATGGATTGACCGTTCTCCACTCTCCGTTCTCCACTAACTTTACCGCAGTTTCAGCATCCGCCGCGAATTGCAGCAAAACGCGCTGGCGTTCGGGCGTGAATTTTCCCAGTTTGTCGAAGACCTGACCGAAGACGGACTGCCAGCCGTCCCCGACCAGGATGAGCGGGCTTCGGCGGCGGGACTCCACGATCATCAAATTCCACGTCAGCGCGATCTCGGTCAGCGTGCCGGGACCGCCGGGCAGGGCGATGGCCGCGTCGCATTCCTCGATCAAGACCTGCAACCGCTCGATGAGCGTCTTCTTCCTTATTTCCTCTTTGACCCAGCGGTTGGCCCCGTTCGTCCTCCATCTCTCGATCTCCTCGCACGTCACCCCCACGACGTGTCCGCCCGCCTCGGCCGCGCCGCGCGAGACCGCCTCCATCGTGCCGATGTAGCCGCCGTTGAGAACGACGTGTCCATGCTCGGCCAGCATCTTGCCGAGCGCGTAGGCCTCCGCGTAGACCGCGTCGCCTTCTTTGGGTTGAGAACCGCCAAATACGCTGATTTTCATGATGACTTGTCCTGTTCAGTTTTCAACGTCCCATTCGCGAGACTGATTGACTTCCAATTTTTTCAAAACGGCCTGCTCCAGGTCAATGTCCGTGACCGAGGCCAGTTGCAGGAGATACAACGTCACGTCCGCCAACTCGCTGGCGAGTTCGTCTTTGTCTTTCGCGTCCTCGCGCCACTGAAAATGTTCCATGATCTCGGCCGCCTCCAGCGCCAGCGAGATCGAGATGTTCTTCGGCGTCTGCGGACGTTTCGTCCCTGCCGCGTACCAGCCTTTCGATTCGACAAAAGCGCTCATGCGGCGAGTTAAATCTTTGATGTCCACAGACTGCTCTCTTCTCACTATTCTCTGTTCTCTTCACTGACAAATAAAAACGGCTCGCCGGGTCTGGGAGCCGTTTGGGCGTGACAAAACGAACCTATCCAGACCGGGTAGATCGAAGTTCAGGGGACGGGTTCGGGCGGAAAAATTTCATGCGCCGATTATACACATTTCTCCCGAAAACGGAGGAAATTGCGCCGCTCGGATTTCCTCCCTTGTGATGTAAAATATCCGCATGTTGGACATCCCCCGCTTCCTCCCGGACGCGCGCCTGGTTCCGCTTCGACGCGTCTCCGCCGCCTGCGCGTCCCTCGGGCTGCGGTCCTACCTCGTCGGCGGATTCGTCCGCGACGCGCTGCTGGGACGTCCCATCGGCGATTTCGACATCGTCATCGAAGGCGACGCGACCAAAGTCGCGCGCCGCCTCGTCAAAGAGTTCGGCGGACGCGCGACCGTCCATCCCAAATTTCACACCGCTGCCTGGTCCATTCCCGAAACGTTCGACGTTCAACCTTCGACGCTGGACCTGGTCTCCGCCCGTTCCGAGACGTACGAACATCCCGCCGCGCTTCCCACCGTGAAACTCGGTTCGCTCGCGGACGATCTGCGCCGCCGCGACTTCACCGTCAACGCCATGGCCGTTAGTTTGGACGAAGACCGCTTCGGCGAACTCGCCGACCCGCTTGGCGGCCGCGACGACCTTTCACGCGGACTGATCCGTGTCCTCTATCCGCGCTCGTTCATTGACGACCCGACGCGCCTGTTCCGCGCCGTGCGATACGCGCAACGCTATGGATTTCGTCTCGCGTCCGAGACCGAAGCGACGGTCCCGCCTGCCTTGCAATATGTGGACGCGCTCTCGCCCGAACGCCTGCGCCACGAACTGGATTTGATCCTCGACGAGGACGATCCCGTCCCGATGCTGGATCAACTTTGGGCGTTGGGAATCCTTCAGGCGGCGCGCCCCGCCCTCCCGTGGGACGAAGCGACGCGGACGCGTTTCCGTCAAGGTCGGTCGCTTCCGTCCAATGTCAATCACATCCGCCTGCGCTGGGCGCTCTGGCTGCTCGCCTCGCCCGAAAAAGAGATTCGCGCTTTTAACAAGCGGCTGCATTTCGACGCCGATTTGAAAAAGACGGCGCTGGCGGCTTCCTCGATCTTTTGCGACCTGGATTTTTTCGGGCGCGCCCGTCCCAGCGAATGTGCGGCGCGTTTGGACACCCTGCCCGAGGACGCGATTCGCGCCGCGGCTGTGTGCGCGCCGCGCGGCAAGTCGCGCGCCAACTTGACGATGTACCTGGAAAAATGGAAGGCGCTCAAACCGTTCGCGAACGGCGAGACGTTGAAATCTCTCGGCGTCCCGCCCGGGCCGCGCTACGGGGAGATCCTGTCCCGACTCCGCGCCGCGTGGGTGGACGGGGAGGTCGCCAGCGAGGAACAGGAAACCGCGCTGCTGAATGAAATGCTGGCGCGGAAAAGTAACGACATATAACCACTGCGATCCAACCATGCCCGAATCCCTTCGCCCGACCCAGCTTGAAATCAACCTCGCGCAATTGCGCCGCAACCTCGAGGCCATCCGCGCGCATGTGGCGCCCGCGAAAGTCATGCCGGTCCTCAAGGCCAACGCCTACGGTCACGGGGTGGAGGGCGTCGCCAAATTCATCGCGCCCTTCGCGGATTACCTCAGCGTGGCGACCATTGACGAGGGCATCCGTCTCCGCGAGCTGGGCATTGACAAACCCATCCTCGTGATGGGCGGGATTTTCTCCTGGCAGATTCCCTTCTTCTCGCGCTACGACTTGACGCTCACCGCGTCCTCCCCGGACCTCCTGCTGGCCGCGGAACAATTCGCCGCCGCGTCAGGACAGCGCGTCCGCGCGCATTTGAAGATAGACACGGGCATGGAGCGCGTCGGCGTGCGCGACACGGAGGCGGAACCCTTCCTCGAGCAGGCCGCGGCCTGCCGCGGCGTGGACGTGGAGGGCATCTATAGTCACTACGCCAACGCCGACTCGTCCGACCTGACCCACGCGCGCCTGCAACTGGAACGTTTCAACGAGACCCTGCGCTTCTACGAAAAACGCAGCCTGCCGCCGCCCGCGCTGCGTCATATCTCTAACTCAGGCGGGATCTTGCAATTGCCCGAAGGCAACTTTGATATGGTGCGCTCGGGCATCATGTTCTACGGCGTCTATCCCACGTTGAGCGTCCCGCATACTGTGGAGGTGAAACCCGCCATCACCTGGCGGTCGCGGGTGGCCTACTCCAAGATCACCCCGCCCGGGCGGCCGGTCAGCTACGGGGCTTTGTGGCAGGCCGAACGTCCGACGCGAATCGTCACCGTCCCGTGCGGCTACGCGGACGGGTACGTCCGCCGCATGAGCGGGCGGGCGCGTCTCTTCGTCAACGGGAGGCTGGTACCGCAGGTGGGACGCATCTGCATGGACCAGTTCATGGCGGACGCGGGCGAGGCGGAGGCCGCGGTGGGCGATCCCGTCGTTCTGCTCGGCGAAGGAATCACCGCCCACGATTTTGCCGAGTGGGCGGGGACCAGTCCCTATGAGATATTGACTAATTTCTGTGTGCGCGTGCCGCGCGTATACGTGGAAGATTGAGAATTCGTTACAATTTTATTCGGGAAATATGACGATTTTCCTCTGGATTGAACTCCGCAGAGGGCATATAATTCGCCCATCATTGCTCGTGCATGGATTTGCACAGCGAACAAACAGGAGGTACGAATGTTAGTTGGAGAAAGAATGTCCCGTCCGCCCATCACCATTGGGCCCGAGATGAGCATTAACGACGCGCTGGCTCTGTTCAAGAAGGAACGCATCCGCCGCGCGCCCGTCATCAAGGGCGGCAAGCTGGTCGGAATCGTCTCGGAAAAGGACCTGCTCAACGCATCCCCGTCTCCCGCAACCACGCTCAGCATCTGGGAAATGAACTACCTGCTCAGCAAATTGACGGTGGCCGAAGTGATGACCAAGAACGTGATCACCGTCGCCGAGGATACGCCCATCGAGGAAGCCGCCCGCATCATGGCGGATAACAAGATCGGCGGCCTGCCTGTCGTCAAGGGGGCGCGCGTCGTCGGCATCATCACCGAGACCAACCTGTTCAAGATGTTCCTTGAACTGATGGGCGCCCGCGAGAGAGGCGTGCGCGCCACTGCGCTCATCGAAGACCAGCCCGGAATGCTGGCGAAAGTCACCCGCACCATCGCGGACGCGGGCGGGAACTTCATCGCCTTCGGTCAGTTTGTAGGCGAAGACGTGAACACGCGCGTCATCACCTTCAAGGTCAACGGAATGGACCAGGCGCAGGTGAAGAAGGTGTTAACTCCCCTCATCAAAAAACTGTGGGACATCCGCGAAGTATAGTTTTTAAAACCGTACACGGATGACGCGGATTTGACGGACCTTTGCGGTTGGATTTAAAGATCCGCGCGCGAAGCGTCCCTCTTGCCCGTGTAATCCGTGTACCTATTTTGGGGGCTAGAAATTTCCCGCCTCATCCGCCATGCGGACGACGCGCGGGGTGAACTTCCCGACTACTTCCACCAGATCGTGCTGCGCGGCGATGACCGCCTCGATCGGCTTGTAGGCCTGCGGCGATTCGTCCAGGCCGCCGCCGAGGAGGGTGACGCCGCGCTCCCTGAGATACGCGTCCCGCGCGGATTTGGAGATGGAATTCAGCGCGGCCTTGCGGCTCATCATCCGACCCGCGCCGTGCGAGGCCGACATGAGCGACTCAGCCGCCCCGCGCCCGCGGACGAGATAGCCCGCGTCGCCCATCGAGCCGGGGATGATTCCCAACACGCCCGCGCCCGCGGGCGTGGCGCCTTTTCGGTGGACGATGACCTCGCGCCCGTCGGGGAGTCTCTCGCGCCAGGCGAAGTTGTGATGGTTCTCCACGACCGCGGCTGCTTTCAGTCCGGCCGCCTCGGCCACGCGGCGATGGATGACGTAATGGTTGGCCGCGGCGAAGCGTCCCGCCAGTTCCATCGAGAGCCAGTATTCCTGTCCCTCCTCGGAGTCAAGCGAAAGCCAGGCGAGGTGACGGACGCTTTTATCGAGGCGGGGGTGCAGTTTCATCGCCAGTTTGCTGTAACGGTCGGCGATCTTGAATCCCACCGAGCGCGATCCGCTGTGCGAGAGCAGCGCGAGATATTCGCCGGGCTGCAATCCAGACAGCGGCTCGTTCAGGCGGAACGCGCCCCACTCCACAAAGTGATTCCCCGTCCCGCTCGTGCCGAGTTGTTTGACGGCGTTATCGCGCAAAGTTTGGAGCAGGCGCGTCGCCTCCCAGTCGGGGTCGTCCAAAACGGGATGCTGGGCGCGGCGTTCGCCTTTCCATTCCGCGCCGAGACCGAAGGCGGTCTGGGTCAACAGCGCGTTTTCGAAGAGCGCGGGTTTTTGCTCCAACAGACGCGGGGAGACCTCGTACAGCGAGAGCCGCATCCGGCAGGCGATGTCCACGCCGACGGCGTAAGGGATGACGGCGTTATCGGTCGCGAGGACGCCTCCGATGGGCAGCCCGTAGCCGACGTGCGCGTCGGGCATGAGCGCGCCCGCCACGGAGACGGGCAGGCGCATGGCGTTGTCCATCTGCGCGATGGACTGGTCATCGATCTGCTCCTTTCCCCACACGGGGTAGGGCGACGCTTCGCCGCGCAGTTCGGCGGGACTCTCCTCCCGAGGCCGGTCCGCGCGCAGGCATTCGCGCGCCAGCTCGGCGAGAGTCTCGTCAGCGAGGAAACGGCCAGGGTCGGCGCGCACCGCGTCCAGTCGCGCGAGAACCGTGTCGCGGTCGAGTCCCGAATCGAGGAGTCGAGTCGCCGCGTCTTTGGCGATTCCAATGATCCGTCCTTCGGGCCAGCCGCGGCGTTTGAGCGTTTTGCCGGTCACGATGTCCATGTCTCAATGATACCGTATGCCGGAAGAAAAACGCCCGCGTTTCCGCGAGCGTTTGACCATGCGCCACCTGCTTGACTACCCCTTCTTCTGTTCTTTCGCCCAACTGTCTTTCAACGTCACCGTCAAATTGAAGACGGGTTTGCCGGGCGTCGAGTCGGGATCGGCGCAGAAGTAGCCCGTCCGCTCGAACTGGAGTTTTTCGCCCGCCGTCACGTTGGCGAGCGACGGCTCGACGTAACCGTTCAGCGTTTCGAGCGAGTTGGGGTTGACGATGGAGTCCAGCTCGCCGTCGTCGGGACGCTCGACGGTGAACAACTGTGAATAGAGGCGGACTTCCGCGCGGACGGCGTGCGCGGCCGAGACCCAGTGGATCGTGCCTTTGACTTTTCGTCCGTCGGGCGCGTCGCCGCCTTTGCTGGCGGGATCGTACGCGCAGTGGACTTCGGTCTCGTTGCCCGCCTCGTCCTTGACGACGCCCGTGCATTTGACCAGGTAGGCGTAGCGCAGCCGCACTTCGTTGCCGGGGAAAAGGCGGAAATATTTGGGCGGCGGCGTCTCGCGGAAATCGTCCTGCTCGATGTAGAGGACTTTCGAGAAGGGGACTTTGCGCGTCCCCGCGGACGGGTCTTCGGGGTTGTTGACCGCGTCCATTTCTTCGACCTGCCCTTCGGGATAGTTGTCAATGACCAGTTTGAGCGGGCGTAGGACGGCCATACGGCGCAGGGAGTGTTTGTTCAAGTCGTCGCGGATGACGGCTTCGAACTGCGCCATCTCCACGTAACTGTCGTTCTTGGTTTCACCGAGCCCTGTCACGAAGTTGACGATGGCTTCAGGCGTGACGCCGCGGCGCCTCAGTCCGCGCAGGGTGGTGAGACGCGGGTCGTCCCAGCCGCGCACGATCCCCTCCTCGACGAGTCTCCGCACCTTGCGTTTTGACATCATCGCGTAGGTCAGGTTAAGGCGCGTGAATTCGATCTGGCGCGAGGGGAAGGCCTCCAGCTTTTGCAGGAACCACTCGTAGAGCGGACGGTGGATGATATATTCGTTGGAACACAGCGAGTGGGTGACGCCCTCCATCGAGTCGTTCTGTCCGTGCGACCAATCGTACATCGGGTAGATGTGCCACTTGTCGCCCGTGCGGTGGTGATGCGCGTTCATGATTCGATACATGACGGGATCGCGCAGCAGGATATTGGGGTGCGCCATGTCAATTTTGGCGCGCAGGACGCGGCTGCCTTCGGCAAATTCGCCGTTCTTCATCCGCTCCAGCAGGTCGAGATTTTCCTCGACGGAACGATTGCGATACGGAGAGTCGACTCCAGGCTTGAGCGCGGACTCGGTCTCGCTCCACTTCGTACCCTTCGGCAGGGTCCCGCGCGACGCGCTCATCTCCTCCTGGGTCTGGTCGTCCACGTAGGCGAGTCCCATTTTGACGAGTCTCACCGCCCAGTCGTAGAGCAGGTCGAAGTAGTCGGAGGCGTAGGTCTCCTTCGCCCACTGGATTCCCAGCCAGGCCGCGTCCTCCTTGATGGCGTCCACGAACTCGGTCTCTTCCTTGGACGGGTTGGTGTCGTCGAAGCGCAGATAGAGTTCGCCGCCAAATTCCTGCGCGGTGAAGTAGTCAATCAAAAAGGCTTTGACGTGTCCGATGTGGAGGTAGCCGTTTGGCTCGGGCGGCAGGCGTGTGCGGACGTAGTTGAAGCGTCCGCTTTTCAGGTCTTCGGCGACGGCTTCACGGATGAAGGCAGGGATTTTGCTGGCGGTTTCTTCGGTCATTTTGTTTCCTTTGTACCGCAATTATAACAAACGCCCGGCGGTTCTTTGGCGCAAAGGGTTTTTGTGTCTTGGCGGTTTTGTGTGAAAAGGATTCCCCAAGTTTTACTTGCTGCTTTCCCGAAGTTCTACTTCGGGATTCCAAATTTTCATCATTCGGAGGCGCTCCCCCGTTCATGCTTTGTAAAAGCCATGATGAAAGCGCGTTCCGCCCTTGCCCGAAACGGACGGGCGTGCTAAAATACCGCCCGCTGGAATAGTGGGGGCTCGTCTAATGGCAGGACGACTGACTCTGGATCAGTTAGTAGAGGTTCGAATCCTTTGCCCCCAGCTTGAAAAGACTCCCAACCGGGAGTCTTTTCATTGAGCGGTTCGGATCCCCATTCAGGGGACGATGTCCTTTGTCTCCAGCTTGAAAAAACTCCCAACCGGGAGTCTTTTCATTGAGCGGTTCGGATCCCCATTCAGGGGACGATGTCCTTTGTCTCCAGCTTGAAAAGATTCCCAACCGGGAGTCTTTTCATTGAGCGGTTCGGATCCCCATTCAGGGGACGATGTCCTTTGTCTCCAGTTTGAAAAGACTCCCAACCGGGAGTCTTTTCATCTTGGATTTAGGCCTCGCGACTGTCCGGGCGGATCGTCCAAAGAAACTGGCGCGCCGTTCGACGCGCCAGCAGGCTGTTAGAGGGTCTGCGCTTTTTCTCCGCGACGGAACCACGTTGTCCATTCGCGGTTCTGCCATACCACCAGCAGGGGCGCGGCGATGAAGATGGACGAGTAAGTTCCGCTGAGCAGGCCGACGAGGAGGATAACGGCGAATTCGCGCAGGGTGATCCCGCCGAAAAGGGCCAGGGCCAGGAGCATGAATTCGACGGTCATCAATTGGGTGTTGATGGAGCGCTGCAGGGTCTGGATGATGGAATGGTTGGCGAGCGTCTCGAAGGGCAGGCGGCGATAGATGGACGAGTTCTCGCGGATGCGGTCGAAGACCACGATCTTGTCCTGCACCGAAAAGCCGATGACGGTCAGCAGCGCGGTCAGGAAGAGCGCGTCCACCTGCCAGCCCCAGAATGTTCCGCCGATGGCGGTGACGGACATGACGATGGCTACGTCGTGGGCCATGGCGACGATGGCGGTGATGCCGTAGCGGAAGGCATGTTCGAGGCCGCGGAAGGTGAAGGTGATGTAGATCACCACGGCCAGCGCGGCGATGCCCACCGCCAGGGCGGCGCGTTTAGCCACCTGTTCGCCGATGGACGGGCCCACGCTGTCGAATTTCTCGACGGTCAACTCTCCGAATTTTTCCTTGAGGGCGCTTTGGATTTCCCTGCTGGAGGCTTCGTCCAGGAAGGAGGAGCGGACCTGGATCGTCCCCGCGCCGGTCGTCTGCACCTGGGCGTCTTTCACGCCGAGGCTTTCGTAGACGGCCACCACGTCGGCGGGCGCGGGCTGTTCGCCCGAGAAACGCACCTCGAGGATCGAGCCGCCCGTGAAGTCGATCGAGAGCGGCAGGCCGTTGAGCGCGATGAGGATCATCCCTGGAACGATGATGAGCAGGGAGATGGCAAAGTACCAGTAGCGTTTTCCGAGAATGTTCATGTGTTTCTCCCTAAAGACCAAACCATTTCAGGTTTTCGTCGCCGGGTTTAATGACTTTGAGGACGAGGTTGAGCAGGGTGCGGGTGACGAGGATGGCGGTGAAGAGCGAAATTCCCACGCCGAGGGCCAGGGTCAGCGCGAAGCCTTTGACGATGGTCGCCCCAAAGGATGAGCCGAACCAGAACAGGATGATGGAAGTGATGATGGTGGCCAGGTTCGAGTCGCGGATGGAGGACCAGGCGCGCGTCCAGCCCAGGTCAACCGCGTTGCGGAGGGTGCGCCCGGCGCGCAGTTCTTCCTTCATGCGCTCAAAGATGAGGATGTTGGCGTCCAGGGCCGCGCCGGTCGAAAGCAGGAAGCCCGCCACGCCCGCCAGAGTCAGGGTGATGGGGATGTACTTGAAGACGGCAAAGGCGATCAGGCCGTAGATAATGATGGACACATCCGCTAAAATACCGGGCAGGCGGTAGTAGATGCCCATGAAGAGGAAGACAATGATGATGCCGACCAGCCCGGCGATCAGGGATTTCTCCAGCGAGTCCTGGCCGAGGGTTGGACCGACCACGCGGCTTTCCACGATCTTGAAGGGGATTGGCAGGGAGCCGTAGCGCAGTTGGATGGCCAGCGTGTTGGCGGCTTCGTTGGTGAAATCGCCGGTGATCTGGCCGCTTCCGCTCGTGATGGGCTCGTTGATTTGAGGCGCCGAAATGACCGTTTTATCGAGGACGATCCCAAGATATTGCTGGCTATGAGTGGAAGTGTGGTCGCTGAAAATCACCGCGCCTTCCGCGGTGAGCGTAAAATCAATGGCGTTGCGTCCATAGGCGTCTTTGGCGACCAGCGCGGAGGCGATCTTATCCCCAGTCATTACGGTGTGATAGATGATCGGCTGGGCCGGGTCGGCGTTGTTCAGGTCGGTCGCGACGCCCCCGTCCACGTCGGTCTGGACGACCGTCCCGGCGGGGACTCTGGTGTGGCCGAAATCCACGAATTCGAGGCGTCCCGTCTCGCCGAAACTGGCCTTGATCGAATCGGGATTCGCGGCGTCGGGAAACTCGCCGACGATCCGGTTGCTGCCCGCCACCTGGAGCACGCTTTCATTGACCCCGAGCGCGTTGGTGCGATTCTCCAGAATTATGCGGGCGGTTTCCATTTGCTCTTTCGTGATGACCGTGCCTTCGGGAACGTCCGCTTCAAGCACGACCTGCAGGCCGCCGCGCAGGTCGAGGCCGAGTCTCGGGCTGACGTCGCGGCTCCACAGGGGCTTCTGGGTGAAGGGGTTGGTGATGCTTATCTTCTGATTGAAGTCGATCCAGACCGCCAGGACGACAACCAGGACGATCAAAATTACTCTGTTCGTTAGATTTCTCATGCGCTGAACTCCACTCACAAAAATGCCTGCGGCTGGCAGGCGACGGAAGATTATACTACGGGAATTCCGATTTCTGGCTTACGGATTTGGCTGGAACGTGGACAGAAAATCCAGCGCTCGCGCCGCCACTTCGCCGGGCGTCAGCGAGTCGGTGTCCACGATCAAGTCCGCGCGTGCGAGGGCGTGGGCGAGACGGCGCTGCTGCTCGGCGTAATCGGCTTCGCTCCAGTTAAGTGTCCGCCGCGCCGAGCAGACGGGGAAGGAGGCCTGGAGGAAGATCAAAACGTCGGGATCGCTCATCCGCCTCCACATGTCCTGAACGTGGGAATGTTCCTGCGCGATGTGACGGCAGACGAAGCCGCGGGCTTCGAGCGCGGCGATCAGCGTGGACTTCCCCGATCCGCACGGGCCGACGACGCCGACGACGAATCTATCCGACGGCATGGCCGGGGACTTTCGACGCCGCGCCGGAGCCGCGCCGGGCGTTCATGCGATGGGCAGGCGTACGCTCATGCGCCGCGCCTGGTCGGCGGCGTGCGGCGTCACTTTCACCGCCACCACGCTGATATCGTCCACGGGGCGGCCGTCGTCCAGGTGGACGGCGTGCGCCAGCAGCGTGTCCGCGATGATCTGTGGATCGGGCGACTCTTCGTCGTCGAGCATGGCCTGGATCACGGTGCGGACTTCCATCGGCTGGCCGCGGCGCTTCCCGGCGTGTTCCAACCCGTCGGTGTAGACGATGATGACGAGGCCCGGTTCGATGTCGATTTCTGTGATGACCGGCCGCGTGTCGCGCGCGGCGCCGAGCGGAACGCTTTCGGTCGAGGCGCTGTCCAGCTTCCCCTCGCGGCAGATGAAGGTCGCGCAGGGGTTGTTGCGCGTCAGGACGATGGTGTTCGTGTGCAGGTCCACCGAGACGATGTTCAGCGTGCAGGAGACTTTGCCGCCCTTCTCGGTGTAGAGCGCGTCCGAGGCGGCGCGCGCCGCGGCCCCGTCCCGCACGCCTTCGGCCAGCAGTCCGATCACCTTGCGGACGACCATCATCGAGACGGCTTTCGCGCCGCGTCCGCTGGATTGACCGTCCGCCAGCGCCACCGAGAGTCCGCCTTTGGGACGTTCGACGACTTCCAGCGTGTCTCCGCTTTCGGAGACGGCGTATTTGTTGATCTTGGCGACAGCGATTTGAACTTCCATGAATCCAATTTTACAACGGTTCGGGCTTGACGTCACTGCTCTCTGCCGCTATAATCCCGCCGCTATCTGACCCCCGCGCCGAGCCTCGCTCGGCGATTGCATGTCAAACGAAGGAGAACGGAATGCCCCCACAACCAAAACGCAAACACTCGAAAGGCCGCCGTGACCGACGCCGCGCCCACGACGCCATCGCCGCCAAGAATCTCGTCGCCTGTTCCAACTGCGGAGCCATGCGCCTGCCGCACACCGTCTGCCCCAGTTGCGGACATTATCAGTCGCGCGAAGTGATCGAGATCAAGAAGGACAAGAAGAAGAAGTCCGAGTAAAACAGGAGCCGTGAATTTCACGGCTCTTTTTTTTGACGGATCGACGCGGTCTATTTCTTTCCCAGTTCCACGCCCATCATTTTTTCCAGCGCTTTCACCAGGCTGTGATTCCCCTCGCCGCCAAGTCCCTGCGCTTGCAGCGCGCGGTACATTTGGAAGACCATCCCGGTCGCCAGCAGCGGGATGCCCATCTCGTCTGCGGCCTCCAGCACGAGACGCAGATCCTTTTGTTGCAAATCAATCGTGAAGCCCGGACGGAAGTCGCGGACGATCATCTGCGGGCCGCGGTTGGCGAGCATCCACGAACCCGCCGCGCCGCCTTTGACGGCGTCAATTGTTGTGGCGAGGTCGAGTCCGCCCGCCTGCGCGAAGAGCAGCGCCTCGCTCGCCGCGAGTTGATTCACGACCACCAAAATCTGGTTGACGAGTTTCGCCGTCTGCCCCGCGCCCTGCGCGCCGACGTGCGTGACGGTCTTCCCGTACGCCTGCAAGATCGGCAGGGCGCGCTCGAAGTCCGACGCCGCGCCGCCGACCATGATGGAGAGCGTCCCGTTCTTCGCGCCCTCGCTGCCTCCGCTGACGGGCGCGTCGAGAAACGCCGCGCCCTGCGCGTTCAGCCGCTTCGCCATCTCGACGGTCTTGCGCGGGCTGATCGTGCTGTGGTCTGCCACCAGCGCGCCGCGCTTCACGCCCGCGCTGACGCCGTCCGCGCCGAACAAGACCTGCTCCACGTCGGGCGTGTCGCTGACGCAAATTAAGATCACGTCGCAGCGCGACGCCAAATCCGCTGGCGAAGACGCGCTCTTCGCGCCCTCCGCGACGAACTCGTCCATGCGCGCCGCCGTGCGATTCCAAACCGTCACGTCGCGCCCCGCTTTCAGCAGGTTGCGCGTCATGCCGCGTCCCATGATCCCCAGTCCGATAAATCCGATTTGTGTCATGTCGTCTCCTTGTTGTCTGTTGCGCCGATTATAATGGACGCATGCAGTTCACTCTCTCCCTCGCGCAAATGGACGTGAAATTCGGCGACCCCGACGCCAACCTCGCGACGGTCGTCCGCATGACGGAGGAGGCGGGACGCCGCGGCTCGGACCTGATCCTACTCCCCGAACTTTGGTCCACCGGCTACGACCTGACGCGCGCCGCGCGCTACGCCTCCGCCCTGACCTCGGGCCTGTTCGCTGAACTTTCGGCCCTCGCGCGGCGGACGGGGATTCACATCGTCGGCTCGACGTTATCCACGCTCGGCGAGAATCGATTCGGCAACACGCTGACGGTCTTCGCGCCGAACGGGAACCTGCTTGCGGACTATTCCAAGATCCACCTGTTCCGCCTGATGGACGAACATCTCTATTTGACGGCGGGCGACGAGCCCGCGCTGGCCGACCTGCCCTTTGGACGCGCGGGACTGGCGATCTGCTACGACCTGCGCTTCCCCGAGCTCTTCCGCGGTTATGCCCTGGCGGGCGCGGCG
>DKTP01000006.1 GCA_002473085.1 Anaerolineales bacterium UBA7227
ACCCGCCAGCAGGATTACAAAGCAGAAGAGCATCACTCGTTTCATTCGTCTCTCCATATTGATATTCAGGTTGTGGACGCTGTCGTTATTTTAATGGACATCCTGAAAAAGCGCGCTGGATTGGGGGAACTTCAGGCCACAACTTAAACCCACTTGAATCGCGGCCCCGGATTCCGTACAATGTAAGCGCGTCATTGAAAGGAAGGCCCTATGAACGCGCCTATTCGGTTCGTCAAAAAGTACCATCGTATAGCCGTCGTCGCGGCGCTCCTGGCGGCGTTGACCGTCTCCGTGACCGCGTCCGCTTTGGGCGGAGGGACGGAAGCGGCCCCGATAATCCCCGTCCGCGTCGCGCGGCTCTCCGTCTCGTCGAGCGGGGAGCAGGGGAACGGCGCTTCGGGCGCGCCGTCCATTTCTGCGGACGCCCGCTATGTGGCTTTTGCCTCCGACGCCACAAACCTGGTCGCCGGCGACGTCAACAATGCTGGCGACATCTTCCTGCGAGACCGCCAGACCGGGACGACCTCGCTCATCTCCCTCTCCTCCACGGGCGAACGGGCCGACAGCGATTCCTATTGGCCGGTCATTTCGGAGAGCGGACGTTTCGTGGTCTTCACTTCCTCCGCGTCCAACCTGGCGCAGGGCGGCAACGATGACACGGAGGATGTTTTCATCCGAGACTGGCAGAAGGGAATTACTGAACTTGTCTCTGTCGCCTCGGATGGAACGAAGGGCAACGATCACTCTGGCCCCAGCGCTGCCGTTTCCGCGGATGGACGCTATGTGGCGTTCGACTCGGACGCGAGCAACCTCGTCGTCGGCGACGCGAACGCGGCGGGGGACGTCTTCCTGCGCGACCGTCAGGCGGGGACCACGATCCGCGTCTCGCTGGCCGCGGGCGGGGGCGAGGCCAACGGCGGCTCGTGGGGGCCGTCCATTTCCAACGACGGGCGTTACGTGGCCTTTAGCTCGGGGGCGAGCAACCTTGTCCCGAACGACGCCAACGGAAAAACGGATGTGTTTGTGTACGACACGGCGCAGAAGACCATCGTCCGCGCCTCTGTGAATTCGGACGGGGAGGAAGCTCAATCTTTCCCGTCTCGAAGCGCGTCCATCTCGGGAGACGGGCGGTACGTTGCGTTCATGTCCCAGGCCGCCAACCTGACTTCCCTGGATACTCATTACTACGACCAGATCTACGTCCATGATCTTCAAACGGGCGAAACTGCCCCCATTTCCATTTCTCTGGATGAAGAAGGCATGATGGTTGCCGATTCGGACGACCCCGTCATCTCCGGCGACGGCAGGTACGTCGTTTTCACGTCCGACAGCAAGTATGACGGGATGCCCGGGCTGGAGATCTATCTGCGCGACCGGCAGGCGGACGCGGCCGTACAGGTCACGAACGGACGCTCCAGCTACGAAGGCTCGTTCTTCCATCCCGATGTCAGCGATGGCGGTAACTTCGTCGTATTCATGTCGGAGTCCAGTAAATTGGTTCCCGGCGACACGAACGGGACCAGCGACGTATTCATCCGCGACATGACGCCGGTCGTCCCGATCACGGCGGTCTACAAGTCTGCGCCGCAGGCCGACGGCTGGATTTTGGAATCGGGCGAGAATTCCAACGCGGGCAGGCGGGTTGACAAACTCTCCACGGTCGTCAACGTCGGCGACGGCGTCCGCGACCTCCAATATCGCGGCCTGCTGTCCTTCAACACCGGTTCGCTGCCCGATAATGCCGTTATCCTATCTGCGGTTTTGCGGCTGACGAGACAGGGCGCGGTCGGGACCGATCCTTTCGCCACGCATGGCGACCTCCTGGCGGAGATCCGCGCCGGGACCTTCGGCGCCAGCCTCAGCCTGCAAGCAAACGATTTCTCTGCCTCGGCCAGCGCCGGCTCGGCCCTTGAGAGTCTGCTGCAAGTGGCCGCTTCGCGCTACGCGGTTTCTCTGCGCGGCGCCAACCTGCCCTTCGTCAACAAATACGGCGTGACGCAATTCCGCCTGCGCTTCGAACTGGACGACAACGACGACATGGGCGCCGATTACCTGAAACTCTATTCCGGCAACGCCGTGGAAGCCTATCGCCCCGTGTTAACCGTCACGTACTATTTGCCGTAGCCTTCCTGAACGAGAAACGGCCTCGGAAACTGTCTCCGAGGCCGTTTAGATTCCCTGCCTGCGCGCTAAATTCCGCCGCGCTCTTTCATCGTCTTGCGGATCTCTTCCTCGAGGCGATCCGCCTGCTTTTCCAATTCGGCCAGCTCCGCCAGCATCTTCTCGCCCGGAGACTTGTCCGCGAGCGAATTGATGTTGATGCGCACGTTGTAGCCCGCGGCGGTCAGCGCGGCGCGCGACATGGCGAAGCCCGACATCGCGTCGCTGACGGTGTTGATGTTTCCGTCCCGCGCGCATTTCAACGCCAGTCCCATCACCTTGACGGCCATCTCCGACACGTGAAGCGGAATGTGCGCGGCGTTGAGCGTGGCCTGGACGATCGCGGCCTCGCGCGCCAGCTTCTGTTCTTCGGTGTCTTTGGGGAGTTTGAACGTCGCCATCAACACTTCGAACGAGGCCGCGTCGTCGCCCACGGCCTGACCAAGTTCCTTTCGCAAACTTTCCGCCATTACGCGGATGGCCTGCATTTCGGCTTCCACCGCGGCGTATTTCTTCCTGCCGATGGTGAGACCCGCGACCATAGCCGTCAGCGCCGCGCCCATCGCGCCCGCGAACGCGCCGGCCGATCCGCCGCCCGGAGTGGGAGTGGGCGCGGCCAATTCCTCCGTGAACGAGGACGGGCGTCCGTTGGGCGCGGACGGATCGCTTTGCGCGGAAAAGAGCCGCGATTCGAGGACCTGCGATTTGTCGAAGCCGTCCAGCTGCGTGTACCAGACCGCCGCGTCCACCAGCGCCTCCTGCGGGATCAATCCCACCAGTTCGCTGTGATGGATGCCGACGCCGTAGCGCCGCGCCTCGCGGCGGATGAACTCCACGACGCGGGCGATGGGCGTCTCGCGGAAGTTGGTGAGATTCATCGAGACCTGCGCGCGGCCGTCCACGAGGAAGCCGCTGCCCTTCACGTAGCGCAGTCCGCCCGAGGAGTGACGGATGGCCTTCGCGATCTTTTTGGCGATTTCCTGGTCGTCCGTCGTGAGATAGACGTTGAACGCGATGAGCGGATTGCGCGCCCCGATGACGGTCGCGCCCGCCTTGCCGACCTTGTTCGGGCCGAAGTCGGGATCGCGCTCGGGCTTGACGCCCATCTCCTCTTTGAGCGCCTCGTACTGGCCGCGGCGGATGTTTTCGAGATTCGTCCGCTCGGGACGCGTCGCCGCGGCCTCGTACAAATAGACGGGAATCTGCAATTCGCTTCCCACGCGCTCGCCGAGGCGTTTAGCGATGGCGACGCAGTCCTCCGTCGTCGCGCCGCTGAGCGGGACGAAGGGGACCACGTCCGCCGCGCCGAGGCGCGGATGCTCGCCGGTGTGCTGGTCGAGGTCGATGAGTTCCGCCGCTTTTTGAATGGCGCGGAAGGCGGCCTCCTCCACGCCCGCGGCCATGCCGGCGAAGGTCAGCACCGTGCGGTTGTGGTCGAGGTCCGAGGAGCGGTCGAGGAGTTTCACGTCCGCAACCGATTGGATGGCGGCGGCGATCTGGTCAACGACCTCGGGCCGCCGCGCTTCGGAAAAATTGGGGATGCATTCGATGAGTTGAGTCATGGTTTTGGGTTCGCTGTTTTGGATTTACGGTTGGCTCAAGCGATTATACAGGATGAAAGGATTTCTTAAAAAGCGAGCCGCGCTCAATGCACGGCTCGCAATTACGCAACCGTCAAACTGTCGAACTACTTGTCCATCAACGCCGCCACGCCGGGCAGTTCCTTCCCCTCCAGGAATTCCAGCGACGCGCCGCCGCCGGTAGAGACGTGCGTCATCTGTTTGGCGACGCCCGCCTTCTTGACCGCGCTGGCGGAATCGCCGCCGCCGATGACGGTCGTCGCGCCCGACTCGGCCAGTAATTTCGCGAGGGCGAACGTCCCCTCCGCGAACTTGGGAAATTCGAACACGCCGACGGGACCGTTCCACACGACGAGTTTCGCGCCGGACAGCGCGGCTTTGTACGCTTCGAGCGTCTTCGGACCGACGTCC
Source organism: Anaerolineales bacterium UBA7227 (assembly GCA_002473085.1). Classification (GTDB taxonomy): domain Bacteria; phylum Chloroflexota; class Anaerolineae; order Anaerolineales; family Villigracilaceae; genus Denitrolinea; species Denitrolinea symbiosum. The sequence continues at coordinate 4,152 of DKTP01000006.1, forward strand.
ATCATGCGCCAACCCGCGGGGATCTTGTCCACGTCCACGGTCTGCGCGTCCGCCCCGGCGTCGAACCTGTCCGCGATGACCGCGTCCACGGGCAGGATGATCTTGTCGGCAGACTTGGCGAGGATGGATTTGGCTGTCTCGATGGATGCGGCCTCGACGAGGCTGTCCTGCATGTCCAGTCCCCGCGCGGCGAGGAAGGTGTTCGCCATCCCGCCGCCGATGATGAGTTTGTCGCATTTGGCGAGCAGGTTTTCCACCACCGCGATCTTGTCGCTGATCTTCGCGCCGCCGAGAATGGCGACGTAGGGATGCTCGGGATTCGCCGTCGCGCGTCCGAGATATTCCAGTTCCTGCTCCATCAAAAAGCCGGAGACGGCGGGCAGGAAACGCGCCACGCCTTCGGTGGAGGCGTGGGCGCGGTGCGCCGAGCCGAACGCGTCGTTGACGTACGCGTCGCCGAGCGCGGCCATCTGCTTTGCCAGTTCGAGGTCGTTCTTTTCTTCGCCCGCGTGGAAGCGCGTGTTCTCGAGCATCAATACGTCGCCGGGCTGGAGCGCCTTCGCCATCTTCTCCGCCTCGGGGCCGACGCAATCGGGCGCCATCTGCACGGGACGTCCGAGCAGCCCCGCCAGCGTCTCCGCCGCGGCTTTCAGGCTGAACTCGGGATCGGGTCCGCCTTTGGGACGCCCGAGGTGACTCATCAGGATCACCGACGCGCCCTGGTCGAGTACGTATTGAATCGTCGGTAGCGCGGCTTTGATGCGCTTGTCGTCCGTCACCTTGCCGTCGGCCATCGGCACGTTGAAGTCCACGCGCATCAGCACGCGCTTGCCGCGCAGGTCAACATCTCTTACGGTTTTTTTGTTCATTCTTTTACTGCCTAGCGCTGGTAATTGTTAACCGGTAATTACCAATCACAGACTCTTCGCCATCATCGCGGCCAGGTCCGCCGTGCGGCATGAGTAGCCCCATTCGTTGTCGTACCAGGTGACGACCTTGGCGAAGTTGCTCTTCTCCTTGCCCAGCACGGACGTGAACGGCAGGTCAACCGACGAGGAGTGCGGATCGCCCTTGTAGTCAATCGAGACCAGCGGCTCGTCCACGGCCTGCAGAATGCCTTTGAAGCGCGGCAGTTTGGCCGCGTCGCGGAAGAGCTGGCGCAGTTCCTCGGTGGTGGTCTCCTTTTCGAGTTCGACGGTGAAGTCCACGACCGAGACGGTGCTGGTCGGGACGCGCAGGGCGTAGCCGTCGAACTTCCCTTTCAGGTCGGGGATCACGAGCGAGATGGCTTTCGCCGCGCCCGTCGTCGTCGGGATGATGCTCATCGCCGCGGCGCGCGCCCGCCGCAGGTCCGAGTGAGGCAGGTCGAGGATCTTCTGGTCGTTCGTGTACGCGTGGACGGTGGTCATAAAGCCGCGCTTGATCGTGTACGCGTCATGCGCCACTTTCGCGGCGGGCGCGAGGCAGTTCGTCGTGCAGGAGGCATTCGAGATCACGTGGTGGTTCTTCGGGTCGTACTGGTCTTCGTTCACGCCCATCACGATGGTCAGGTCTTCGCCCTCGGCGGGCGCGGAGATGATGACCTTCTTCGCGCCGCCCGCGGTGATGTGATTCTCCGCGCCTTTCACGGTCTTGCCTTTTTTGTTCACGCCGTCCTTCTTGATGGTGAATAGGCCGGTGGATTCGATCACGATCTCCACGCCGAGGTCCTTCCACGGGATCGCGGCGGGGTCGGTCTCTTTGAACGCGCGGATCTTTTTGCCGTCAATCACGAGCGCGTCGTCCGCGGCTTCCACGCTCCCGTCGAAGCGGCCGTAATTCGAATCGTACTTCAACAGGTGCGCCATGGTCTTCAGGTCGCCGATGTCGTTGAACGCGACGACCTCCAGTTCGTTCGGATACATATCGCGGATCGCTTTGAGTACCTGGCGACCGATCCGTCCGAAGCCGTTAATGCCAACTTTGATTGTCATGGGAAAACCTCCAGATGATTATTTTTGATTGTAACAGCGTTCACGAAATTGTACCGCGAAATGTATTTTCCTTTCAAATGAAGGCGGCTTAACTCAGCGGCCCCGTCCGCTCGTAGAACAGGTTCATCAGCGTTTGCCCGAGTTTGGCGGAATCGTGGCGCCAGGGCTGTTCTTCGTCGAACAGATCGGCGCAGTAGACGCGCGAGTCCGCCGCGCTGTGGGCATCGGCGCGCACCCACTCGGTCCCGGCGGGCAGCGTGGGCGTGTAGTTATCGTTGCACAGCGCCACGTCGAACAGGTCCGCGCCCACGTGTTCCTCCAGCGCGCGGATGTGGTCGTGACAGGAATACTCGTCGGTCTCGCCGGTCTGCGTGGCGATGTTGCAGATGAAGATCTTGATGGCGCGGCTGGAGCGGATGGCCGCCAGCAGGTCGCGCACGAGCAGGTTGGGGAGGATGCTGGTATACAAACTGCCCGGCCCCACGAGGATCAAGTCCGCGTTGAGGATGGCTTTCAGCGCGGGAGGGAAGGCCGACGCGTCGTTTGGTTCGAGCCAGACGCGGCGGACGCGTCCCGCGGCTTCGGGGATGTGACTTTCGCCCTCCACGCGCACTTCGTTCGTCACGTGCGGCAGTTGGATGTCGGCTACCAGTTTGACGTCGTGCAGCGTGGACGGCAGCACGCGCCCGCTGACGGAGAGCACGCGTCCCGATTCGGCCACCGCCTCCTCGAAACTGCCCGTGATGTCGGAGAGCGCGCTGATGAAGAGATTGCCGAAGGAATGGCCGTCCAACCCAGGCTCGCCGCTGAAGCGGTATTGGAAGAGTTGGGTGAGCATGGCTTCGTCGTTCGAGAGCGCGGCGAGACAGTTGCGGATGTCGCCCGGAGGGAGGATGCCGAAACTCTCGCGCAGCCGTCCCGAAGAGCCGCCGTCGTCCGCCACGGTGACGATGGCGGTCAGGTTGCGGGTGTGCTCCTTGAGGCCGCGCAGCAGGGTGGCGAGTCCGTGCCCGCCGCCGATGGCGACGATGCGCGGTCCGCGCGAGCGGCGGTTGTATTCCGCCACCTGGTCCAGCACGTTCCGCCCGGGTTTCATGAAGGGACGCAGGAGGGCGCGGTTGAGTCCCCAGATGCCGTAGGCGGTGACGCCCAGTCCGATGCCGCCGAAGATGAGCACGCGCAGCAGGCGCGGCAGAAAGCGGAGCGAGACGTAGGAAAGCACGGTCAGGAAGGTCTCGTTGGCGTATTCGACGCGGTAGAAATCGAGCAGGAGGAGGGCGAGACCGACGCCCAGAAAGGTGATGCCCGCCAGCGTGACGAGCATCCAGCGTTTGACGCCGAGTCCCGGCAGGAACCAGCCTCGCAGGGCTTGCCAGAATTTGCCCATAGGTTTTTCCGAGTTCATGGCAGGGAATATAGCAGGGTTCAAGAGGGGCGTCAACGCCTCGGTTATAATAGAAGCATGGGATATGTAATTGCCATTGACATCGGCGGGACACAGTTGCGGGCCGCCGTTTACGCTTCGGAAAGCCGCCAGCCCGTTCAAATTCAACGCATCCAGACCCACGCGCCGGGCGAGAAGGTTTTCGAGCGTCTGGCGCGCCTGACGGACTCCATCTGGCCGAAAGACGGGACGGTGGAGGCCATCGGCGTCTCGGCCCCCGGTCCGCTCGACCCGCACACCGGCGTGATTATGACCACGCCCAACATCAAAGAATGGCAAAACTTTCCCCTCGTCGCGGAACTGACCGCGCGGTTCAAAGTCCAGACGTTCCTGGCGAACGACGCCAACCTGGCCGGCCTGGCCGAGTGGCGGTACGGCGCGGGACGCGGCCATCACAACGTGTTATACCTGACGGTCAGCACCGGCGTGGGCGGGGGCGTCATCATTGACGACCGTCTCCTCCAGGGAGGCCGGGGCCTCGCCGCCGAACTCGGACACGTCACCCTCGACGCCAGCCCCGACGCGCCGCTCTGCGGCTGCGGATTTCGCGGACATCTCGAGTCGTTCTCCTCGGGGACGGGGATCGAACGCTTCGTCGCGGACGAACTGGCGGCCGGCCGCGCCTCCAGCCTGGCCGGTCGGCCCTCCGCGCGGAAGATCGCCGAGGCCGCGCTCGCCGGGGACGGCCTCGCCCGCGCCGCCTACGCGCGAGCCGGGAAATACCTCGGCATCGCCGTCGCCAACTTCCTGCACATCTTCGACCCGTCCGTCGTCGTCTTCGGCGGCGGAGTCACGATGAGCGGCCCGCTCCTGTTCGATTCGTTCGACGCCAACCTGCGGGCGCGCGTCTTCCACCCGCGTTATCTCGAAGGTCTGGAGATCAAAGCGGCCGAGCTGGGCGACGACGCCGGCCTGCTCGGCGCGCTGGCGCTGG
>DKTP01000023.1 GCA_002473085.1 Anaerolineales bacterium UBA7227
GGCCGCGCTGCGCGGCAGCGCCGTCGGCTCGGTGGGCTGGGGGATCGCGATGATGCTGGCGGGCGGCGCGCTGTTCCTCTCGTCCGTCCAGCATAGAGTCCTCCAGCGCGTCGTCCTGTTCGCGGGACTGTGGGGCATCTCCGCCCTGCCGTTCTCGCCCACCGCGGGCGGATGGGACAGCGGCGCGCCGCTCACGTTGATCGGATGGATCGCGTTCCCGCTGCTCGTCGCCGCGCAAGCCATGCTCGCGACGGGCTTCATCCGCCACGCGACGCGCCCCGCCGCGTCGGAGCCGCTCGACGCGCAGATGATCTGGGCGCGCAACATCTACCCGGCGGGGATCGTCCTCCCGCTCGCGACTCTCCTCCTGCTGGGACTCCTCGGCTGGGACGGGGCGCGTCTCCTCGGAACGCTTCCCGCGGGGCTTTCAGCCGCCGCGCTGACCCTCCTCCTCCTCTGGCTGACGCCGCGCCTGCGCTGGCTCAACCCGACGCGCGCCCACTGGGTGCGTCCGCAGGGAGAGGCTTCGCGCCTCGACTCGGTCTATGCTTTCCTGTGGAATCTCTACCGCTCCACCGGCCGCCTGATCGAATCCGTTAACCGCACGCTCGAAGGCGAGGGCGGGATTTTGTGGGCGCTGCTCTTCCTCGTCCTCTTCCTATCCCTGCTGGCGCCGAGGGTACCCTGATGCTGACCGTCCTGCTCGCGTGGACGCCGGTGGCGCTCCTCCTGGCCGCCTCGGTTGGCCTGTTTCTCAGCCGCGACTGGCGCTGGGGCCTCATCTTTTTGGCCGCGCAATATCTCGGCATGTTCTGGCTGATGACGCTGCACTGGCCCTTCGGCCTGGCCTCCATCAAACTGGTGACGGGCTGGATGGCCGCCGCCACCCTCGGCGTGACGCGTCCCGGCCTCTCCGAGTCGGAGCCGTCGGAGGCGAGTCCCTGGCCGCAAGGACGCCTCTTCCGCCTGTTTATCGCGGCGATAGCCATCGTCCTCGTCGTCGCGGCCACCCCGCAGGCAGAGACCATGATCCCCGGCGTCGGTCGTCCCGTGCTGGCGGGCGGCCTCCTGTTAGCCGGGATGGGACTGATCCAACTGGGCGTCACCGCCGACATCCTGAAAATCACATTCGGCCTGCTGACCTTCATGGCGGGTTTCGAGATCCTGTACGCCACCGTGGAAACCTCCATCCTGCTCGCGGGGCTGCTTTCCATCGTCAACCTCGGGCTGGCGCTCTCCGGCGCGTACCTGCTGACGGCCGCGCCGACCGAAGAGGCGGAAGAGGAGTTCCCCAAATGAGCGCCCCGCTTCTATGGATCGTCCTGCCGATCGCGCTGGGCGGCTTCCTGCTCTTCTTCCGCGACGAACGCTTCCTCGCGCGGATGAGCGCGGCCAGCGCGCTGGCGCTGGGACTGCTCGCGCTGGCTGTCCCCATTGACGCCGCGCTCCTGCTCGGCCCCTTCTCGTTCAAACTGGCGGGGACGCTCAACGTGCTTGGGCGCAGTTTCATTCTGCAAAGCGAGCACGGCGCATTGCTGGCAATCCTCTACGGACTGGCGGCCATGTGGTTCTTCGGCGCGGAGGCCCTGGGTCTGGCGCGCCGGCTGGCGCCGCTCGGCTTGATCATCCTCGGGCTGACGGTGGCCGCGCTGGCGGTGCGCCCCTTCCTGTTCGCGGCGGTGTTCATCGAGATCGCCGTCCTGCTGTCCGTGCCGATGCTCCTGCCCCTCTCCCAAAAACCGGGACGCGGCATCCTCCGTTACGTCATCTTCCAGACGCTGGCGCTTCCCTTCATCCTGATGGCGGGCTGGCTGCTGGCGGGCGTGGAGGCCAGTCCCGGCGACGTGACCCTGACGGCGCAATCCACCGCCATGCTCGCCATGGGATTCGCCTTCCTACTGTCCATTTTTCCGCTCTATACCTGGATCGTCATGCTCCTCGAAGAATCCTCGCCGTACATCGTCGGCTTCCTGCTTTGGCTGCTGCCGCAGGCGACGGTTTTGTTCGGCATGGGATTCCTGGACCGCTACCCCTTCCTGCGCCTCTCCTCTGAACTGATGACCGCCCTGCGCGTCGCGGGATTACTGATGGCGGTCAGCGCGGGACTTTCGGCCGCCTTCCAGCGTCACCTCGGGCGGCTGATGGGCTACGCCGCCATCGCCGAGACGGGTTTCCTGCTTGTCGCGCTCAGCCTCGGGACGACGGACGGAGTCCAACTCGTGTTCATGCAGATTATCCCGCGCGGGCTGGGACTGGCCGTGTGGGCGCTGTCGCTGGCGACGATCCAATCGCAGGCGGACCCGCCGACCTTTGCCAACGCGCAGGGGATCGCGCGGCGATTGCCGTTCGCGGCCGCGGGCGTAGTCCTGGCGAACTTCTCCGCCGCGGGACTGCCCCTGCTGGCGGGATTCCCCCTCCGCCTGATCCTGCTCGAGGACCTCGCGACTCTCTCGTCCACGCAGACGATCTGGCTGGCGCTCGGTCTCCTCGGCCTGATGACCGGCGCGGTGCGGACGCTGGGGGTGGTCGTCCTCCCAGACGCGGAGGCCGGTTGGAGGTCCCGCGAGACGCGCACGCAGGCCGCGCTGATCACGTTGGGCGTCGCCGCGCTCGTCGCGTTGGGACTCGTTCCGCAGGTTTCCCAGTTCCTGTTGAAGGACCTGCCCGCCTTGTTTGAGCGTCTCGGACAGGGGGCGCTATAATTCGTCCGCAAACCAACCTTAAAGAAAATTCCCGGAGTTTCTCATGGAATTCGAGCAGATCATCAAGCGCATAGACTGGCTGGAAAAACAGCAGCGCAAGACGAGCGAGACCGCCGACGCGGTGAAGGAGCAACTGCCCGCCCTCGAGCGCGAGGTAGCCGCGTTGAATAAAAAGATCAAGTCGCTGGAGAAGGAGCTGGCCGAGGTGACCGCGACCGCGGCGCGCCTGAACCAGTTCGACGCGATCTTCGCCAAGCAGCGCGCCGACATGGCCGCGGCCATCGAGCGGATCGAGAAAAAGGCGCAGAAGCGCGAACTCGAGCTCTCGAAGCGGAGTCAGGCCGAGTTCGAGAAGTTGAGCCGCGGCATCGTGGAGGCCCGCAACTCGTTCGACCTGACCGACATCCACAAACAACTCCAACTCAGCGCCGCGGAGGACATCCGCATCTCGCAGGCGCTGACCGACATCCGAACGCGCGCCGAGGAGATCGCCGTCACGCACGAGCAGATGATCCGCGCGCAAAAAGCCTTCGACGAATCGCGCCGCACCGACGCCAAGCGCGTCGCCGACCTGCAGGGCGACCTGGCCGCGCAGGTCAAAAGGCTCAACGAGACGCGCGACAAAATGCAATTGAACCTGGACAGCCTGAACATCGTCGAGAACCGCATGAACGAGCTGCTGGCGTCCGAATCCGAGCGCAAGCAGGCGCAGGCCGTGTTCATGGAACAGCAGTCCCTCGCGCAGGTGGAGCGCGAACGCGCCTGGAAGGAATGGATCGGCCGGGCGGAGGGCGTCGTCAAACAGATCAGCTCGCTCGACGCGCAGGTGCTGGCCGCCGAAGAAGCCTCGCGCGCCGCCAAGCGCGCCCAGGACGCCTTCCTCGAACTCAACCAGAAAATGGAACGGCGCATCAACGAGATCACCGAAATCCAGCGCCTCGGCGACGAACGCGCCCGCCAGGAATGGACGGCCTTCAAATCCGAAGACCAGAAACGCTGGGCCAGTTACACGCTCTCGCAGGACGAGGCCGTCCGCGAATTGCGTCAGGCCATGGCCGCCGCAGAGGAACGCATCGCCGCGTTCGAAGACCCCATCCAGACCGCGCAGGACCAACTCCACCAGACCACCGAGGCCCTCGAGCGTCAAATGCAGGAACTGATGAATTGGGCGCACGAATGGCTCACTTCCAGCGAGCGCATCATGGGACACGGAAAGAAAACCGCCAGGAAAACGAAATGAAACCGGCCGCGCAGTCCGCAGAGCAAACCCGGCCTCCGCGCCCGCTGCGTGACCGGGGATAGATCGAACAGCTATGCGCGTCATCGGCACAGCAGGCCATGTAGACCACGGCAAGTCCACGCTCATCGCCGCGCTCACAGGCGTTCACCCCGACCGCCTTAAAGAGGAGCGCGAGCGCGAGATGACCATAGACCTCGGCTTCGGCTGGCTCGTCCTGCCCAACGGCGAGGAAATCGGCATCGTGGATGTGCCGGGTCACCGCGACTTCATCGAGAACATGCTGGCCGGCATCGGGGGGATAGACGCCGCGCTCCTGGTCATCGCGGCGGACGAGGGCGTGATGCCGCAGACCCGCGAGCATCTCGCCATCCTCGACCTGCTCCAGATCCCCGCCGGACTCATCGCCCTGACCAAGACCGATCTCGCTCCCGACCCCGACTGGCTGGAGCTTCTCGAAGCGGACGTCCGCGCCGCCGTGCGCGGGACCGTCCTGGCGGACGCGCCCATCCTGCGCGTCTCCGCCAAAACCAAAACGGGACTCGACGCGCTCGCGGCCAGCCTCCAATCTCTCCTGTCGGAAAAACCCTCCCGCCCCGACCTGAACCGTCCGCGCCTGCCGATAGACCGCGTCTTCTCCATGCCGGGATTCGGCGCGGTCGTCACCGGCACGTTGACGGACGGCGCGCTCGCGCTGGGCGACGAGGTGGAGATCCTGCCGTCGGAACAAAAAGGCCGCGTGCGCGGACTCCAGACCCACAAGAAAAAAGAAGACCGCGCCGCCCCCGGCTCGCGGACGGCGGTCAACATTTCGGGGATCGCGGCCGAGAAAATCCAACGCGGGGAGGTCGTCGTCCGCCCGAATCAATACCAGCCCACCCGCCGCGTGGACGCGCGCCTGCGTCTGCTCAAAGACGCCTCCGCCCCGCTGAAGCACGGCGCGGAAGTCAAAGTCTTCCTCGGCGCGGCCGAGACGATCGCCGCCGTGCGCGTGTTGGGCGCGGACGAACTCGCGCCCGCCTCCGAGGGTTGGGCCCAGCTCGAGCTGCGCGACCCGCTCGTGGCCGTCCGCGGCGACCGGTTGATCCTGCGCCGTCCCTCCCCCACCGAGACCATCGGCGGCGGCGTGATCGCGGATCCGCATCCAAAGGGACGCCACAAACGCTTCGACGAGGCGACGCTAAGTTCGCTGGAGTCGCTCGCCCGCGGCTCCCCCGCGGACGTGCTGCTCGAAGCCGCGCTGGCGCTCTCTCCCGCCTCGGCGAAGGAGGTCATGGCGCGCTCGGGGCTGGAATCCGAGGCGGCGGTCTCGGCGATGAACGAATTGCTCGCAAACGGGACGCTGGTCAACCTGGACGGCGGCGAATGGCGGACGGACAGCCTGCTGATGCCCGCGTCTCGCTGGGACGCGTTGCAGGACAAAACCCTGCAAATCGTGGGCGAGTATCACAAGGCCTTTCCGCTCCGCAAGGGGATCCCGCGCGAGGAACTTAAATCGAAACTCAAACTCGCCCCGCGCGTCTTCAACGCAGGGCTCGCGCTGATCGCGAATCGTAAAGTGGTAGACGAAAATGGGGCGTTCGTCGCGCTGCCCGCGCACGCAGTCCGCCTGGACGCCGCGCAGCAAGTCAAAGTGAAGGCGTTGATGCGGAGGTTCGAGGCGGACCCGTCCGCGCCGCCCAGCGTCAAAGAGAGTCAGGCCGAGGTGGGAGAGGAAGTCTACAACGCGTTGATCGAAATGGGCGAGTTGACCGCCGTCTCACAGGAGGTGGTCTTCCGCTCGAAGGATTACGCGGCGATGACGGAAAAGGTCAAGTCGTTCATCGCGCAAAACGGCCAGACGACGCTGGCCGAGGTCCGCGACCTGCTCGGCACGACGCGCAAATACGCGCAGGCATTGCTGGAGCATCTCGACGCGGTCGGGGTGACGGTCCGCGATGGCGACGCGCGGCGGTTGAAAAGATAATTGTAGGCGATGTTTTTTAACGTCGTTCCTGCGCTAGAGGACGCGCGCTGCGCAGTGCGCGCAAAAACGGGGGATCGTCAATGTCTCTTCCACACCTTGAATTCCTTCAAACTCGAACCGCCCAAAAACTCGCGGACGATGGAATTGGCGGGGATGAGGTTCGCGTCCACGGGAATGAACCACTCGAGGAAAGCCAGCAGGCGTTTGGCTTCGATGTATTCCGGCACGCCGTAGGGGACTTGTCGCAGCAGCGGCTCGGCCAGCGGTTTGAGCGCGGAGAGTTCGTACACCAGCGCGGAGTTGAACATCACGTCGCAGTTTTCCTGGTACGGGAAGATGTAACGCTTCTCGCCGCGGCGGACGGATTCCCAGCGCGAGATCGTCTGCGCGGCGGAGTAGCCGCGTTCGCGCGCGTCGCGGACGATGCGTCGGATCAGGCGCGTGTCGGTGGTGGAGACGCGATTGTGGCGGTCGAGGTTGACCTGCGTCAGGGCCGAGACGTAGATCGTGAACGCGCGGCCCGCGAGGGATTCGGGGAGGAGGCGGGGGTTGAGTCCGTGGATGCCCTCGAGGATGAGAGCCTGTCCCTTGTGGAGTTGGATCACGTCCCCGGCTTCGCGCCGTCCCGTCTTGAAGTTGTAGCGCGGCAGATGCGTCTTCTCCCCCGCGACGAGGCGGGCGAGGTCCTTTGCGAGGAGCGGCAGATCGAGCGCTTCGAGGGCTTCATAATCGGGGTTGCCGTCCTTGTCCAGCGGGGTTTTCTCGCGCGGCACAAAGTAGTTGTCCAATTCGAGCGGATAGGGCGAGAGGCCGTTAGCGAGCAGTTGGATGCTGAGGCGGCGCGAGAAGGTGGTCTTGCCCGAGGAGGACGGCCCCGCGATCAGCACGATGCTGGCGGCGCGTTCGACGATCTGCGCGGCGATCTGCGCGAGGTGACGCTCGTGCATGGCCTCGGAGACCAGCACGATCTCCTCGGCGCGGCCGGCTTCGATGGCGTCGTCGAGCGCGCCCACGTTGTCAATGCCGAGGCGGGCGAGCCAGTCGCCATATTGACGGAAGGCGGCGAGCAGTTTGGGATAGTCGCCCATCGGCTGGAGGTCGGCAGGCGCGTGGCGGCGCGGGAAGCGGAGCGTGAACCCGCCGTTGACGAGAGTCAGGTCGAACCACTTCAGGTATCCCGTCGAGGGCGCCATGTAGCCGTGCATATAGTCGCGCCGTCCGCTGAGGCTGTAGAGAGTGAGGTAGGGTTTCTGGCGATGGGCCAACAGGCGCGCTTTGTCGTTGAGTTTCAGTTTTTTGAAATAGGCGACGGCTTCCTCAATGGGGATTTCGGAGCGCTCGAACGGCAGGTCGGCTTCGACGAGTTCGCGCATGTGGGCGGCGAGCGCGTCGAGCTCCGACTGCGACAGCGGGCCGCGTCCCGACACCTGGCAAAAGTAGCCGCCCGAGGAGACGGAATGGTCAATCGTCAACTTGCCTTTGGGATACAAGTCGGCGAAGGCCATCTCCAGCAGGAAGATGAGCGAGCGGCGATAGATGAGCGCGCCGTCGGCAGTGTCCATGGCGACGGGTTGGATCAACGACTCGAAGTTGACCCGATAGGTCAGTTCGTGCAGCTCGCTGTTCACAATGGCCGCGATCACGGGAGCGGAGAAGGTGTCCACGATCGGCTTCAGGAATTCCTCGACGCTCGTGCCGCGCGGCGCGGTCAACCGCCGCCCGTCGGAAAGATACACGACAACGTCGGGCGAGGGCGTGACCGAGATCTCCTTGCCGAGAAGCCGGGCGCGGAGTTTGAGCGTATAGATCATCTTCTCGTAACTCGCGGGGTTGAACAGGTCCACCCGCTGGTATCGGAGCAGGCGTTCGGGCGTCGAACATTCCTCCAGCCGGGCGGGGATGACGGAAATGGCGCCTTCGGGTTTCTCGTCCGCCACGTCCAGCGCGAAGCGGATCTCTTTGCGCGCGGCGCCCTCCCTGGTGATGGAGTTCTTCGAGAGAAACACGATCACTGCGTCGGCTTGCCGCACGGCATGACGGATTTCCGAGTCCCGATCCTGTCCCGCCGCCCGCTTCGCTTCGTCAAACCAGACGTCGAAGCCGCTCGAGGCCAGCCGCGCGCGGAACTCCCGAACCTTCTTCGCGTCGGCTGGGGAGTGACATAAAAAGATTCTGAGCTTCTGGTTGGCGTCGGGCATGTTATTTTTTCGCTTTCGCCAGCAGTTTCCCTGGCTTTCCCGCGAACTCGTCCAACGGGATTTCCCCATTCGTCAGCGCGAGCAGCGTCTCGGTGAACAATTGGTTGACGGGCGTCGGGACTCCCGTCTTCGCGCCCGCGCGGACGACCGCGCCGTGCAGGTAGTCCACTTCGGATTTGCCGCGCCCCGAGTGGAGGTCAATGTGGAACGAGGGCATCTTGCCGCCGCGTCCGCTTCCCGCCGCGCGGCCGAGGAGCGGTTTCGACAGCCATAGCGGGAGACGCGTCGCGAACGCCAGCGCGCGGACGGGCGTCTTCGGCAGGTCTACTACTTCGATTCCCTGCGCCTTCATCACCGCGAGACACTCACGCAGCATTTCGATCTCCAGTTTGTAGAGACGCCTATCGGCAAAGACTTGCGCGGCGGTCACGTCCAAAATAGCCGAGGAGGGATTGGCGACGAGGTTGGTCAGCATCTTGGACCATTTCATGGAGGCCGCGTCGTGGAAGAGTTGGGCGTTGAGGTACGCGGCGTTGAACGCGGCGACGAGTTTGGCGGAAAGCGGATTCCCGTTGGCGATGCCGATGCCGCGCAGTTTTTCCAGCACGATGTCGCCCGCGGCGCGGCGTCCAATGGCGGAGGTGACCGTCCCGTAGACGACCTTGTCCGCGCCCAGCGCGTCCGCGATGGCGGGCTCGTTGTCCACGCCGTTGGAGAGGCACAGGATGGGCGGGAGTTTTTCGGCGAAGGGCTTCATCCCCTCCAGCGCGGCGGGCGTGTCGAAGGATTTCAACGCGAAGATGGCGACGTCGAAGGGCCAGTATTTGAGCGCGTCTTCGAGCGAGGCAGCCGCGACGAACGATTGTGGCGAGAGCAAATTTGCTTCTTTCGTCTTTCGTCTTTCATCGAGAGTCAGGTCAAGGCGCATCCCGCGCTGACGCAGATCGTCCGCCACAGAGGGCTGCTCCACAAAGACGACACGCTGACCCGCGAGCGCGAGCGAGCCGCCGATATACGTCCCGATGGCGCCCGCGCCGAAGGCGAGGATGTTGAGAGGGGAAGGAGGCATAGGATTTACGATTGGTGATTAGTGATTGGTAATTGGTGATTGGTGATTGGAGATTGACTCTGATGACTGAACACTGATCACTGATGACTGATCACTGATCACTGCTCACTGCTCACTGGATGTCCAATGAGAACGGTCAAAACGCAGGAGCCGCCAGTTGTGCCATTCGGGGTTGTAGACGAAATCGGCGAAGGTGGTGTTGCGGAACCAGAAGCGCGGTCCGTGATGATGCGCTTGCGGCGTGATGTTCAGGATGGAGTACAGCGCCATGTTCAAAATGCCGCCGTGCGAGACGACGAGGTAACGTCCCGGCTTGCGGTCGAGGATGGACTGGATGCCGCGGCCCGCGCGCAGGTAGACTTCGAGTCGGCTTTCGCCCGTCTCGCCGATGCGGGTGTAGGGCGTGAGGAACTTCGGCTCGTCCTGGTCAATCTCGTCTTCGCGCAAGCCCGCCAGCCGCCCGTTGTCCATCTCCATCCAAAGCGGGTCAATTTCCAGCGGGACATTCAACGCGCGGACGACGATCTCCGCCGTCTCTTTGGCGCGCAAGAGCGGGCTGGCGATGCAGAGGTCGAAGACGGCGCCCTCCGAGGTCCAGCGCGAAGCGAGAGCGCGCGCCTGCTCGCGTCCCTTGTCTGTCAGCGGGAAATCGGCCTGTCCCTGGAAGCGGTTCTCCTGGTTGCCGAGCGATTCGCCGTGGCGCACGAACGTCACATAAAAATTTTTGTCGAGGTTCATTCGGTTCCCATCGGGCAGTAATGAAGGTCGGTTTGGATTTGCGCGGCCGCGGCGCGGTCGGGCAACGACAGCGCGCCGTCCGCGGCGACTCTCTGCCAGAGCGCGCACAGCGCGGGCCGCAGGATCGGCATCTGCCCCGCGGCGTCCATCGTCAACTTGCGGGCCTCGTCCACGCGCGAGAGACGGGCATAGGCCTCGATGAACGGCAGGTACTCGGCAGGGTTGTTCGGGAGGAACGGGACGGCAAACGCCCCGTCGCCGAGGCGGGCGACCGCCTCCCAATTTCCCTGCGAACGGGCGAGGTCGGCCTGCTCGAAATAATAACACCATTGACGCGGCGGCTCGCTCCCGAAGATCGCCTCGGGCGGACGGGCAGGCGGATCGGCGGAAGCGATCCGCGCCATGTTCGAAAGCGGGAGCGCGGCCGCCTCCTCCCGACGGAGGAACGGGAGTCCAAAACCGAGCAGCGACTCAGTCGCCTCGCGCGAACGCGGCGCGACGGGCAGGTCCGCGTCGTAGACGGGATGGAGGACGCGCAGGCACGACGGCGGCGCGAACTGCGTCACGATCAACGCGTCGGAGGAGACGACGAAATCGCTGGTAAAGAGCCGTCCCTGAATCGGCTGGGAAAATTTCATCGCGTCGCTCTGGAAGTTCAGGCGCGTGGACATCGAGACCTGGTGGATCGCGCTGAGTTCGTCGGAGTTCGGCGCGTACATCCAATTGGTCGCGAACCCCAGCGCGTCGTCGTCCGTGAAGCGAAAGGGGGCGCGCTCCGAAAGGATGGACGTGCCGCTTTCGAGCGCGGGCACGCGCCAGGATAACTGCCAGAAGTAGGCTTTCTGCGCCTTCCAATCTTCGCGGAAGAAGAACGCGTTTTGGACCTGCAATCCCACCGCCAGCGCGACGAGCGCGGACGCGGCCGCCGTCCGCCAGGCGGGACGCGGGAGGAGCTCCAGCCCCGCGGCGAGGAGCAGGGAGACGCCGAACGCGAAGGGCTGCGTGAATCGGTCGTCGGGGAATTTCAACTGGACGGGCAGGCGCGCCGCGTAGAACGGAATCCCCGCCGTCAGCGCGGCGAGAGCGCCGACGCCCATCCATTGCAGGATCGGCGTGCGGACGGTTTTCTCACCGGCGGAATCCGATTGCAAGCGATTGGGATAAACCATGAAAAGCGCGAAGACCGCGAGCAGGATGAGCCAGTAAACGAGCGTGAGCCGCGTCCCCATTTCGGCGGAGGGAGGCAGGCGGAACACGCCGAGCCACGCCGCGGCCGAGGCGTTCCAGACGCCGTCCCAGATTTGCCGCGGCAGGGACGCGAGCGCCGAGGCCTGCGAGGTGACCTGGTAGAGCTGCGACTCGAAGAAGAATCCTCGCCAGACGACGAACGCGGCAAGTATCAGTCCGTATGGAAGATAGGCGAGCGCGGCGCGTTTCCAGCGGCGACGCGGCTCGTTTTCCACGCCGCCGAGCGCCAGCCAGAACAGGATCGGGCGCAGCAGTTCGAGGCCGAAGAAATATTCGGTGGAAAAAAGTTGCAGCGCGGAGAGAGTCAACGCGGCGAGGGTCGCGGCCGCGCGCCCGCGTCCGCCGCGCAGCGCCAGCAGGGAAAGTCCCAGCGAGGCGTAGAACATCGCCAGCGCCATCGAGTAGTGACTGTACGCGACGGCGATGGAGTGCTGGCTGAAACCTGGATATACCAGCGCGAAGACCGCCGCCCAGAACGCGAAGCTGTCCCGACGCGGCCACGTCAGGCGGAGCGACCACCATAAAGTCACGGCGGCGAGCCAGCGCATGAGGAGCGCGAAGACCTGCCAGGCGAGCAGGTTCGTCCCGAACAGGGAAATGGTGGCGACGTAAAAATATCCCCACAGCGGGCGCGCTTTGGCGAAATAGTCGAGCAGGGCGCGCGGCCCCCGCAAAGACATGAGGCCGATCAAACCCCAGTCGTCCCAATGAAAACCCTGCTGCGCGGCGAAGAGTCCATACGCCGCGAGGGTGACGGCGAGCAGAACGATGGGGACGGTCCACGGACGAAACAGGCGCGCCGTCATTCGTCCGTTTTCTCCTCGCGTTTGACGATATAGATGGGACGGCGTTTCACTTCCTGAAAAATGTAACCCACATACACGCCGATAAAACCGAGAAGTACCATCAGCATCCCGCCGACGATGAGGATGACGAACATCAGCGAACTCCAGCCAGGCGCGAGGTTGGACGTGCGTCCCGTCACCCAGAAGGAAAGCACATAGACCATTTCCGCCAGCGCCAGCAGGAGCAGGATCCCGCCGAGGCTGAGTCCCACGTACAAGGGCGCGAGCGAGAACGAGAAGATGGCGTCCATCGCGAGGCGGAACATTTTTCCGAGGGAATATTTCGACGAGCCCGCGACGCGCTCCTCCTGGTGATACGGCAGGATGGCGGACTTGAACCCGATCCACGAGACCATGCCGCGCAGGAAGCGATGATACTCAGGCATGGCCTTCAACGCATCCACAGCGCGGCGCGACAGGGCGCGAAAATCCGCCGCGCCTGGCAGGACGCGCGTCCCTGAGATGAAGTTCAGGAGGCGGTAGAACCAATCCGAAGTCCACTTCTTGAAGCGTCCCGCCTGAGCGTCGGAGGCGCGCTGCGCCTGTACGACGTCGTATCCCTGCGCCGTCAGTTCGAGCATCTGCGCGATCATTTCGGGCGGATGCTGTCCGTCGGCGTCGAGCGAGACGACCGAGTCGCCGCGCGAGGCGTCGAGGCCCGCGGTCAGCGCGGCCTGGTGACCGAAGTTGCGGCTGAGCGAGATCACGCGCACGCGTCCGTCGGACTTTGCCAGCGCAGCCAATTCTGACGCGGTCCCGTCCGAGGAGCCGTCGTCCACATAGATGAACGTGAAGTCGTACGGGAGCGCGTCCACAGCCGCGCGCAGACGCGCGTGCGTCCGCGCCAGCACGCCCGCCTCGTTGTAGACGGGGATGACGAGGTCAACGGAATTTGGTTTGCGCGGGGACATTCGGGGATTCTACCATCCTTCGATTCACAACCTGACCTCGTGGCGGCTCGCCAGCAGTTCGAACGCGCGCGCCGCTTCGGCCTTTTTCCGCCCCTCGTCCCAGCCCAGCGCCTCGCCCGCCGCGTCGGACATCTCCTCCACCGCGGCGCGCGTGAGCCGTCCGAGCATCGCCAACAGCGTGCGGCGCAGGAGGAGATCGTCGAGATGGACGACCTGCTCCTGCTGACAGAGAAACGCGATCTCGCGCCGCGTGAAATCGGGCAGGGACTTCAACGGCTGATCGGGTTGCCTGGCGATGGACAACGCCGCGGCTTCGGCGCGCGTCCCGTAGCGTTCGAACAGGACGCGCACGCGCTCGGCGGGGAATCCCGTCCACGCGGCGAGGCCGTCGAGGTAACGTTTCTGCTCCTCGGCGGTCCGCGGGAAATTGCGTCCGCCGCCGACGGGCAGTTCGCGCGTGGACTTCTGCCGCGTCCTGCCGAGGAAGGCCAGAGCCTTGTCCGCCGCCTGTTCCGCGAAGGCGCGGAACGAGGTCCACTTGCCGCCGACGAGCGAATAGACGGGATAGCCGAGCCCAGTCCACTCGCCCTCCGTCACCTGGATGTGATGGTCGCGGGTGATCTGTCCCGTAGTTTTGGCTGAACCTGTATGCGCCAGCGGACGGACTCCCGAAAACCGAAAGACGATGTTCTCGCGCGTCACTTTGATGTCGGGGAAGACGCGGGCGATCATTTCGAGGAAGTAGTCCACCTCGGCGTCGGTGCAAAGCGCGTCGTCGGGATTTTCGATGGGCAGGTCGGAGGTCCCGATCAACACGCGGTCAACCAGCGGAAAGATGAGGACGATACGCCCGTCCTTGTTTTCGAAGAAAAATTCATGATTACCAATGGTCTCCCGCAGTTCGGGATGGTCGAGGACGAGGTGCGAGCCTTTGGTCCCGCCGATGAAACGGGTGGACAAGCCGAGGCTGCCGTTGGCGGCGTCTATCCACGGGCCAGCCGCGTTGACGACCAGTTTCGGCTGGACGTCGAAGACCGCGCCCGTCAGTTCGTCGCGGAGCGTGACCGCGTTCCCCTGCCCGCCGACGAGGGAGACGTAGTTGAGCGCGCGTCCGCCGTCGGCTTCGCCGTCCAGCATCACTTCCAGCGCGAGACGCTCGGGGTTGAGAATCGAGCCGTCGTAGTAAGTGGCCGTGGCGCGGACGTCGGGATTGAGCCGCGGCCAGAGTTTGAGCGATTCGGCGCGGCCGCGAAACGCGTGGCGCGGCACAACGCGGGTTTTTCCCGTGAAGGCGTCGTAGAACATCAAACCGATCTTGATGACGAACGAGCCGCGTTCGGAGGGTTTGTCCAGCAGGCCGAGGAATTTGAGCGGCGCGTTGAGCAGTCCCGAAAAATGTTTGAACATCGGGACGGTGGTCGGGAGCGGCTCGACGAGGTGCGGCGCGTTTTGGATCATGCGGTTGCGTTCGGCCACCGCTTCGCGCACGAGTCGGAACTCGCCGTTCTCCAGGTAGCGGATGCCGCCGTGCGCCATGTGCGAGGAGGCCGCGCTCGCGCCCGAACAGAAATCGCCGCGCTCCACGAGCAGCGCGTCCACGCCGTTGAGCGCCAGGTCGCGGAAGACGCCGATGCCGTTGATCCCCGCGCCGACGATGAGAACGGAGATTTTCGGGTTGGACTTGATTTGGGAGAGGGTTTCCTGTCGGTTCATGGTTCAAGTTCCAGGTTTCAAGTTCCAGGTTTCAAGTTTCAAGTTTCAGGTGTCAGGTGT
>DKTP01000022.1:0-8016 GCA_002473085.1 Anaerolineales bacterium UBA7227
CCTGACACCTGAAACCTGACTCCCATGCCCCCCATCACCCCTCCCGCCTACGTCATCCAATCCGAAGGGCAATACGACAAGTCGTATGACCCGCATGTCGCGCGCCGCCTGTTCGCTTTCGCCAAACCCTATACTGGACGGCTGGCGCTGTCCATGCTTCTCATGCTCGGCGCGTCCGCCGCGGCTGTGGCGGGACCGTACTTCGTCAAACTCGCCATTGACAACGGTCTGACCGCCCACAACTACGACGCCCTGCGCTGGATCGTCCTCGCGTATCTGGCTGCGGCGGTGTTGCAATGGGTCTTCATCTATTTCCGCGTCAACATCATGGCCTGGGTGGGGCAGGCCGTCATCTATGACGTGCGCAAGCAGTTGTTCGAGCGTTTGCAGGAACTCTCGCTCGGCTTCTACAGTACCTACTCGGTGGGACGCGTCATCACGCGCGTGATCAACGACGTGGAGACCCTGCGCGACTTCCTGACCTGGGCGCTGCTCGCCATCACCCGCGACATCTTCACCCTGCTCCTCATCATCCTCGTCATGCTCGACATGAACCTGCGGCTGGCGCTCATCACCTTTAGCGTCCTGCCCTTCATGGCGCTGGCGACCGTCTATTTTCGACGCGTCTCGCGTTCCGCCTATCGCAAAGTGCGCGCCGCCATTTCGTGGGTCAACTCGGTGCTGGCGGAAAACGTGAACGGCGTGCGCGTGGTGCAGGCCTTCTCGCGCCAGAAATATAACTACAGCCAGTTTGCCGATTACGTCAACCGCTATCACCTCGAACGTTCGGTCCACGCGGCGCGCATCGCCTCGTTCTTCAGTCCCACCGTGGACGCGCTGGGCGCCATCGCCACGATGCTCGTCGTCTGGCTGGGCGGCGCGGCCGTCCTCGGCGAGCAGATCACCGCGGGCGTCCTCGTCGCCTTCATCCTCTACATTGACCGCTTCTTCGAGCCGATCCGCGACCTCAGCCGCCGCTTCAACGACCTCCAATCCACGATGGCGGGCGGGGAACGCATCCTCGCCCTGCTGGACGCGCCCGTGGAAGTGCAGGACGCGCCCGACGCCGCCTCCCTCCCGATCCTGCGCGGGGACGTCCGCTTCGAGGACGTTTCCTTCCACTATTCGGACGACCCCACCCTCGTGCTGGACTCCGTCAACCTCGACATCCGCGCGGGCGAGACGGTGGCCCTCGTCGGCGAGACGGGCGCGGGCAAGACTACCCTCGTCAAACTCCTCTCCCGCTTCCACGACCCGACCTCGGGCCGCGTCCTCGTGGACGGTTTTGACCTGCGGACGGCGACTCAGCAGTCCCTCCGCAGCCAGATGGGGATCGTATTGCAGGACCCCTTCCTGTTCGACGGCAGCGTTCGGGAGAATATCCTATTCGGCCGTCTCGAAGCCACCGACGAGGAGATCGCGGCCGCGGCGGAAGCGGTGGGCGCGCGCGAGTTCATCGAACGGCTGAAGAACGGCTACCAGACCTCGGTCGAGGAGGGAGGCGTGGCGCTCTCGGTCGGACAGCGTCAACTCATCTCGTTCGCCCGCGCGCTGCTGGCCGATCCCCGCATTTTGATCCTCGACGAGGCCACCTCCAGCGTGGACACGCAGACCGAGCAGGTCATCCAGCGCGCGCTGGCGACGTTGTTTCAGGGGCGTACTTCGTTCGTCATCGCGCACCGCCTGTCCACCATCACCAACGCCGACCGCATCGTGGTGATCGAAGGCGGACAGGTGATCGAGCAGGGGACGCATGCCCAATTGCTCGAACTGAACGGCAAGTACGCCGAGTTGTACCGAACGGGGTTTCAGGAGTAGGCGCGTTGTTCGCGGCGAGGAATCTCGAATCTGCCGGGTCTCTGCCGTCCGCTTTATTGGGCGGCTTTACGGTCGCGCAGGAACTATGTTTTCGAGAGAAACATTTAGAGTCTTTGCGATGGCCGATAAAACCTCAATTGAACCTGTGCGCTTATTCGTTTCTATTTGGGATAGGTAGGGGATGCTGATCCCTGCTTTTTCCGCCAACTCCTGTTGGGACATTTTGCGGAACTCACGCCATGTCTTGACGGCATTCTCCCCGTCAAGAATGGCGTGAACAATTTCGCTGGGAATCAATTCATCGTCGCCGCGTTGCAAGGACGCTTTGGCGCTGTCGTAATCCTGAATATCGAGCAGCATTTCCGCTTTTTCTACGAGTTCCAATGTTGTACGAGACTCGACTACATATTTTGAAATTGCTCGCGAATTAAAGCACTTAACTTTTTGACAACTTCGTTGTATTTTTCGAGCGGCAATTTGCAGGCAAATTCTGCTTTTCTGGCTTTCCAATCAAGACTCTTGACCTGGTCGGATAGAATTGCGCCTTTGATTTCCAATCCTTCAGGGATCAAAACCTCAAACGGATATCCTTTTACCTGGCTTGTTATTGGACAAAGTATCGCTAACCCGACTCTACCGTTATATGCCTCTGGAGACAAAACCAATGCCGGTCTTTGACCTGCCTGTTCATGTCCCGTTTGCGGATTGAACATGATCCAAACGATATCGCCGCTGTCAGGAATATACGCCATGGCGTTCACCAAACTTCATTCCCTACGGCAAAACCCGTGTTGATTTCATTATGAAGATTATCTTTCGTGACGCCTGCAAGTAATTCCTCGAGCGTCCAACTTGGCGCTGGAACTGGCGTAACAACAATTTTGCCTTTTACGATGCTTATTTCCACGAGAGAATCGTTTTCTAATTGAGCGTCAACCGCAAAGGCTTTCGGGATTCGCAGGGCGAGGCTGTTGCCCCATTTCTGAACTTTTGTGAGCATAAGGTCGTCTCCAGTCTGTTTCTACAACAAAGATACACCTTTTTGACGAATTTTTCAAGCGCCTATTTGGGACGGTATGGCTTTCTCAAAGTCTGAGGATTTTTATCGCGAATGCCGCGAATTCGCGAACCCCTGCGCCGCCCGCAAAGGCAGGTGTGACGCGAAAAAGCCCAGGAAAATTCGCAAAATTCGCCCACACTTGTACCTGGCGCAAGCGCTGGTGTTCGCGCTACTCGCCTTCCATATCGGCCAACTAGTCAAGCGACTTTGCTACTGCCATATGGACGGGGCGCGCCAGCGGTTAAGGACTGATTCAGCCGTACCGCCATCGCGACGCATTGCGCTAGAGAGCGCAAGTTGCGCGCGGTTTTCGTGGTCGACCGACAATTCCTTTTCCACTTCGCGGATCGCTTTGCCTTAAGACAATTGTAAGTTGAATTTTGACTCCGTTGCCCCTATAATATGGATGGAAAAACTGCCCGTCCGCGAACGGCCTGAATACTGGAAAGACCAACATCAAAAACGGTCTTCGCGAGAATCCCCGATGGATTAACGCTGGTGGAGGTCCGCGAGCGGCGGGCGGAAAACGACAACTGAATAGTTGTTGTTCGCCCCGTGACCAGGCGGTCACGGGGCTTGTTTTAAGGGGGATCTACGGGCAGGCCTGAATCCAACTGCCCAGGTTGCGACGTTTGAGGATGCCGCTGAATCTCCAGGAGGCGAAGGAGGGACAGAATTGATCGAGAGCGCTGCCGAGGTCGGTATATTCCGCCGCGAAGACGGGTTTGCCCGTCGTGATAAACGGAAGCATGTCCGCGCACCAATCGTAGTAGAAGCAGTCCTCGGTCAGCGCCCAATCGAAGTAGCTGAGCAAATCCGCCACTTGCTCCGAGCCGTTTTTCAGGCCGATGGAGAGACCGCGGGCGTGGGCCTCGCCGGCGAACCATTTGTTGTACGCGATCTGATCGGCGTAAGCGAGCGGGAAGCCCGTGTCTTCGAGATAGCCTTCGATGTTATCCGGCTCCACCGCGTCGAAGCCCTTGGCGCGGCATTGGTCCAAGCGGGCGCGCATGATGGGCGCCAGCAGGTCAATGCGGCGGATGTCGAGCCACTTCTCGCCGGGCCAGCCGTCGTAGTCGTTGCCCAATACTTCGGCGGGGAATTGCGCCGCGTCGGGACGCCAGTCTTCCCACGAACCCGCGCTGATGTAACAGACGACCTTCCTCCCTTTCGCGTGCAGCTCGTTGACGGTCGCGATCGGCGTCTCGAACATGTCCACGTCGTAGACCTTCGCGTTGTAGGCGGTGTTGACGGGCTGGTTGAGCTGCCATTGCCACGTCGTTCCGACGGCGGGCTTCCAGACGGTGCGCGGCAGTTTGGCCTGTCCCGAGTTGGCGTTGACCATGAGGCTGGATGTGTCCACAGCCTCGAAGTCGCGCCCGGTCAACACGTCGAGGGTGTGGAGCATGTCGTTGTCCCAGCGGTTGTCTGGCTCGCCGCTCACGTACCAGTCTGAGCCGTTGTCGGCTACGATGATCCCGTAGGTCTTCATGGCTTGCAAAATGACCTGCATCTCCGGGGCGAAACCGCGGGTGTCGTAATTGGCCTTCAATCGGAAGCGCGCGCCCATGGGCGGCGTGTTGGTGAGGACGCCAGGCCGCCCGCTGGTAAGGTGGCGCGCCGGCCAGATGTAACTGTTGGTGCGGCTGATGGTGAAGCGGATGGCGTGGTTGATCGCTCCCGCGGCCACTTCGTCGTAGCGGACGAGACCGGGCAGGATGGGCAGGCCGGCCGCGTCGGCGGACGTCCAACCGTTGGGACGGAGGGCGTGCGAGTTCAGGTCCCAGATGGCGCCCGAACCGGCGCTCCATTTTCCGTTTTTGAAGGAGGCGTCGTAAATTTCGTAAAGCTTGCAGGTCTCGGTGTCGAGCGTCAGGATGTGATGGTCCGAGCCGTATTCCATCTTCGGGTTGCTGGGAATCGGATACGGGCCCAGGTCGGATTCGTCGGGATAGTAGAAGTTGACGTTGTATTTGGGGACGGTCGAACCCGCCACGACGTTGTAGGGGATGCCCATCGGCCCGCCCTGATAATTCCCCTTGCCGAAGTCCATGTGGAAGCCGGTGGAGGCGCCGATGCTGTTGATCCAGGCGGCGCTTCGGGCGTGGACGGGGAGGTTGTCCACGCGGGCGTTCCAGATATTATCCGCGGGGAAGATGGGACAGCCCGCCAGCGTGGGCCCGCCGCCCGTTGTGGGAGGCGGCGTCGGCGGCGCGGCAAACGGGCTGACGGCCGCGTACGACGGTCCCGCGGGGGCGCGTCCGCCGAACTTGCATTGTCCCGCGCTCCGTCCCGACTCGGACCAGTCAATCACGGTCCCCCGGCAGGGGCCGGCGGGACCTTCGTTGAAGTGGTAGAGGGCCAGGGTGTTCGCGTCCGCTTTGAACGGGGCGGACGGTTTGGCGAAGTCGGCGGCGTAGCGGACGACCTTGGAAATCCGCAGTTCGTCGAAGTAGCCGTTGTAGGAGGGGTAGTCCGGGCCGGCGTCGTGTTTTTCCGCGCCGAGGACGAGGTAGGGGTCAGAGTTGGGATACGAGGTGGGGCGTCCGTTGCGGTAACTGACGTTGCCTTTTGGCCCGACGCCCGAGGCGTCCAGTTTGCCGTCCACGAAGATTTTTATCGCGCCGGTGGCGTTTGCCCGCGTGACGGCGATGTGGCGCCATTGGTTGTCCGCGACGTTGGTCGTTCCGCATAGGGTGGTTTTCGCCGCGCCGCGCGAGACCCCGAAGGCGACGCGCCCGTTGGCGATGGAAATTCCGAAGTCGCCGTAGTCGCCCCGGCCGTGGACGTCGCGGTCCACGATGATGTTGCCCTTGATCCAGTTGTCCCGGCCCGCGACGCAGGCCGGGCTGGCGTTGTCGGCGAGGGAGGCTTTGATCCAGAATTCGATGGTGAAGTTGCCTCCCGCGTCGGCGGGGACGGCGGGCGCGTCGATCTTGATTTTGACGCGGTCAATGCCGCCTGTGCCGTGTCCGCGGAAGCGCAGCGAGTACCCCAGCGAGGCGGCCTGCGCGGGGGCGGCGTTCGGTCCGCAGGCGAGAAGGACGATCAATAAAAGCGCTGGAAGCGATGCAAAGATGGGATGTTTCATGCGACACTCTCCTGCGCCCAGCATACCCGCGCTTGCGGAGGCTGGTAAGGGACTTTTGTCCTGCCTGACAGAAATGATAATACGCGTTTTGCGGCTTTCGAGAGCGGCTAAAGTGGTAGGCTTGACGCGAAGTCACGAAGCCACAAAGAATTTTTGAGTCCTGGCGGTTTTGCGCTTAAAAAGCCCAGACAATTATCCGCTCCTCAGTGAAAAAATAAGCCCGTCTCTTTTGAAACGGGCTTACTGCCTTCTGCTCTCCGCTCACGTCGCCGCGACCTTCTCCAATTGCTGCATGGCGTGGGCGTATCCCTTATCCATGGCGGCATAGTTGTTGGGGATTAACTTCTGGTGTTTCGCCGGGAGATGCGCCTTCAGCGCGGCTTTGGCGTCGTCCAGCGGCAGGATGGGGAAGGCCGCCAGCAGCCCGCCGACCATCACCATATTGAGCAGGCGGCGGTCGCCCGTCTCTTCGGCAATCTCGTTGCCGGGGATGAAGATGACGGTGATATCGTCGCGTTTGGCGGGACGGTCCACCATGCTTTGGTTGACGATCAGCACACCGCCCGGCTGGAGCAGTTCTTCATATTTATCGAAGGACGGCAGGTTCAGCGCGATGACGGCGGGCGGATTCTTGACCAGCGGGGAGCCGATCTCCTCGTCCGCGATGACCACGGTGCAGTTGGCCGTCCCGCCGCGCATTTCGGGGCCGTAGGAGGGGATCCACGTCACGGTCTTGCCCGCGTCCATGGCCGCGTACGCCAGCACCTGTCCCGCGAACAGCACGCCCTGTCCGCCAAACCCTGCGATGAGAATTTCTTTTTGCATTGTTCACTCCGTGAAATACACAAGAACTCAGGTAGACACGTACACAGGTCGAAGTAACGTGTAACTTGTAACGCGTATCTCCCTGCTCTCTACTCTCTATACTTTGATCTGAGCCACTCCCGCGGCGACTTTGTAATCGCCAAGCGGGAAGGCGGGGACCATTTTCTCTTCCACGAATTTCAGCGACTCGACCGGCGTCAGTCCCCAGTTGGTCGGGCAGGTGGAGAGCAGTTCGACCAGCGAGAATCCCAGCCCGCGCACCTGCGTCTCGAAAGCGATGCGAATCGCCTTTTTCGCGAGGCGGATATTCTTCGGGTCGTGCAGCGAACGGCGCACCACGTAGCCCGCGCCGTCCAGCGTGGCGAGCAATTCCGCCATGCGGATGGGATAGCCCTGCGTCTCCACGTCGCGGCCGTTGGGCGAGGAGGTCGTCTTCATGCCGGGCAGGGTGGTGGGAGCCATCTGTCCGCCGGTCATGCCGTAGTTGGCGTTGTTGATGAAGACGACGGTGATATTCTCCCCGCGCGCCGCGGCGTGGACGATCTCGCCCATGCCGATGGAGGCCATGTCGCCGTCGCCCTGGTAGGTGAAGACGATGCGGTCGGGCAGGACGCGTTTGATGCCCGTCGCCATGGCCGGCGCGCGTCCGTGCGGGGCCTCGACGAAGTCTGTGGAGAAATAATTGTAGGCGAACACCGCGCATCCCACCGGCGCGACGCCGATGGTCTTGGGGAGGAGGTCCATCTCCTCCAACACTTCCGCCACCAGGCGGTGCGCCACGCCGTGCGTACAGCCGGGACAGTAATGCGTTGGCGTTTCGGTAAAGCCTTCGGGCCGGTCGTAAACAAGATGATTGGGTGCAGTTAGTGTCATGGTTCCTCTATTTTCCGCCGATCACGTCCGCCATGCGCGCCTGCCAGGAAATGCGCGTGTCGGCCTCGGCGGACCACTGTCCCGCGGCGACGCGGCGGATCTCAGCCAGGATCTCGTCGGGGAATGGCACCACGCCGCCCGTCCGACCGTAGAATTCCACGGGGACGCGTCCGCGCGTCGCGAGGCGCACGTCGTCGTACATCTGCCCCATGTTCATCTCGACGACCAGGAAGCCGCTCACGCGTCCCGCCAGTTCCTCGATGACCTGGTACGGGAACGGGCTGACGGTGATCGGACGCAGCAACCCGACTTTGATCCCCTCGGCTCGCGCCGCGCGCACCGCTGAAAG
>DKTP01000022.1:8111-13469 GCA_002473085.1 Anaerolineales bacterium UBA7227
GACGCGTCCCGCCGTCCCGAAGCCGACGACCGCGAATTCGGCGTCGTCCAGGTGATATTCCTTGAAGCGGACTTCGCTGGCTTCCACTTCCTGCCAGCGTTTGCCGAGGCGGAAGTTGGCGACTTCCTCGGCGGGCGGGTTGATATAAATGGAAGAAAGGATGCGCCGCTCGCGTCCGATCGCGCCGTTGGTGGCCCACGACCAATCCTTGCGGACGACCGGTTTCATTTCGGGCATTTCGGCGGGTTCCATCATTTGTCCGATCGAGCCGTCGAGGATCATCATGCAGATCATCCGATATTTTTCGGCCAGGTCGAACGACAGCCCCATCAGGTCAATCGCCTCCTGCACCGACGCGGGCGCGAGGACGATGCGCGGGTAGTCTCCGTGACCGCCGCCGCGCACGGCCTGGTTGTAGTCCGATTGCGCCGGGGCGATGTTGCCGAGTCCCGGTCCGCCGCGCATCACGTTGACCAGTACCGCCGGGACTTCCGTCCCCGCGATGTAGGAGAGTCCCTCCATCATCAGGCTCACGCCCGGGCTGGAGGAGGTGGACATGACGCGCACGCCCGCGCAGGCCGCGCCGTAGACCATGTTGATCGCGCCGAGTTCCGATTCGGCCTGCACGAAAGCGCGCCCGAGTTCGGGCATGCGCCGCGAGAGGTATTCAAGGATCTCGGTCTGCGGGGTGATCGGGTAGCCGAAGTAGGCCTCCAGCCCCGCGCGCACCGCCGCTTCCGCGATCGCTTCATTGCCTTTCCATAGTTCTTTGGGCATTGATATTCTCCAAGTAGTTTTTCCGCGAGCGCGAAGGCCGCGCAGTCTTTGGATGAAAGGCGGACGCGTCTTCGCGTTCCTGGCGGTTGGTTACGCCGGGGCCGGGACGGCCGCTTTGATCACCTCGCGGTAGACCGTGATCGCCGCGTCGGGACAGACCAGCGCGCAAACAACACACCCCGTGCAGCCTTCCTTGAAGATGTGCGCGGGGTGGTATCCCTTGGGCGTCAGACGTGACATATCCAATTCCATCACGCCTTGCGGGCAGGCGCTGACGCAGAGCTCGCAGCCCTTACAGTATGTGTCGCTGACTTCGATCCAGCCTTTGACTGCCATTGGGTCTCCTTATGTCGCGCAGTTGGCGTTCTTCGCCGCTGTGACCGCGTGGGAGAACGCCGCTTACGCAGTTTCCGAGAAGTTGGACAGAAATAGGATGATATGTGTCCAAACCGATTATGTCCGTATCTGCGCTAGACGAGTAGTGCCATGCGTCACAAAGGCGGATGTCAAAGGTCATCCGTTTGCGGAGGAGATTTTGCGCCGATTCCCCTTTTTTCAAACCGAATCCCCATTTTTGGGTTATATCAATTTAACAGCCCCTGCAAGAGGCGTCGGCGCGGAAAACCATCATTGGCGTTTTCGGAGTTGACGTGAACGACCGACTCTACCGATTCGTCCGCTGGTGTTTTCAGGAATTGATCTGGGGCGGCGACCTGCTGGGCGCGGACTACCTGCCCGAACGCGGCCCGGCGGTCTTCGTCTCCAACCACCTCGGCGCGCTCGGACCGATCGCGGTCGGCGCGGCCATCCCGCTTCCGCTCCGCGCCTGGATCCAGGCCGACATGCTCGATCCGCTCCTCGCCGCGGACTACCTCCGCCGGGACTTTGTCGAACCGCAGTTGCGCGTCCCGCCGCCGTTCAGCCGTTTCGTCGCGGAGGCCATCTCGAAGATCCATATCCCGCTCCTGCGCGCCGTCGGCGGGATTCCCGTTTATCACACGCCCGAAGGTTCCCTCGAAACCCTGCGCCTCAGCGTGGACTTGCTGGCGGAAGGAAACGTCATCCTGATCTTTCCCGAAGACCCCGCCCTGCCGATGGACCCTCGCTATCGGATGACGCCCTTCCAAAAAGGATTTGCCCGCCTGGGCGAACTATACTTTGAGCGTGTTGGAAAGAGCCTATCCTTTTACCCGCTCGCGGTCCACGCCGAATCGTTCACGGTCCGCGTCGGGAGGCCGGTGCGTTATAATCCCTTCGTCAAACCGGCCGTCGAGCGCGTCCGCATTAAAAACCTGCTCGAGCAAGCCATCCACGAAATGTATTTGCAAGCCTCGCGCTGCGAGATCGTTCAAATCCCTCTTCCAAACTGAATATGAAACCTTCCTCTCACTTCTGGGCGGGAGTTCGCGCTGAACTCCCGCTTCTCATTGGCGTATTTCCCTTCGGCCTCATCTACGGGGCGCTGGCCCTCAGCGCGGGCATCCCTCCCGCCGCCGCGCAAGCCATGTCGTCCGTCATCTTCGCGGGTTCGTCGCAATTCGCGTTCGCGCAACTCGTCCACGACGCTACGCCGGCCGTCATCATCTTCCTCGCCATCGCGGTGATCAACCTGCGCCACATGCTCTACTCCGCCTCGCTCGCGCCGTATTTACACGATCTGTCGCTGCGCTGGAAAATCGTCCTCTCCTATTTGATGACCGACGAAGCCTACGCGGTCGCCATCCTGAACTACGAACGCGTCGGCGGGACGATGGGCGCGCACTACTACTTCCTCGGCGCGGGACTCGCTCTTTGGTCTGTCTGGCAGGCGAGCGGCGCGCTTGGACTTTGGCTGGGCGCGGCCCTCCCGACGACTCTGCCCCTCGACTTTGCCCTGCCGCTCACATTCATCGCGATGGTCGTCCCCGTGCTGAAGAAATCCCCCGCGTTCGCGGCGTCCCTCTCCGCGGGACTCGTCGCGCTGGCGGCGTACTCGCTTCCCTACAAACTCGGTCTCATCCTCGCCGCGCTGACGGGGATCGCGGTCGGGACCATGCTGGAGAGCCTCCTCGCGCGAGCCTCCAAACCGCGCGACGCGCAGGAGGAACAATGAACATCTGGCTGACCATGATCCTGAGCGGCCTGGCGACCTTCGGGATGCGCTTCTCCTTCGTCTGGCTGATGGGACGCTACGAGGTCCCGGCGGCGATGCGCCGCGCCCTGCATTACGTCCCGATCGCAGTGTTATCCGCCATCATTTTTCCCGGGTTGTTTCTCCCCGAAGGGCAGTTCGACCTCAGTCTCGGCAACACGCGTCTGCTGGCGGGTCTCGTCGCCATCGCGGTCGCGGCCTGGACGAAGAACAGCCTGTTGACCATCGTCGCGGGATTCGCGGCCCTGCTGGTTTTGGAGTTCGTCGGCGCTCGTTGACAAATCCATGCTCACATAGTATATTTTGCCCGCTCCGTCCACGCCGAGGTAGCTCAGTGGTAGAGCAGGGGACTCATAAGCCCTTGGTCGCGAGTTCAAATCTCGCCCTCGGCACACTGTCTTATGGCAAACTCTCTTCCCGCTTTTCTCCCCCTTGCCGAAGCCGCCCGTAAGTACGGGCTGAGCGCGGCGCGCCTGAAAACGATGGTCGAAAATGGTACAATTCGCGCCGTCATTATCAAAGGAGAAATTGCTGTGGACGAGAACAGCCTGCCCATCCACAAGGAAGATCTGCCCGAATATAAAAAACACGCTCATTTAAAGGGGACCACGATTTGGATCAGTGAGGCGGCGAGGAAGTATGGAATTGCAAGCCCGACAATTACTATTTGGGTGCAACGAGGAATTATCGAAACTCTCGGACATGAAAAAAATCGTAGGCTAATTGACGAAGCAGATGTTGCTTATTGTGCGGAAGTTTATCGCAAGCGCAAGGGTCAGGGAAAATGGCTTTTTAATCCAGATGGCACTCCTTACAAACCGAAAACCGTCCCATTAGCGACATAAGATTTTCATCTTGAGCGACTTTCGAAGGTCGCTTTTTTTATTTGTAAATCGCTAGAAGTTATTGATAACTTCTAGCAATGATGCTACACTCCCGCCCATCAGCGCTTTGACAGCGGAGAGATGGCGTAAAGGAGGCGCGCCCCGACGAGAGGGGTGGCGGGAAATGCTAAATCGGCGGAATAAAAACTGTCGGAGAAATACCCGTCACGCAGGTTCGATTCCTGCGCTCTCCACCAAAAAATTGCGCCCTGGAGCGAGGTGACGCCCCAGGGCGCGGCCGGTGCAGTACCACCGACGAGATGATTATAACATCCCGCCGAGCAAGTCACCGGTGGGATGCTTTTTTAAAATCTGAAAGGAGACCAGATCTATGCAACGATTTCGACGGCTCAAACGTCGCGGGATCCCGCCCCAGCCTGCGCGTCCGTGCATCATCGTCTCGGACGATGGAGCGTTTTGGCGGCTGAACGGCAACGGCATTCTCGAACGCGCCAACCAGCCTGACCGTTTCCCGTCTCACGTTGCGGCGGACAAAGCCATCTGGAAAACGATCGAGGCTTGGGGAAAAAACCATTCCGGTATCCGCTTTCAAAAGAAGGACATATAACCATGATCCGCGTCACTGACCACGCTCTAGCGACCGTTATCGACGCGGCGCTCGCGGGTTGGCTGCTCGCTGCCTGGTACGGCATGAACACCGTACAGAGAATTTACGCTCGCTTCCCCCCGCCATTTCCCTGATGGCGTTGCAGGGCGCTTTGATCCTGATACAGGTATCCTGGCTGACAGTCGTATTCCTGTATGCCGGGGAACTGGTCTGGGGTGGGATGGCCGTGGGCGGGATATTCGTCGGTGGCGCTTCCTGGCTGGCTGTGCGTTTCCAATCCTGGGAATACAGTGAACCGATCTTCCGTCTGCTGCCTCCCCTCTTGTTTGCCGTGCTGCTGATCTACGAAACCATCCGCCTGCGCTCTGCCCGACGCGGACAGATCCAACAAATCCCATCCGAGGAAGGATGATCAAACAAAACACATGAAAAAGAAACACATTTACACGGGAAAATTCGAGGTTGGTCAAACGGTCTATCTGAATGACCATCTCAGCCTGGCGCATGGTCGGTCTGGCGTCGTCACGGAAATCAACCTGAGTGGCAAGGGGAAGAGATCATCAAAATTAACGCGCATGGCACGCTGGTTAGCAACACACTTTCCTCGTGTGTCCTCCTGCGCTCGCTCACCTGGCATACGTCCCGAACCATACGCGTGGAAGCCGAGCGGATGATCGGGAATATGACCATGCCCAATGGCGCTCCCTGGCCCAATGCAAAAGAGATGACTTTGCCGGTGGACGCGTCTCTGGTCGAGTCCCTGCGTGCTGTCTGGAACCGCTACGCGGCGTAACCGCCGGGCATTCGGCATCCGCCTCACGCCCCTGCTCTCGGCGCATCCGCCGTCGTTCAAGGGCGTGGGCGGAATCGCCCGCGCCTCGTCTGACCGCCTCGGCCTATGTTCGCCGTCCTGCTGTTTCAATCCACGCTCCCAGTGAAGGGAGCGACCACACCGTCAGTTTTGGCCGTAAAAGCATCCAGCGTTTCAATCCACGCTC
>DKTP01000106.1 GCA_002473085.1 Anaerolineales bacterium UBA7227
CTCGCGCCGCCGCCCTGCCCGCCAGCGTCAGCGAGGATAAGGCGATCCTCCAATTTCCAGACAGCGTCACGTTTCAAGCCGACATCGCCAGCAGCGCGACCGTCGCCTCGGTCACGCTCGAATACGGCGCGGACCAGTTGACCTGCGGGACCGTCGTCGCTAAAGCCTTCCCCGTCTTCCAGCCCGCGGCAAACGTCTCCGTCTCGTGGACGTGGGACATGCGCCAGTCTGGTTCCCTGCCGCCCGGCGAAACCATCTGGTGGCGCTGGCGCATCGTGGACGCCAACGGACAGGAGACCGTGACCGAGCAAAAGACCGTCGCCTGGATCGACTCCACACATCGCTGGCAGACCATCACGGAAGGCGGCCTCCGCCTGCATTGGTATTCGGGCGACCAGACCTTCGCGCAAACCCTGCTCGATTCCGCCTCGGCCGGGCTGGAGCGACTCCACAACGACGCCGGTCTCAGCCTCGACGCGCCGGTGGATTTCTACATCTACGCCAACACCAACGACATGAGAGACGCCGTCCTGTACGAGCCTTCCTGGACCGGCGGACAGGCCTTCCCCATCAACGACATCGTGATCCTCGGCGTTTCCAAACAAGACCTGGACTGGGGCAAAGACTCCATCGTCCACGAATTGACGCACGTTCTCGTCGGCCACCGCACCTTCTCCTGCCTCGGCGACGTCCCCACCTGGCTCAACGAAGGACTGGCGGTTTACAGCGAGGGCCGCCTCGACCCAATCTCGCAGTCGCAGCTTGACGACGCCATTAAAAACAACACGCTCCTCAGCATCCGCTCCCTTAGCGGCGGCTTCTCCGAAGTCCGCGACAAAGCCACCCTCTCCTACAGCCAGTCTTACAGCGTCGTCAAATTTTTGATCGAAGCCCACGGACAGGAAAAGATGAACGACCTCCTGCTGGCCCTGCGCGACGGCGCGACCGTGGACGACGCCCTGCAGCAAATCTACGGATTCAACGTGGAGGGACTCGAAGTCGAATGGCGGGCGGCGATTCAAGCCCGACCGATGGCCGTCTCTGCCCTCCCGACCGCGCAACCCACCCCGACCTTTGTCCCCACCATCGTCCCCGTCGGCGGCGACTCGTTCGCGGCCACGCCCACGCCGTTCGTCGTCCCCACCTCCTCGTTCTC
Organism: Anaerolineales bacterium UBA7227; assembly: GCA_002473085.1. Lineage (GTDB taxonomy): Bacteria > Chloroflexota > Anaerolineae > Anaerolineales > Villigracilaceae > Denitrolinea > Denitrolinea symbiosum. Next base: position 1,157 of record DKTP01000106.1, read on the forward strand.
CACGCCAGACGCGTCCGCGCCGCCGACCTCGTCCCAGGGACCGCCGCTCCTGTTGACCCTCGCCCTGCTGGGATTCTGCTGTCTCCTCCTGCTCATCATCGGGGTCGTCTTCATCGGGATCGTCGTGCGGAGCCAGAACCAGAAAAAGAAAGGAGGCGAGCAATGAAACGCATCCCTCGCCTGTTGCTGCTCGCCGTCATTTTGCTGATCGCCGCGCGCCCGGTCGCGCCGGCGGAGGCCATCCAGGTCCCGCTGAACCAGGCGCTCGTCCTGGCGGGAGGCGAAAGCCAGAACCCGCGCACGTACGATCCCGCCACCACATACGGATCGGGCGACAAGCGCGCCTTCAGCGGACTGGTCTCGCTCGACCCGCGCCTCAACCTCGTCCCCGAACTGGCCGAACGCTGGGAGGTCAGCGCGGACGGGATGACGTACACCTTCCACCTGCGCGCCAACGCCAAATTCCACGACGGACGCGCCGTCGCCGCGCAGGACTTCGTCTACTCGTGGGAGCGCGCCGCCAGTCCCGCGTTGGCCTCGGACACCGTCCTTACCTACCTCGGCGACATCGTGGGCGTCAAAGAGATGCGCGCCGGGCAGGCCGACCACATCCGCGGCTTGAAGGCCGTTGACGAGCGCACTTTGCAAGTGACGATCGACGCGCCCAAATCCTACTTCCTGATGAAACTCACCTACCCCACCGCCTTCGTGGTGGACAAAGCCAACGTGGAATCGGGCGGGGACTGGTACCGCCATCCCAACGGGACCGGGCCGTACAAACTCGCGGAATGGACCCCGTCCAGGCGCATCGTCTATGAACGCAACATGGACTTTTACCTCGGCGCGCCGTCCATCCCGTACGTCGTGATCAACCTGTACGCGGGCGTGGGATTCCGCCTGTACGAATCGGGAGACATCGACCTCACCGGCCTGCCGCTCTACGCGGTGGACCGCTTCGCCGACCCCGACGAGCCGATGCAAAAGGAGGTTGTCTCCGGCGTGGACCTCTGCACCAGTTACGTGGTCTTCGACGTGACCAAACCGCCCTTCGACGACCTCAACGTCCGCAAGGCGTTCAGCCTGGCGTTCGACCGCCAGAAATATATGGACATCGTCTACAGTGGACGCGCCCTGCCCGCCACCGGCCTCTATCCGCCGGGCTTGCCGGGCTTCAACGTGAACCTCGACGGCCTGCGTCACAACCCCGAAGAAGCCCGCAAATTACTGGCTGCCTCGAAATATGGAAAAAACCTGCCGCCCATCGTCTTCACCAACGCGGGCTACGGCAGTTACGTGAGCGCGGACGTGGCCGCCATGATCCAAATGTGGCAGCAGACTCTCGGCGTGACGATCACGGTCGAAAACCTCGAGCCGAACTTCTACCTCGAGCAGGTGTTCTCCGGCAATCACGGACAACTCTTCAACACCGGCTGGTGCGCGGACTATCCCGACCCCGAAAATTTCGCCGACATCCTCTTCCACACCGGCTCGGCGCAGAACACCGGTCACTACTCCAACCCCGCGCTCGACGCCCTGCTCGAACAGGCGCGCGTCGAACGCGACGTGACCAAACGCATCGCGCTCTACCAGCAGGCCGAGCAGATGATCGTGGACGACGCGGCCGCGCTGTTCACCGTCCACTCGTTAAGTTACACGCTGGTCAAACCCTACGTCAAAGGCTACGTCTTCACCCCGATAGACATCCCCATCGAGCGATACATGTGGCTGGAAGGAAAATGACGACGGTAAATTCGGACTTTGGATCAGGGACGCGCTTCCGCCAACAACTCCACCCGCGTCACGCGTGACCCGAGGCTGGACACCGTCATCTCGAACGGGATACTCGCCCCGGCCGCTCCCGTCCCCTCCCAGCGGCGGAATCCTACAACGCGGCCCGCGTCGTCGTAGGCCACCGCGGCCACCCAGACCGTCCCAGCCGCGGCGACTGTCGGCAAAGAGACCTGTCCGCTGACGCGCGCGGTCAACCCGTTCGGCGCGATCTCGGTCGCCGAGTCGAGGATGGAGACGGGGAGATAGCGCGCGTCGTCCGCGGGCAAAATCATGGACGAGAGAATCCGCACGCGCGGGCGCGCGTCCGCAGGGACGGGGGACGCGAAGAACGTCGTCAACGGCAGGGAGGCGCGCGGCGGCAAAACGTTGAGGGGCGGGATCGCGTCCTGGGCCGCGACCGCTTCCCCGTCCGCGGCGAGAAGCGAGATGCGGGCGGAGAGATTTTCCAGCGCGGCGTCCGAGTCGTTGCGCGCCAGGGCGAAGCACCACATCCCGCCGTCGAGAGTCGGGTAACAATCCACTTGCGAAATCGCAAACGGGACGGGCGTGGGCGTGGACTCGCCGGTGGGATTATTTTGGTCGGTGGGGATGCGCAGCGCCGCGCCGATGGGCATGGCGTTGGGCGAGACGGTGGGATTCGCGGCGATGAGGGCGTCCAGCGTGACGCCGAATTTTTGGGCGATCGCGCCCATCGTGTCGCCCGCTTGAACGATGTAGGTGAACGGCGTGGGCGTGGGGAGCGCGGGCTGGCTGTCCTGTTCATCTTCCAAAGGAAGGGGGGCAGCCGTCGCGCTGGGCGTGAGAGTTAGATAGGGGGTGAGCGCCGAGGTGGGATTGGTCGAAGCGGCAGGCGCGCAGGACGCGGCGAGCAAGAGCAGCGCGGCCAGGATAGGGACTTTGCGAAACATGAGGAGATTATAACCACATGCCGCCATGCGCCGCGGCGGTTGTGTTTTCCTTCTGCCGCGAATGGCGCGAATTTCACGAAAAATCATGGAAAGTTCGCGCGCATTCGCGAAATTCGCGGCGGGAAACTTTTCCGCAGAAGTCTATTTCTTCCCGCCTTTTCCCACCAGCCAAATCCCCCTCCAGACTACCATCCCGAGCGCGGAGGTCGCGCCGAGGATGATCCCAAACAAAGGGAGGACGGGAGCGTTCAGCCACAGTCCGCGCAGGACAACGGCCAACTGCCCCGCGTAGAATCCCGCCAGCGCGGCGCGCCACAATCCATCCACGCGCAGGACGCGGTCCGCCTCGAACAGGCCGAGGGCGGGCGCGAGCGCGAACCAGCCGACCGCCATCGGGACGAAGGTGGTAGCCATGCGCGGCAGGAAAGCCGCGCCCACCTCGCGATGCGTGGCGAAACCGATGATCGTGATCACGATGACCGCGAGGATGTCGCCTGCGACCAAAAGCCAGTTCAATTTTTTCATATTTTAGAAACCCCTCGCGACAAAGAGAAAGAAAGCGGCCGCAGCGCAAGCCAGGGCCGCGAACGCCGCCGCGATCAGGAACGCGACGCGCCGGCTGCCGCCGTCGTCCTCCGCAAAGGGATCGCCGCTGATGACTGGCTCGTCCTGCGCGCTGATTTGCGTCTTCGCCCGCTTCAGGGACGCCTCGACCCGGCCCACCGCGTCTTTGGCTGCCTTCAGCCCGACCTTATATTCGTCACGATAGATCTGGACCGCTTCGATTTTCTTCCCCTGGGCAAGCAGGGACCTGATCTTGCCTTCGAGAACGGGATTATCGTAGTCCATCGCCGCCGAGGGAGGTTTGGCGACCTCGTTTTGAAACATCTTTTCCACGGCAGTCTTGGCTTCGGCAAGGCCGGCGCCGGTCGCTTGGCGGTATAGTTTTATGGCTTCAATGATCCGCCGCTCGTGGATCAGGTCGTGGATCTGCTGAACTTTATCGGGGGTGAGGCCGGGCATGAAAACTTCCTTTCACTGGGCGATCATTCTTCCTTCCGCAGGGCGGGGAACAGCAAGACTTCGCGGATGGAGCGCTTGTCGGTCAACAACATCACGAGACGGTCCACGCCCATGCCGAAGCCGCCGGTGGGAGGCATCCCGTAACGCATGGCGCGCAGATAATCCTCGTCGAGCGGATGACGTTCCTCGTCGTCCGACTTGTAGTCGCGTCCCATCTCAAGGAAGCGGGACTCCTGGTCGAGCGGATCGTTCAACTCGGTGAAGGCGTTGCATAATTCGAATCCCGCGATGTACACCTCGAAGCGTTCCACCGTCAGCGGGTCGCCGGGACGCGACTTCGCCAGCGGGGAGATGTCGCGCGGATAGTCGTAGAGGAAGGTCGGCTGGATGAGCGTCGGCTCGAGTTTCTCGGAGAGCGCCCAGTCCACCAGTTTGCCGCGCGTCACGCCGACGGGAGGAACAAAGCCCTTCGCCCGCAGAGCCGCCGCAAGCGAGTCCGAATCGACGTGCGCGTAAATGTCCACGCCGGTCGCGTCAAGCAGTCCCTGCCGCATTTCGAGCCGCCGCCAGGGAGGGGTCAGGTCTATCTCGTGTTCCTTGTATTTGATCTTCGTCGTCCCGAGGACTTGCTGCGCGACGGTCGAGACCATCTGCTCGGTCAATTCCATCACCTGCAAATAATCGGCGTAGGCCCAATAGAATTCGAGCTGCGTGAATTCGGGATTGTGTTTGAACGAGACGCCCTCGTTGCGGAAGTCGCGCCCGATCTCGTAGACTTTTTCGAGGTTGCCGACCAGCAGGCGTTTGAGATACAACTCGAACGAAATTCTCAGGTACATGTCCTGGTCGAGTTCGTTGTGATGCGTGACGAACGGACGCGCCGCCGCGCCGCCATACAACGGCTGGAGGATGGGCGTTTCGACTTCGAGGAAACCTTTATCGTCGAGGAACTCGCGCAGCGCCTTGACGATGGCGGCGCGCTTGCGGAACGTCTCGCGGACTTCGGGATTGACGGCCAGGTCCGCGTAGCGCTGGCGGGCGCGGATCTCCGCGTCTTCGAGCGCGGCATGGCGGACGACCGTCCCGTCTTCGAGCGTCTCGTCTTTCGCGGCGGGCAGCGGGCTGACGGCCTTCGCCAGCATCTTGAACTCACGGACGAGCAGCGTCGCCTCGCCCGTCTTCGTGCGGATCATGCTCCCGCTCGCCTGGATGAAATCGCCGATATCAAACATCTTATTGAAGAGGTCCACCTGGTCCTGTCCGATCTCGTTGACGCGGAAGAACAACTGGACTTTGCCCTCGCCGTCCTCGATGTGCGCGAACGAGAGTTTGCCCATCGGCCGCACGGCGCGGATGCGTCCCGCCAAAGTCGCTTCGACCTGGCGTCCCTCCTTCTCGGCGGCTTCGAATTCGGCGACGGCCTGCACGCTGGTATGCGTGCGCGTCGCGCGCGTGGGATACGGCTCGATCCCCTCGGCGCGCAACTCCTCCAGTTTCTGGATGCGGATCTTCTCAAGCGGGGAATATTCTGACATGCGAAAACCTTTCGGCATAAAAAAACCCCGCGCAAACGCGTTGCGCGGGGCCGCGAGTTTACACAGCCCCTGTTACTTCACCTTGACGATCTTGACCTTGAAATGGCCGCCGGGCGTCTCCACCTGCAGCGTCTCGCCGGCTTTATGGCCGATCACGGCCTTGCCGATGGGCGATTCGTTGGAGATCTTGCCTTCGCGCGGGTTGGCTTCCGCCGCGCCCACGATGATGAAGGTCTCAGCAGGAGAGCCTTCCTGCTCGATGGTAATTGTTGAGCCAACCTGGATCAGGCCCTCCTTGCTCTTGCCGGTCTCTTCGATGATGCGCGCGGTGGCAAGCATCACTTCCAATTCCTGGATGCGGCCTTCCACAAAGGCCTGCTCGTTCTTGGCAGCCTCGTATTCGGCGTTCTCGATCAACTCCCCGCCTTCCATGGCTTCATGCAGGCGCTCAGCGACTTCCTGACGCTTCACTGTGCGCAAATAGTCCAGTTCTTCCTGAAGCTTCTGGAAGCCTTCTTTAGTCAGGAATGTTGTTGGCATAGACTTTCCCTGTTAAGATAGAAATTTGCATCTCCGAAGAGATGCATGGATTGCCCACCGGGGCTGGAAACGCGCATACTATATCACGATTTCATGCGGCTTTCAAGGAAATCCGACTGCCCAAATCGCCAAAGGCGGACTCCCGCCCGGGCGTAGGCCTCCAGCGAAGACCGCATCGCTTCGGGGCTTTCGAACAGCGTGGAAATCTGGGACGCGTAGGCGGCCACTCCCCGATTCCAGGCCTCGACGCCCTCGCTCGAAACCTCCTGGACCTCCATCCGGCCGCCGTCCATCAGCGGAGCCAACTCTTCGGGATGGTTCAGCACATACGGGACGTCGGCATAATACGTCAGCGGGCGATTCAGCCCCTCCGCCGCGCGCCGCACGAGGACGTGGTCCACGTGATGGCCGACCGTCAACGGGCAAAGCGCCACATCGTCCGGCTGGAGGCGGGACGCGAGCGCGGCGGTCATCTTCGCGGCCAGTTCGTCGTCCGCGGGATGCGGCGGCGCGAACACTTCCGTCGGGTAGAGCGGATCGCCGTCTCCGTTCCGCCGGTAGATGCAGTCGAGAAAACCGTCAAAGTGGACGGCTTGCGCGCCCACGATGGCCGCGGCGCGTTCGTCCTCCGCCCGCCGCAGACGCACCGTCTCTTCGGCGGACGAGAATCCCCACATGAAGTGAAGGACTTGCGCGAAGGGCGTGAGTTCGCCTTCGGGAGGGAAGCCGCAGACGAGGGTCCAGATTTCGACGCGCTCGCCCCGGCGCGCCTGGTCGTAGATCAACCCGCCCGCGGAGAGGACGGCGTCGTCCAGATGAGGGGAAATGTAAATCCAGCGCATGTCCTGATTAAACCACAGGTTGATTTTCCCGGACAAGTAATGTAAACTCGCAATGGAGGCCGCCATGCAGGACAGACGCCGACTGCCGCGCAAATATCTCATCATCTACTCGCGTGTCTTTGAACGCGCGTCCGGGAAACTTTTGGGTTATCTTTCAGATTTGAGCGAAAGCGGCGCGATGATCATCAGCGAGGAGACGCTCGAGGTGGGAAAAACCATCGCCCTGCGCTTCGACCTGCCCGATCCAAAGGTCTTTCCCATGAACAGCCTGCACATCGAGGCGGCAGTGACGCGTTGCGACAGCGACCTCAGCCCGGCCTTCCACGACATCGGTTTTGAATTCCGCGACGTTCCGCCCGAAAAACTGAAAGTGATCCAGCAGATGATGAAAATCTACGAGTTTCAGCGTTTTCAATAAACCGCTCTCTCCAGGCCGATTTTCTACATCCCCTAAAATGGCTATCCGAAGCGTCTTGACGCTTAACTGGTGATGTGCTACCATCGCGGACAGGTTAAGTTACAGCGCAATTTGCTAAATTGCGCTCGGCAAATTGGCAATTTGCCCTATAACTTTAACTTGTTGATATACTACCATCTTCGCTAGTCAAAATACGAGGAGATTCGTAATGTCCTATAAAAAATTCGCGGCGATAATCGCGCTGTTCGCCTTGCTGCTTCCCGCCTGTCAACGATCGCTGGACACGGGACAGCCGGTCGCCCCGACCAGCATCTATGCGGGCGACTCCATTTCCACCCAGGGCGACCCGATGGCGCAGATCGCCCAAACCGCCACCGCCATGATGCAAACTCCCACGGCGGACGGCGAGCCGAGCGCGACGCCCGAGAGCGAGAACGGCACACCCGACGCCGAGGCGACCGCCACGCCGGGAGTGGGACTTCCCATTGCCAGCGCCGCCCCCTCGTCCACGCCGGAGACGGACGACGCCTTCGCGGGTCAGGCGACCGCCACCCCCACGCAGATCGTTGTGAGCGGCCGCCCGTCCACCTATACCCTGCAGACGGGCGAATTCCCCTGGTGCATCGCGCGCCGCTTCAATGTAGACCCGCAGACCCTGCTATCGCTCAGCGGCCTTCGAGAGGGAGTGGTCTACCCGGCCGGCACGCTTCTGCGTATCCCGCAGAGCGGCTCCTTCCCCGGCCCGCGCGCCCTGCGCGCCCACCCGACTACGTACACGATCTCCTCCGCCGACGAAACTTTCTACAGCATCGCCTGTCTTTTCGGCGACATTGACCCGGGCGCAATCGCCCAGGCCAACGGACTCGCCCTCGGTTCTCCCCTGACCGTCGGGCAGACCGTGAAAATTCCCTAACCCGATCCCGTCTCCGAGACGCCCAGGCCATCCCTGGGCGTTTTTCAAATTGGAACTTTGCGAGCGCGGCCCAATCCCGCGCTCCCCCGCAGAAAACAGGAGCAAACATGCCATTCAAACTACTCGGATCTGAAATCCTGTTCAAAGGCCGCGCCTTCGCCATCCGCCGCGACTGGCTGAAGACGCCCGACGACCGCGAAACCAAATACGACATCATCGAACACGGCGGGTCAGTGGCGCTGATCCCGCTCGACGCGCAGGGCAACCTGCTCTTCGTGCGGCAGTACCGTCACGCCGCGGGCATGGACCTGCTCGAACTCCCGGCTGGGACGCTGGACGCGGGCGAGGCTCCCGAAGTCTGCGCGGCGCGCGAGATCCGCGAAGAGACGGGCTTCGCGGCGGGCAGACTGGAGAAACTGGGCGAGTTCTATCTCGCGCCGGGCTACTCCACCGAATTCATGGTGGTGTTCCTCGCCACAGAGTTATCGTACGATCCGCTCGAGGCGGACGCGGACGAATTTCTCAGCGTGGAAAAAATCCCGCTGGCAGAGGCCTTCCGCAAGGCGGAGCGAGGCGAGATCCCAGACGCGAAGTCGCTGGCGGCGCTGACCCTGGCGCGTCCGCGCTTGCAAGACGGGTTGGATTCTCGTTGAGCGGCGCAGGAAGAAACTGGGCGATGAGGGGGATACTTCTTCGGGGCATAAGCAATCGTCCGCGCAAAGCCGCCTCGACAACTGTTATATAATCGAACCATGACCGACGCGCTGCACGCCCTCTCCCCTCTGGATGGACGCTATGCCGACGCGGCCGCGCCGCTGCGGGACTTCTTCTCCGAATTCGCCTACCTGCGCGGACGCGTGCGCGTCGAACTCGACTTTCTGGCGGCTCTCTCCGACCTCGGCCTGTTCCGCCCCCTGAGCGCTTCCGAATCCGCCCGCCTCGCCTCCGTCCATGCGGATTTCTCCGACGCCGACGCGGAGTCCATCCTCGCCTGCGAGCGCCAGACGCGGCACGACGTCAAAGCCATCGAATATTTCCTTCGGGACAAGTTGCAAACCGACTCGCTGGCAGACGCGATCCCGTGGCTTCACTTCGGCTTGACCTCGGAGGACGTCAACAACCTCGCCCAGGCCCTCGCCCTGAAAGGTTCGCGGGACCAAGTCATCCTCCCCGCGCTCGATTCCCTCCTTGCCGCGCTCTGCGACTTCGCCCTCCGTCATCGCGCCGTCCCCATGCTGGCGCGCACGCACGGACAGCCCGCCGTCCCCACCACGCTGGGAAAGGAATTCGCGGTCTACGCGGCGCGGCTTCAAAAGGTCCGCGCTGAGATCGCCTCCTTCCGCTTCGAAGCCAAACTGACGGGCGCGGTCGGCAACTTCAACGCCCTGCAAGCCGCCGCCCCGCGCGTGGACTGGGCCGCATTCAGCCGATCCTTCGTCGCGGGTTTCGACCTCGAACCCAACCTCGTCGCCACACAAATCCTTCCCTACGACAACTGGATCCGCTACTTCGACCTCCTCCGCCTCACCAACTCCATCCTGATTGATTTCGCGCAGGATGTTTGGCGTTACATCAGCGACGGCTGCTTGAAACAGGCAATCGTCGAAGGCGAAGTCGGTTCCTCGACGATGCCGCAGAAAGTGAATCCGATTGACTTCGAAAACGCGGAGGGGAACCTCGGTCTCGCAAACGCGCTGTTCGCGTTCTACGCCCAAAAATTACCCGTCTCGCGCCTGCAACGCGACCTCTCGGACTCCACTGTGCGGCGGACGTTCGGCGCGGCGCTGGGTCACTGCCTCGTGGCGTGGACCAGCCTCGGGCGGGGGATGAAGCGCATCGCTCCCGACGAGGAAAAACTCGAAGCCGAGTTGAACGCCCATTGGGAAGTCGTCGCCGAGGGCGTGCAGACCATCCTGCGCGCGGCGGGACGGAGCGACGCGTACGAGTCGCTCAAAGCGCGGACGCGCGGCCGCGTCCTGACCGAGGCCGATTACAAGTCCTGGTGCGAAGCGATTGACGTGGACGAAGCGACGCGCGCCCGCCTGCTCGACCTCTCTCCCGCGTCGTACATCGGGCTGGCCGTCGAGTTGACCGAGCGGGTCTGCAAACGCTGACTTTGCCGGCGCACGGGCAGGGTGAACTTTGGCGTAATTTTGAAGGGGAAATAAGCCGCCGTCGTAGTAAATTCCTTCGAAAATCAGATTCCTGATCGCGAGTTTCACGAATGCGCGCGAATTTTTCGCTCCTTTTCGTGAAATTTGCGTCATTCCGACCGAAAAGAAGACGCCGACGTTATTTTCGGTAAAGTCCATTTGTCCATTGTAAAAATTAATTAGGATGAAGCGCAAGGCTTATAGTGATGAATATCATTAGTGAAAATTTTCACTCACTAATATACTTCAACTGATTGGAAACCAAACCATGGAAAATATCGCCTATTTGCTCCTGGGTCTTGCCGCGGCGTTTTGCGCGTACCGCGCCATGATATCCAAACATCTTCTGCCGTCCGCCTTGTATCTGGCTTGCGTCAGCGCGTCGGTCAGCATCAGCCTGTACCTGCTCGGCGCGTACGAGGTGGCGGTGATCGAACTGAGCGTGGGTGCGGGACTGGTGACCGTGATGCTCGTCTACACCCTGAGCGTGGTCGGCGAGGACACGTATGACCCGGCTTCGGTCATCCCAAAACCGCTCGCGTTGCTAGTCGTGGGCGTGATCGCCGTCCTCGCGGCCTGGATGGCCTATCCCGTTGTGAGTCGCCCGGTCGCGAGCGGCGAAGTCCTGCTGGCGGACGTTCTCTGGAAACAACGCGCGCTCGACGTTTGGGTCCAGGTCGCACTGATCTTTTCAGGCGTGATGGGGGTGCTGGGCCTGCTCTCGGAACGGACGATCAAAATCAAAGAAGAACAAATCCTGCAAATGGCCGAGACGGAAAAACCGATCGCCATTCAGATGGAAGAGGAGATGCGCGTATGAATCTTTCGCCGCTCGACATTGTTTTGCTTGGGACGGTATTGCTGTTGGCTGTCGGCTTTTACGGCTTGCTCATCACACGCAACCTGATCAAGCTGGTGTTGGTTTTGCAAATTCTGGTGAAGGCCGCGGTGATGGCGCTGGTACTGGCGGGCAAGTCCAGCGGAAATCTGGGACTTGGGCAGAGTCTGGCCGCGACGGTGATCGTGGCCGATACCGTTGTGGCTGTCGTCGCGCTGGCGTTGGCGGTGCAGGTCCGCAAACACGCCGGTACGCTCGACGTGACCAAACTCTCGTCCCTGCGAGGCTGATATGACGGGTATCTTGATCGGACTTGTGATCGGCCTGCCCTGGCTGGGCGCGCTGGTCCTATGGCGCGTTTCGGACGAACGACCCCGCCTCCAGCATGCGCTGGCAGTTGCGTTTTCCAGCGCGGCCGGATTCGCGTCCCTGGCGTTGATCCCGTTTGCCTCCGCCGAGACGGCCGTCCGCATTGACGCGGGACGTTACTTCGGCGAGTTGACATTTGTCGCCGACGGGTTGGCCGTCTCCCTGACGGCCATCGCCTGTGTGATCGGCGCGTTGGCGGTTATTTTTTCGATGGATTACATGCGCGGCGAAGCGCAACTGAGCCGCTACTACGCGTTCATCCTGTTGTTCATCGGCGCGATGGCAGGATTGGTACTCAGCGGCAACCTGCTGTTCATGTTCTTCTTTTGGGAGATCACCGCGCTCTGCTCGTATGCGCTGATCTCGTTCTACAACGACGACCCCAAAGCGGTGGCGGGAGGCGTCAAGGCTTTGCTCATCACGCAGGTCGGCGGCGTTGGTTTGCTGGCCGGAGCATTGACAGCCTATTCGGCGCTGGGAAGTTATCAGGTCTCCGACTTGCTCGCCAAAGCGGAAACTTTACCGTCCAATTTTCTCGCGCTGACCGCGTTCGGATTTCTGATCGCGGCCGCGGCCAAGTCCGCGCAGTTTCCGTTCCACACCTGGCTGCCCGACGCGATGGAAGCGCCCACGCCGGTCAGCGCGCTGATCCACGCGGCGACGATGGTCAACGCGGGCGTGTACCTGCTGGCGCGTTTCTACCCGGCCTTCGCCCAAGTCCCCGGCTGGACTCTGGCAGTCACGCTGGCGGGACTCATCTCGGCTTTGATCGCGGCCTTCATGGCGCTCGCCGCGACGGACCTGAAGCGCGCGCTGGCGTATTCAACGGTGAGTCAACTCGGATACATGGTCTATGCCATCGGCGTGGGAGGCGTGCTCGCCAGCCAATTCCATCTGCTAAGCCACGCCGTCTTCAAAGCTTTGCTGTTCCTCGCGGCGGGCGCGGTCATTCACGCCAGCGGCACGCGCGACATGCGCCGGATGGGCGCGCTCGGCAAACAAATGCCGTTCGTGCGCAATGTGTTCGTGTTCGGCGCGCTGGCTTTGATGGGCATCCCGATTTTAAACGGTTTCTGGAGCAAAGAGATGATCCTCGAAGCCGGTTTGAGTCACGGTCCGATCTGGGCTTTAGTCGGCATGGTGATGGTCGCGGGAATGACGGCCTTTTATACGTTACGCATGACCTGGCTGGTCTTCTTCGGCGAGGCGCGCGAGTCCCGGCACGCGCACGAGGCGGGCCGCGCGATGAAAGTCTCGCTGGGATTGCTTGGTCTGGGCGCGTGGACCACCTGGCTGTTGATTGAACCGTTCAGCGCATTGCTTCAACATACACTGCCGTTTCATGGGATTTCATCTTTGAATTTGTCCGAGCTGAGTCATGAAGTGTTCACGGCGCCGCTCACGTACGCGGCGTTGATCGTGATCGCGCTCGGGCTGGGAATCTTCTGGATGGTCAGGAAACAGGCTGCGGGTCGGAGGGAATCGTGGATGGACGTCCTCAGCCGCGAAAGCTTCGGCTTCGAGTGGCTGAACCGCCGCGTCGCCTCCTGGACCGTCGGGCTGGGTTCCGTTTTGCAAAGAACGCAGACCGGCGTGCTGAGTTGGAACGCGGTGGGCATCCTCGGCGCGCTGTTGATCGTTCTGGTCTTTCTCGTGTGGAGCGTGAAATGAACGCGGCTCTGATAACATGGATGATCGCGCTTCCGCTGGGCGCGTCCCCGCTCGTGTATTTGGCGGGACGGCTTGGCGTGCATAAAGCGGAGTTGAACGGACGCTCGGCGCTGGTGCGCGGCCTGGCTTTATTGGTCCTGCTGGGCGCCTGGATCGTCTTCATTTTAGGCTGGCCCGGGTTCCTCGCCGGCGGCGCTCGCTTGCCATTCGCTTTCGAGTCGATTGACATGCAGGCGGACGGCCTGAGCGTTTTACTGGCGGCCATGACGCTGACGCTGGGGACTCTCGTAGTCCTGTTCTCGGGCCCGTATATCGCCCGGGAAGCAGGCGAGGAAAAATACTACGCCATGCTGCTGGCGATGATCGGGATCATGATCGGGCTGGGATGCGCCAACGATCTGTTCAATCTGTGGATGTGGTTCGAGGCGATGGCCGTCTCTTCGTACCTGCTGGTGGCGTTCTACCGCGAACGTTCGGCCGCGCTCGAAGCGGGCGTGAAGTACCTCGTGCAAAGCGCGGCGGGATCGGCTCTGGTCCTGCTGGGAATTGCGCTGGTTTTGGCGAACACCGGCACATTGTCCCTGAACGCGATCCGGGAGACCGTCACGGCCATGCCCGCGCCGCCGTTGGGACTATCCCTGGCGGGCGCGCTGTTCGTGATCGGGTTCGGCGTGAAAGCCGCCTTTGTGCCTCTGCACACCTGGCTGCCCGACGCGCATTCGCAGGCGCCCAGCGGAATCAGCGCCATGCTGTCTGGCGTGGTGATTGAGGCCGGTTTGATTGCGATGCTGCGCGCCCTGTCCGCGCTCGGCGGATTTTCCGTGTCGTGGGGCGCGCTCCTGCTGGCGTTCGGCGCGTTGAATATGTTCTTTGGAAACCTGATGGCCCTGCGCCAGACTCAGATCAAACGGATGCTGGCGTATTCGAGCCTGAGTCACATGGGCTATATTTTGCTCGGCCTGGGATTTGCCTTGTACAACGGTCATCCGGCCGGCGCGCAGGGCGCAGCGTTCCATCTGTTCAACCACACCATCATGAAGGGACTGGCTTTTCTCGCGGTCGGCGCGTTGATGTACGCGCTGCTGGAGCAAAGCGGAATCCATCGTCCGCTTAAAGTGGATGATCTCGCCGGCGCGGCGCGCAAGTACCCCGTGGCGAGTCTGACCTTGAGCATCGCGTTGCTGGCGCTCGGCGGCCTGCCTCCGCTGGCGGGATTCATGTCCAAGTGGCAGATCTTCGTAGCGGGTTTTCAAGGCGGCAATCCCTGGTTGATGGGATTGGTCATCTTCGCGGCGTTGAACAGCGTCCTGTCCCTGGCGTATTACGCGCCCATCGTAAATATGCTGTATCGCCGCGAACCCAGCGAGCAGGTCCAGCGCGGCGCCGCGATCCCGGTCGCCATGACCATCCCGCTGATTTTACTGGCCCTGACAGTCGTGGTCATCGGCTTGTGGCCGGCGAGTATGAATTGGTTGACCGCGCCCGCCGCGCAAGCCTTCCTGGGTATGTTTGGGAAGTAGGAGCGTTTCGATGGCAGATTTGATCTTATCTCCGGTCTTCGCCTTCGCGATCTACGGATTGCTGGTCGCGGTCCTTTACTTGTTTGGGAAAGGCATTGCCAAGCGCGGCAAACTCAGCGACTTGAAGGTCAGCGGATACGCCAGCGGCGAGGCGCATGATCGAACGCCCGCCGCGCCCGGTTACCGTCCGTTCTTTGTGGCGGCGCTGTTCTTCGCCATTTTGCACCTCGGCGTGTTGATGTTGGGCTCCAGCGGCCTGGCCCTCGTGAGCCTGGTCTATCTCGGCGGATTGATCCTGGCCCTGCTGGCGCTGATTTTAGGTTAGGAACCTGTTATGAATATCACACAGCCACACTTAAAGAAATTGATGGAAAGGATGGTCACCTGGGCGCGCGTCAATTCGCCCTGGGTGATCCATTTCAACAGCGGCTCCTGCAACGGATGCGACATCGAGATTCTCGCCACCCTGACGCCGCGCTACGACGTGGAACGCTTCGGCATCAAACTGCGCGGCAGTCCGCGTCACGCGGACGTGTTGGTCTGCACCGGTCCCGTCACGCGGCAGGCCCGCGAACGGCTTCTGCGAATCTACGAACAAATGCCCGAGCCGAAATTCGTGGTGGCGGTGGGTTCGTGCGGAATCTCCGGCGGAGTCTTCCAGGGCTGTTACAACGTCATCGGTCACATTGACGAGGTCCTGCCGGTGAACGCGTTCATCCCCGGCTGTCCGCCCCGCCCCGAAGCGATCATAGACGGAATCGTCAAACTGCTGCAACACGTTCAACAAGGCGCGCCCGCGCCGCTTGCGACTCTTCCGAAACTTCAGGAGGCGGCATGACCACAGAGACTTTATTACAACGCGCGGCGGAGCTCCTGACCCCGTTCGCGAAAGACAGCGCGCGTCCCGAAAGCAACCGCCTCGACGTGGCGATTTCCGCGAACGACCTGCCCGCCGCCGCAGAGACCCTGTCGAATGCAGACTGGGGCTACCTCTCCGCCATCACGGGCATGGACCTCGCGCCCGAAGCGGACGAGCTGGAAGCGCTGTACCACTTCTGCGACAAAGCCGCGGTCGCGACTCTGCGCGTGCGTTTGCCGCGCGCAGGCCGCTCGGAGATTCCCTCCATCAGTCCACAGATTCCCGCGGCGGCATTCTTCGAGCGCGAGTTGGGCGAAATGCTCGGCGTGACGGTGGTCGGCACGCCCGACCCCTCGCGGCTCTTCCTGCCGGACGACTGGCCCGAGGGCGTCTATCCCCTGCGGCGCGATTTCAAACAGGAGCAGGCCGCGCCCGTCGAGACGGCGAACCGGCCCGAGGGCGGAAGAGTCGGGAACAAATTCATCGTGCCGATCGGTCCCCAGCATCCCGCGTTGAAGGAACCCGGTCACTTTGAATTCGAAGTGGACGGCGAGATCATCACCGGCGCGCGTATGCGGCTGGGATACGTCCATCGCGGCATTGAGAAAGCCACCGAAGAGCGCAACTGGATTCAGAATCTCTATCTGCTCGAACGCGTCTGCGGCATTTGCTCGCACACGCATACCAGCGTGTATTCGCAGGGCGTGGAAAAACTGGCGCAGGTGGAAACGCCGCCACGCGCGCTGGCTATCCGCGAATTGGTGGCGGGACTCGAGCGCATCCACAGTCACCTGCTGTGGCTGGGCGTGGCCGCGCACGAAGCCGGGTTCGACACGCTGTTCATGTATTCGTGGCGCGACCGCGAAACCGTGATGAACCTGCTGGAGGAGTTGACCGGCAACCGCGTCAACTATTCGATCTGCGTGCTGGGCGGCGTAAAGCAGGACATCCTGCCCGAACAGGCCGCTTCCATCCATCAGGCGATTGGCTATCTCGAAGAACGCATCCGCTATTACCTGGACGTGGTGAGTTCGGATACGTTCTTTCTCCAGCGCACGCGCGGCATCGGGACCATGACCCTGGACGAAGCCAAACGCTTCGGCTCGCTCGGACCGACGGCGCGCGCCTCCGGCCTGCGGCGCGACGTGCGCCTCGACTCGCCCTACGGCGCGTACACGCGCTTCCCGGTCAGCATCGTGACCGACGAGCGCGGCGACCTGGAAGCGCGCTTCGCCGTGCGCATGAAGGAACTGCTCGTCACCTGCTCCACCATCCGCGCCATCGTGGACAACCTCCCGGCGGGCGAGTTGACCACGCGTTTCCCGCGCAAAATTCCCGCAGGCGAAACCGTCAGCCGCGTCGAAGCGCCGCGCGGCGAAGTCTTCTACTTCATCAAGAGCGGCGGCGGCGAAAGTCCGACGCGGCTCAAAATCCGCACGCCCAGTTTGTGCAACTGGACTTCGGTCTTAAACAAAGCCGTCGGCCACCAACTGGCGGACGTGCCGATGCTGATCGCCGGCATGGACCCGTGCTTCTCCTGCAACGACCGCATGGTCACCGTGCGCGGCAAGAAAGATTCGCGCTCCATGACCTGGTCCGAACTGCGCGAATACGGGATCCAAAAATATCAAGGGCGAAGATGAGATTGGACATGCGATGAACCTTCTGACTTCCCTGTTCTCCCTCATGATCTTTCCGGCCGGCCTCGCCCTCATCCTGAGCGGCCTGCTGTACGAATGGGCTGACCGGAAACTGGTGGCGCGCTTCCAAAACCGCGTCGGCCCGCGCTGGTTCCAGCCGTTCGCCGACATCCTCAAACTCCTGGCGAAGGAGGAGATCAAACCAAGCGGGCTGGACAGCGCGCTGTTCTACGGACTCCCCATCCTCGCACTGACCGGCGCGTTGACCGCCGCTCTCTACGCCCCGATTCTGGGCCTGCCCCCGATTCATTCCTTCCCCGGCGATTTGATCGTCACCCTCTACCTGCTCTCGCTGCTGACCATCTCAATGGGACTGGCCGGCTGGAACGCCTCGAGCCGCTTCTCGGTGATCGGCGCGACGCGTTCGCTCACGCAGTTATTCGCCTACGAAGCGCCCTTCCTGCTGGCCCTGCTCGGTCCCGCCATCGCCGCCAACTCATGGACGATCAGGGACGTCAGCGCCTACGCCGGAAGTCACTGGCTGATTCTGTCCCAGCCGGTCGGATTCGTCATCGCCCTGATCGGGCTGATGGGCAAACTCGAACTCCCGCCCTTCGACGCGCCCGAAGCCGAGACCGAGATCGTGGCCGGCGCGCTGACCGAGTATTCCGGTCGCGGCCTGGCTCTCTTCACCCTCGGAAAATCGGTGGAACTGGTCGTGGCGGTAAGTCTGGTGGCCGCGTTCTATCTGGGCGGCATCGGCAACCCGCTCCTGTTCCTGCTCAAGACTTTGGGCATCGTGCTGTTGATGTCGCTGCTGCAAGCCCTGCTCACCCGTCTGCGCATTGATCAGACGGTGGGCCTGTGGTGGCGTCTCGGCGCGTTATTGGCCCTGCTCCAGATATTGGTATTGATCCTCGTGAAAGGATGGCTGGCATGAAGATCGGCTCTATGCTCAAAGATTTGCTGGTCTCGTTTTTCTCCGCGCCGGTCACGGAGAAATATCCCTTCGAACGCCCCGAAACGGCTGAACGCTTTCGCGGCAAGTTGTATTTCGATCCCGCCAAATGCACGGGATGTAATCTCTGCTCCAAAGATTGCCCTGCGCACGCGCTGGAGATCGAGATCATTGACCGCGCCGCCAAACGCTTCGTGGCGCGCTACAACGTGGATCGCTGCATCTACTGCGCGCAATGCGTCCAGTCCTGCAAATTCAAATGTATCGGCATGTCGAGCGAGGACTGGGAACTGGCCTCGCTTCACAAGGCGCCGTTCGTGGTGAATTATGGAAAGGAAGAAGACATTGCCGCGCTCCTGGCGAAACCTTCTCAGGGAAAAACTGTCCCCGAACCGGCCGGGTGAACTTCCCGCCCCCGCGCGGACCTGCCTGGTGGGAACCGGCAGCGACCTGCGCGGAGACGATTCAGCCGGACTGGCGGTCGCGCGCGAACTGCTCCAGAACCCGCCGCGCGCCGAAAACCTGCTGATCGTGGAAGGCGGCCCCGCGCCGGAGAATTACGCCAACCGGATGCGCGCCTTTCGTCCCGAACTGGTCCTGTTCATCGACGCCGCTCACATGGACGAAACGCCCGGCGCTGTCCGCTGGATTCCGCTGGAGATGATCGACGGCATGAGCGCCTCATCGCATTCCCTGCCGCTTTCGATCCTGGCAAAATACCTCACGCTCGAATTGAATTGCGAAGTGGGCGTGTTGGGCATCCAGCCGGAGCAAAACGAACTCGACGCGGGACTCAGCCTCCCGGTCCGCGCCGCGGCGGACGAAATCAAAGCGGAGATCCGCCGGGTCTTTCCATAGGGACACCGCGCGGCCGCAAAGTCCATCGAACAAAACCGCCAAATTTCTCCACAGCCAATTATTGACAAAAAGTCTATAGTTATGTAAACTATAGACAAAGGAGAACTGCTTATGCCCGGTGGAAGAGGCCACGGCGGACGCCGCAAAATGTTTTTTCTCGAATCGTGCCTGCTGGCGCTTCTGCACCGCGAGCCCGGCTACGGATACAGCCTGATGGACGGCCTGAAGGAATTCGGCTTCCAGCCCGACGAAACAGACATCAGCGTCCTCTACCGCGCCCTGCGCAACCTGGAGACCGCCGGTCTCGTGGTCAGTTCGTGGGGACAGGAAAGCCTCGGCCCCCAGCGGCGCATGTATACCATCACCCCACAGGGCGAAGCGGCGCTCTCCGAATGGATCGAATCCCTGCGCCAGCGGCGCAAGGAAATCGAGGCGCTTGAAGCGGCGTACGACGCTGTCAAGAAAAAGTAACCGACAAGGCATACGAAAGGAGTACAACATGCCATTCCAGGATGGAACTGGACCGCAAGGACAAGGTCCACGCACAGGACGCGGACAAGGCAACTGCAACGGTCAGGGCGGAACGGGAGGCGGACGCGGCCTCGGTCGCGGTCGCGGCTTCGGACGCGGCCGCGGCGGAGTCAACCTCCAGCAGGGCGCATCCCCGCTCAAAGCGCGGCTCGACACGCTGCAAACCGCCATCGAAAAACTGTCCGAGAAGATCGGGCAGGGAAAGTAGCGAGTAGAAAGAATGAAAATTGCCGCCATCACCGACGATGAGAAGACCATCAGCCAGCACTTTGGACGGGCGCAATACTACCTGGTCGCCACCGTGGAAAACGGACAGATCGTCCAGCGCGAGACGCGTCCCAAACTCGGACACAACCACTTTTCCAGCCAGCCGCATGAACACGAGCATGAACATGGCGCGGAAGGCCACAGGCATCGCCACGGCGCGGACCCGGCCTCGCATGAGAAGCACATGCAAATGTCCGAAGCCATCGCCGATTGCGAAGCCCTGCTCTGCCGCGGCATGGGACGCGGCGCCTACGAAAGCCTGAAGGCGCGCGGCATCCGTCCCCTGCTCACCGACATCGCCGGCATAGACGAAGCCGTCCTCGCTTACGCCAACGGCCAGATCGTGGACCACCTCGAAAAGCTGCATTGACGGAACGGCGCTCCGCGTAAAATACGGAGCGCCGTTAAAAACTAAATTAGCCAGCCCTCCAAAAAGAAAAAAAGCACGGAGAAACAATGAAAAAAAACGCCGCGCTCAAAGCGATCCTGCTGGCGGGGATGTTCCTGCTGTTTCCTGCCGCGGCGCGCGCGCAGACCGCCCTGCCGGCGGTGCGCGCCGTCCTTTTCTACTCCCCCACCTGCGGTCATTGCGAACTCGTGATCGCCGAGACGCTCATCCCGATGACCAAGCGCTACGGCGACCAATTGCAGATCCTGGGCGTGGACGTCAGCCAGCCGCAAGGCTCCGAACTCTTTTCCGCGGCCCTGCAAAAGTTCGGCCTGGAGCGCGGCGGAGTCCCATTCCTCGTGATTGACAACATCTATTTGGTCGGTTCGCAGGAAATCCCCGAACGTTTCCCGGGCATGGTGGAAACCTACCTGGCGCAAGGCGGGCTGGACTGGCCGAATCTGCCCGGGCTGGAGGGCGCCCTCCCTGCGGGGACTTCGCAGACTTCGCCCCCCGAGCCGCTCACGCCAGATTCGACTCACCTCGACAAAGCCTCCTGGCGTGAACGTTTCGCCCGCGACCCCCTGGGGAATTCCCTCTCCGTGGTCATACTGACGGGGATGCTGGGCGCGGCCGTCTGGGCTGTTGTCCTCTTCCGAAAACCGGACGGCGGCGCCAGCCTTAAAGACAATTGGAGCTGGGCGATCCTCGCTCTGTCCATCGCGGGGACGCTCGTGGCGGGCTACCTCGCCTACGTGGAAACCGCCCAGGTCGAGGCGGTCTGCGGTCCCGTCGGAGACTGCAACACCGTCCAGCAGAGCGAGTACGCGCGGCTGTTCGGCGTCCTGCCCATCGGAATGCTGGGACTGATCGGATACGCGGGCATCGTCATCGCCTGGGCGGTCGGCCGCTTCGCAGACGGTCAGCCCGGCAAATTGGCCGCGCTGGCCTTATTCGGGATGACCGCAGCGGGCGCGCTCTTCTCGATCTATCTGACCTTCCTCGAACCCTTCGTGATCGGCGCCACCTGCGCCTGGTGCCTGACCTCCGCGGTATTGATGACGGTATTGATGCTGCTGTCCGTCAAACCCGCCAAAGCCGCGCTTTCCCGGCCGTCTCGCTCCGGCAAAAGCCGGGCGCTTCCGAAGCCGTCATTACGCGGACGTTAGAGAACGTCCGTTGCACGTCTAATTATTTTCAACCGACTACCTTACTTTGGGCCACTACCCAATCGGGCCAGACTGCAAAACGCGTCTGGCCCGATTTTGTTCAGAGGCTGCGCCGCGCCCTCTTGGATGGGCATCTTGTTAATGTGACGTTAATCTTAACTTATCGTGACACTCGCCACTATGGTGAAATACTTCACAATAGTATTATCCACGCCATATATCCGTTTATTCGCATAAAGGCAACAACTGTATGATCTCCCCCACACTGAAATTGGAACTCAGCCAATTGGAAGCGGACTTCTGCTCGGCGCTTTCCGATCCCACACGCCTGCTCATCCTTTACGCGCTGGGCGAAGGCGCGCGCAACGTCAACGATCTGGCCGGCGAACTCGCCATTCCGCAGCCCACCGCGTCGAGACATCTCAAAGTCCTGCGCGACCGAGGGCTGGTGTGGACCACCCGGCAAGGCACAAGCGTCACCTATCAACTGGCGGACGCGCGCATATTGGAAGCCATAGACCTGCTCCGCAAGATCATGGGCGAACGGCTCGCCTACCGCGCAGGTTTGGTGGAAGAAACGATCGCCGAATAAATTTCAGTCAACAAGACTCTTTGGATGGAGAATGAATATGCAACCTAAGAAAGCCGCTCTCTACTTTCTTTTTGCCGGGCTGGCGTTGGTTCTAGCCGCCAGCGTGTACCTGGCAACCGCCACGCCCGTCAGCGCGCAATGCGGCTCGCAGGCTTCCTCCTGCAAGAACTGCCACGAAGTACAGGGACAGGATCCCGTCAACGCGGATGGGACGGGCTGGCACCAGTCGCACGCGTTCGGCGATTTCTGCTACATCTGCCACGCGGGGAATAATCAGGCAAAAGACAAAGCCGCCGCGCACGAGGGGATGGTCCCGCCGCTTTCGGACGTGAAGGCGGCCTGCCAGCAATGTCACGTGGCGGATCTGGACGCGCGCGCCCAGGTCTACGCGGACGCGCTGGGGGTGACGATCGGCTCGGGGTCCGGCGCGCCCGCTGCGGGGTCGTCGGACGCGGCGCCGCCTGTCAGCGCGGAGTCGGCTCCCGCGGCAGCGCCGTCGAATCAGTGCAATGAGATCGTCGTGGACGATCCGAACGCGGTCAACTACAAAGAGAACTACGACGCCATCGTGCTGGGCAAGAAGCCTGTCAATTGGGGCAACATGATCCTGCTGGGCATGATCGGTTTGCTGGCGGTCGGCGGCGGCGGGTACGTAATTACGCGCGAGAAACTGGTCAAGGTGAAGTTCGGCGATACGCGCACAGTGGACGAGGAGTATCCCGCCGACGTGGTGGAGATGCTGCCGAAGATCGCGGGGCTAAAGACAGGCGCGCGCAAGTCGCTGCGCAACGTGCTGGATAGCCGGAAAGCCGACAAGGTTCTCGACTTGATCGACACGGTCACTGCAAAAGACGAGGAGTAACCATGAAATTTATTCTGAATTACATCCGCAAGGAAGAGTGGTCGCCGTATGTGGGGGGCGTGTTGCTGGGACTGGTGGGGATCGGCGCGGTCTGGGCCAGCGACAGCCTGCTGGGCGCTTCAGGCGCGTTCGAGAATTTGGCGGGCATGATCGGCAAGTGGGTCGCGCCCGCGGCGTTCGATAACATGTACTTCAACTTCATCATGCCGCCGGGCATCACGTGGGGCGTGTGGCTGTTGATCGGCGTGTTCTTCGGCGGAATGATCGGCGCGGCTACGAGCGGCACGCTGTTGTGGGGCAAGAAGGGCGCGGCGAACTCGGACGCGCAGTGGAAACGCATCTTCGGTCCGCAGGCGTGGAAGCGCTGGGCGCTGGCGTTCGTCGGCGCGATCATCCTGGAATACGCGGCAGGCATCGCGGGCGGCTGTACCAGCGGACTCGCCATCTCGGGCGGCATGTTGCTGGCTCCGGCGGCGTTCCTGTTCATCATGGGCATGTTCGCTTCGGGCATCGTCACCGCCCTGATCGTCTACCGGAAAAATTATTAGGAGGCTCGCATGGCATCCATCGTTCTCCCCCTGGTCTTCGGCGTCTTCTTCGGCTTCGCGCTGAACAAGGCCGGCCTGACCAAATACAACAAGATCGTGAACGTCTTCCGCTTCACCGACCTGGCGGTCTTGAAATTCATGATGACCGCGCTGGTCGTCGCGATGATCGGGTTGTACGGTCTGCGCGGACTGGGCCTGATCGAGTTCCCGAACGTCCCCTCGACCTATATCGTCGGCAATCTGATTGGAGGGCTGATCTTCGGCGTGGGCATGGCGCTCACCGGTTACTGACCAGGCACTTGCGCCGCCGGTGGCGGCGAAGGCAAACTCGATTATCTCATCCCCGGTCTGCTCGGCTTTTTGACTGGCGCCGTGATCTACGGCCTGACTTACCAGCAGGTGTTTCCGCAAATCTCCGCCCTGGCGAATTACGGCAACGCGGTCATCCCCGAACTGTGGAACGTCAGTCCCTTCCTGTTCATCCTGCTCTTCTCGCTGATCTCCCTCCTGTTGTTCTACCTGATCGACCGCGCGGGATGGCAGCGGAAGGACAGTGAGCAGTGATCAGTAAACAGTAAACAGTGAGCAGTAAGCAAGTTATCGGTGATGAAACACTGGAGTGATCTATGACACAAACGATCTCACGAAGAGATTTTCTGAAACTGGGCGCGGCGGGCGCGGGCGCGCTGGCGCTCGGATCCATGCTCCCGCCGAAAGTGGCACAGGCGGCGCGCGCCAACGGGCAATTGGACGCGGGCGGCAACGGCTACGTCCACAGCACGTGCGAGATGTGCGTCTGGCGCTGCGGCTTGATCGCCAAAGTGGTGGACGGGCGCGTCGTCAAACTGGACGGCAACCCCGAGCATCCGCACTCGCGCGGGAAACTCTGTCCACGCGGGCAGTCGGGGCTGATGAACACCTACGACCCCGACCGCGTGCTGACTCCGCTCGTGCGGATGGGCAAGCGCGGCGAGGGGCTGTTCCGCAAGGCGTCGTGGGACGAAGCGCTGGACATCGTCGCCTCGAACATGCTCAAGATCAAGGAGAAGTACGGCCCCGAGGCGATGGTCTTTTCGTCCACGCACAATTTGAGTCAGGTGCAGTTCGAGAATCTGCTGTACGCCTTCGGTTCGCCGAACTACGGCACGCAGCGCAGCCTGTGCTTCAACGCCATGATTACCGCCTTTCTGCTGACGTACGGCATCGAGGAACCGTCGCGGAAATATGATGACGTTGAGTTCATCCTGATGGTGGGACGCAACATGATGGAAGCCATCTCGACCTCCGAGACGGGCGAACTGGCGCACGCCCTCGACCGCGGCGCGAAACTGGTCTATCTCGACCCGCGCTACACCAAGACCGCCTCCAAAGCCACCGAGTGGATTCCGATCCGCCCAGGCACAGACTCGGCTTTCCTGCTGGCGATGATCAATGTCATCGTCTCGAACGAACTGGCGGACTGCGACTTCGTCAAACAGTACGTCGTCGGCTGTGACGGCATCCAGGCTGAGATGCGGAAGTACACCCCGGCCTGGGCGGAGAAGATCACGGGCGTCCCCGCGGCGACCATCGAACGCATCGCCCGCGAATATGCCGCCGCCAAACACAACGCGCTGGCGCATCCCGGCTGGCGGACGTCCAACTTCGTCAACTCCTTCCAGACCGAGCGCGCCATCGCCACGCTGAACGCGTTGAGCGGCAACGTGCTGACCCCCGGCGGATGTCTTTCTGCGGAGGTGGCGGCGGAGGGCGCCGGACTGGGCATGCCGAAACAGCCGCCCTATCCGCGCGTGTCCGCTTTGCGGCTGGACGGCGTCTCGTGGAAATATCCGCTCGTGCCGTTGAAGTTGGGCGTCTTCCAGGAACTGCGCGACGCCATCATCACCGGCGAACCGTACCAGGCGCACGGCTGGTTCATCTCGCGGCAGAATCCGATCCAATCCCTGCCCGACCGCAACAAAACCCTGCAAGCCTTCGGCAAGATGGACTTCATCGCCACCGTAGACATCATCATGAACGACACGGCCTGGTTCTCGGACGTGGTCCTGCCCGAAGCCTCGTACCTTGAACGCTACGACCCGCTCCTGCCCGTGGACGGCAAAGCCTACATCCGCCAGCCCGTCGTCGAGCCGCAGGGCGAAGCCAGGTCCGCGCTGTGGATCTACAAACAGCTGGGCGAGCGTCTCGGGCTGGGCGATTTCTTCCAATACGAAGACGAAGAAGATTACATCCGCCAGCAATTGAAGCCTTTGCGCGTCAGCCTCGAGGAAGTGAAGGAAAAAGGCTACGCGGAAATGCCGGAAGAACCCAAAGGCGAGATTACCTTCAACACGCCCTCGGGCAAAATCGAAGTCTATTCCGAGACGCTGAAGAAGGCGGGCTTCTCGCCCTGGCCCACCTGGGAGGAACCTCCCGCGCCGAAGGAAGGCGAGTTCTACCTGCTGACCGGCAAGGTGGCGCAACAGACGCAGTTCGGCACGCAGAACAACCAGTTGCTGCACAAATATTCCGACGAGCCGCGCCTGTGGATGAACGCCAAAGTCGCCGCGCAAAACGGCTTGCAGGACGGCGACTGGGTGGAGGTCGTCAGCGAAGTCGGCAAGGTCTACATTCCCCTACTCGCCACCGAAGCCATCCGCCCCGACTGCGTGTACCTGACGCCGGGCTATGGGCATCTCTCGAAAGGTCTGACCACCGCCCACGGCGTCGGCGCGAGCGATTCGGCGCTGCACGTCACCTACACCGACCCCATCAGCGGCGGGCAGGCGCTCAGTCAGACCTTCGTCACGGTGAACAAGGCTTAGAGGTGAATCATGACTGAAATCAAACATCACGCGTATCTCTTCGACGCCACGCGCTGCATTGACTGCCGCGCCTGCATGGTGGCTTGCAGCGTGGAAAACAACATCCCGATGAACAAGACCCGCATCTGGGTGGCAGGGCTGGGCGTGACGGGCGAATTCCCCAATTTGCAGCGCAGCACGATGGTCTATCACTGTATGCACTGCGCGCATCCCGACTGCATGTCGGCTTGCCCGGTCGGCGCGTACACCAAAGCCGAAGACGGACCCGTCACCTACAACCCCGATAAGTGCATCGGCTGCCGCTACTGCATGAACGCCTGTCCCTTTGGCGTGCCGCACTTCGATTACGACAAAGGCTTGGTTGACGGCGCGTTCATTGACAAATGCACCTTCTGCCCGCAGCGCATCTACAACGGACAGGAACCCGCCTGCGTGCAGACCTGTCCCACCGACGCGCTCGAATATGGCGACCGCGACGAACTGATCAAGCGCGCGCACGAACGCATCGCCGCGCACCCCGGGCGTTACATTGACCACGTCTACGGCGAGTTCGAAAACGGCGGCACATCCTATCTCATTCTCTCGCATGTGCCGTTCGAGCAATTGGGTCTGCCCACCCTGCCCGAGACGCCCATCAACGAGGTCAGCGAAAAGGTGATGGCGATGACCATTCCCTTCGCGCTCGGTTGGGGCACGGTGTTGACCGCCGTCAGCGCGGGCGCGGCGCTGTATGAGAAAAAGAAGAACGGGAAAGCCGCGGAAGAGAAAGCGGAGCCGGCGGAGACATCCAAATGAAGCTCAATCTCACCCTCCCAAAGTTCCTCCGCATCGGGACTCTCCCGCTCGTCCTGATCGTCCTGGCGGCAATCGCCGTTGTCGTGGCGATGGCGCGCTACGCCTACGGCATCGGCGCCATCAGCGACCTGAGCTATTCCTACCCCTGGGGCTTCTGGATCAGCTTTGACCTGTTCACGGGCGTGGTCATCTCCAGCGGCGGCTTCCTCATGGCTGGCACGGTGTACATCCTGCGCATCAAGGAATTTCAACCGCTGCTGCGCCCCGCCGTGTTGACCGCCTTGCTCGGCTACATCATGGTCGCCGTCGCCCTGCTGGTGGACCTCGGCCAGCCGCTGCGCATCTGGTACATGATGATCTATTGGAATCACACCAGCGTGCTGCTCGAGATCGGCATCTGCGTGATGAGTTACCTGACCGTGCTGGCGATTGAGTTCGCGCCTGTTGTGATGGAGCGTTTCCCCAAACTGCACAAAGCGGCGCATTTCATCCACAAGTTCATCATGCCGTTTGTGATCCTCGGCGTCGTGCTTTCCACGTTACACCAATCCTCGCTCGGCTCGCTGCTCCTTATCCAGCCGCAGAAACTCCATCCGCTCTGGTGGACTCCCATCCTGCCGATCTTGTTCTTCGCTTCCGCCATCGCGGTCGGGCTGGCGATGATCATCCTCGAATCCTCGCTCAGTTCACGCTACTTCCAGCGCGGACTGGAGACGCGCCTGCTGGCGAAACTCGCCAAAGCGATTCCCGTGGTTCTGGTCGTCTACGCCCTCATCAAATTCGGCGACTTGATCGTCGCGGGCGACCTCGGCTATCTCTTCACCAGCGGTTGGATGAGCGTCCTCTTCTGGGCGGAGATTCTCATCGGCGTAGTCTTCCCGATCGTCTGGTTCTCCGTCGAAAAGAATCGCGTCAATCCCAACGCCCTGTTGACGGGCGCGGTCGTGACCCTGCTCGGCTTGATCCTCAACCGCTTCAACGTCAGCTGGTTCGCGGTCAAACACCCCGACCCGCTGTTCTACCTCCCGACCTTCATGGGCAACGTCAAATACTTCCCGACCCTGCCCGAAGTCGCCGTCTCCATCGGCATCTTCTCGGCGGGCATCCTGGCCTTCGGGCTGATCGCCAAATATTTCCCCGTCTTCGAAGACGAGGGCCACGCAGCCCACGCGGGAGATTGACCCGAGTCCGCAGTTTGAAGGTTGAAAGTTCAGGTTACAATTCACGGGTTACGCAAAGCATCCTCCGCAATGCGTAACCCGTGATTGTTTAACACCACATCTTTACCCAAAATATGTAACTTGTAACCTGTAACCTGTAACTTGCATCCATGCGCCCGTCCTTCTTCCATCACCTGCACCCGCCCACCATCCCCGCCGCGCAAGCGCGCTGGCGTCACACTTTGGGCGCGGGCGGGACCGCCGTCTTCCTCCTGCTCGTCCTCGGCGTGACGGGTATCCTGGAGATGTTCTACTATGTCCCCAGCCCGGACGAAGCCGCGCTCTCGGTGCAGACCATCGCCTATCTCGTCCCCTTCGGCGGATTCGTCCGCAACCTGCACTTCTGGTCGGCGCAGGCGCTGATCGTCGTCGCGGCGCTTCACCTTCTGCGCGTGGTCTTCACCGCCGCGTACAAATCCCCGCGCCGCTTCAACTATCTGCTCGGGCTGGGACTCTTTGTCCTCGCCGTTCTGCTCGACTTCACCGGCTACATCCTGCGCTGGGACGTGGACATCTGCTGGCCTCTCACCACTGGGACCAACCTGCTCAAGACGATCCCGCTCATCGGCGGCTTTCTCTTCCGCATCGCCATCGGCGGAGGGGAAGCCTGCCAGACCGCCCTGACCCGCTTCTACACCTGGCATCTCTTCGGCTTGACCATCCCCATCGTCGTCCTCGGCGTCTGGCACATTTTCCGCGTCCGCCGCGACGGGGGAATTGCCGCGCCGCCCGCCAACCTGTTCCTCCGCCGCGCCCGCGTCCCGCGCAACGAACTCGTCCGCCGCGAAGTTTTGACGATGTTCGCGGTCGGCATCCCGCTGATCCTGCTCGCCGCGCTCGTCCCCGCGCCCATCGCCCCCGCCATGACTGGCGTTCCCAGTCCCACCGACGAGGCGCGCGCGCCGTGGTTCTTCCTGTGGGTACAGGAAATGCTCAAATGGGGCGACCCGTTCATCTTCGGCGTGCTGATCCCGCTTGGCATTCTCGCCGTCCTCGCCCTCGTCCCGTATGTTTTTCCCCAACCCGCCGACCAGGACATTGGCTGCTGGTTTCCGAAATCCAACCGATTAGCGCAAAGCGTCGTCGCGCTGATCGGCATCTTCATCCTTATCCTCACCCTCGCAAATCAATAATCTCCTATGCGCCGCCTCCTCGCTCTCGCTTCCTTTCTCCTGCTCCTCGCTTTGATTTTCGTCTGGTTTCAGGAGTCGCGCCAGCCCAAAGCGGTGGAACTGATCCCCGTTATTTCGGGTCAGCCCGAATACTGCCTGACCTGCCACGCCGACCTGCCCGAGATCAGCGCTTCGCACCCGATTAAGACTTTTGGCTGTGTCAGTTGTCACGGCGGGGAGCGACTCGCCCTCGACGCGGACCTGGCGCACAGTTCCATGCGCGGGGGCGCGAACCCATCCGATTTGAGCGTCGTCGAAGCCTCGTGCGGCGGAAGCGCCTGTCACAGCGGCAGCGAAGCGGACCAGCGCGACCACATCCAGCGCGTGACGACCAGCGTCCAGTCCACCTACGCGGGCGCGATCGCCAGCATCCGCTACACGTTCGGCGCGCAGCCGAGTTTGACTCCGATCTTCGGAATCTACGCCGTGACCGACGAGGACTCGAAAACGGGCGTCGCGTCCCTGCTGGCGTTTGACCCGTCGCGCGAGACCAACCCCTCCATCCAAAAATTCGCCGAGAACTGTTTGACCTGTCACATCAACGCCGCGCCGCGCGAAGGCGAAGCCTATGCCCGTCAAACCGGCTGCGCCGCTTGTCATTCCATCGGGGAACATAAATTGTCAACCGCCATCCCCTACACCCAGTGCAACGCCTGTCACAACCGCGGCAACTACGATTTGCGCGCGATGACCTTCGTCGAGCGCGCCGATCATCCGACAAAACGCGTCGAAGATTACTACCAGCCAATCGCCCAGTTCACCCGATGCGAATACACCCTCGACTGCGTGGACTGTCACACCCGCGCCGAGGCCATGGGCGACGGCGACCTGCACGCCAGCCAGAAGGACGTCCAATACACTCAATGCAAAACCTGCCACGGCACGTTGACCGAGTTGCCGCTGACCAAAACCCTGACCGACCCGAACGACATCGCGTTTCGGATGGCTCAACTGAATCCCATCGTCAACCTTCAACTGGGCGACACGATTCTCGTCACCGAAAAAGGCGAGCCGCTCTGGAACACGCGCGTCCTCCCCGACGGAACCTACGAAATGATCGGCAAAGCGACCAGCCAGTATTTCACCTTCCGCCCCGTGATGGGCAGCGGCTGCACTCAAAACGGCGCCGACCAATCTTCCGCGTACTGCCACGAGTGCCACGCGGTGGAGCGCTGACATGACCCAACCCTCCCGCCGCGACTTCCTCAAACTCGTCCGCGCTGGACTGCTCTACCTGAGCGGCGCGCTCGCCATCGGCGGCTTGCTGCGTTTCCTGGATTTCGACGCCCATCCCGCGCCGAAAACGGAATTCGACCTCGGTCCCGCTTCGGACTTTCCCCTCGGTTCGCGCACGCTTCTCGCGGACCCGCCAGCCGTTCTGCTCCACACCCAAAGCGGATTCTCCGCCCTGAGTTTGGTCTGCACCCACCTCGGCTGCGCCGTCGAACCAAGCGCGGACGGCTTTGCCTGTCCCTGTCACGGCTCGCGCTTCGACGCGGCGGGCGGAGTCTTGCGCGGCCCGGCGGAGAGCCCCCTGCCCGCCCTGCGCGTCGAATTGACCGCCGACGGCCGTCTCCTTTTACACACCGACTGAGCCTGGCGATCCAGCCGTGACAATCATCCCCCGAAATCCCGTGATTTGTCCATTCTCATCGGGATAAAATCGGTATACACTTAAATCGCTCCGAAGCCTGTCCGCCTAAACCTTTGGCATGGCGACAGGACAGTACCGCAAGGCCGTGTACCAGGTGAAAGCGGAAACGCCTTCATCCCCCGCATCGGAAAGGAGAGCCACAGACCCAGCGATGAGGCTGTCTCTTTTTTCCGCGAGACAGCCTCGTTTTATTTTGGAGACGCCATGGAACTTCAAGCCCTGCTCGAAAAATCCGCCTCGCGCCATTCCCACCTCTGTCCGCGCCAGATTCTCGGCGTACGGCTGGGATTGCTCGGCATGAAGACCCTCGGCTTCGACGAGCCGCCCGCCAAAAAACGCCTGCTGGTCATCGTGGAAAGCGACGGCTGCTTTGCGGACGGCGTCATCGCCGCCACAGATTGCGCCGTCGGTCACCGCACCCTGCGCGTGGAGGACTACGGCAAAACCGCCGCGACGTTCATAGACACGCTCACCGGCCGGGCGATGCGCGTCGCGCCCGCCCTCGACGTCCGCGAACGGGCCGGCCTCCACGTCCCCGACGAGCCGCGTCGTTACTTTGCCCAGCTGCGCGCCTACCAGTCCATGCCCGACGCGGAAATGTTCAGCGTGACTCCTGTGTCGCTGACCGTGCCGCTGGAGGCCATTCTCTCCCGCCCCGGCGCGCGCGTCAACTGCGACGCGTGCGGCGAGGAGATCATCAACGAGCGGGAGACCCTGCGCGGCGGACTCGTCCTCTGCCGCGCCTGCGCGGGAAGCGCGTACTACGCCGCCGCCGAAGCCGCGTCCCTGTCCTTCGCGCTGACCGAGCGCCGTCCGCAGTTCGCGTGAATCCGCGGCCGGGGGAAATCCGCCCGGCGCGGGCGCGCCCGGGACAGTCAGGCGGAGGCGAAGCGCAAGTCACGACAGGAAGCGCGTCACCAGCCAGTATATGCCCGCAGAGAAAAGCATGGTAGCCGGGATGGTTAAAATCCAGGCCATGAGGAATTCCTGCGCCATCCCCCAGCGAACTTTATTGACCCGTTCCGCCGCGCCGACGCCCATGATGGAGGTTTGAATCACCTGGTTGACGCTGACCGGCCCGCCGAAAATGGACGAGACGAAGATCACCAGCGACGCGGTCACCTGCGTGGCGAAGCCGTCCATGGGACGGATCTTGTAGAAGAATAAACCGCCGACCGAGCGGGTCAACTTCCAACCGCCCAGCGTGGTGCCCAGCGACAACGCCAGCCCGATCAGCGCAGTGACCCAGAGCGGGACGGAGAAATCCGAGAGCAGACCGCCCGCGACCAGCGCGAGCGTGACGATGCCCATGCTCTTCTGACCGTCGTTGCTGCCGTGGTTCAAACCCAGGGCGAAGGCGGTCAAGACCTGGCCGCGCTTGAAGAAGTCATTAATGCGCGGCGTGGAATTTCGAGCGAGCCACAGGATGGCGCGCAGCAGGGCGAAACCGGCCAGGAAACTGACCGGCGGGGAGACGGCAAAGTAGAGCGCCACCTTGCCGAGGCCGTTCCAATACACCGCGTCCGCGCCGGCCCGCACGAGGATCGCCCCCAGCAACCCGCCAATCAAGGCGTGCGAGGAACTGCTCGGCAACTTGAAATACCAGGTGACGAGATTCCACAAAACGGCGGAAGCCAGCGCCGCCGCGAGGACCGCCTGGTTGACGGCGTGAGAATCCACCACGCCGCTCCCGATGGTCTTCGCCACCCCCGTCCCAAACAGGAACGGTCCCAGGAATTCGGCCAGGGCGGTCAAGCCCAACGCCACGCGCGGAGAATAGGCGCGCGAGGAGATCAAGGTGGAGACCACGTTCCGCGAACCGTGCGCCCCGTTCAGAAAACTAAAGGCAAACGCCAACAGCGCGACCGCGAAGATCATGGGCTGAGTCTGTCCTGCGCTCCCGCCATCAGGTGATCTTCACAACGATGTCGGCGATCACATTGGCCGCCTCGTCGCCGCGGTCGGCGGCGTTGCTCAAATGACGATAGACCTCGCGCATCTTCAACATGCTGACCACATGCTGGATGTCCTCCACGTCGCTGAACAGGTCGGCCAGCGCTTCACGATAGACTCCCTCCACGCGGTTTTCGAGCGCCTTGGCGCGCTGGGCATGTTCGTTCGCGACGCCGGGGTGCTTCTCCAGCCGCTCCACCGCCTGAAACAGCTCGTACGCCGCGTCCCTCAGCAGGGAGGCCATGCGCTGCATGTACGTGGTCGGCTCCACCTTCAAAATCTCCATCTCGCTGACGGTGCTGTAGGCGTAGTCAATCACGTCGTCAATGGTGCGCGAAAGCGCGAACAAGTCCTCCCGGTCGAAGGGCGTGACGAAGGTGCGGTTCAACTCGTCAATAAAAATGCGACGGACCTCGTCCGCTTCCTTTTCCTTCGCCGTCAGCAAGTTCGAGTCGGCCGGGTCGCGCGCGGCGAGATACCGGCAGAGAGCTTCCATGCCTTCCAGCGTCAACGAGGCCTGGTCGTGGATCAATTTAAGAAAAACATCCTGCCGTTTCCTGAATAAATTACGCATGTCAACTCCTTGATTGTCTGACGCTCGTTCTAAAACCTAACGACTCTGTCATGGAACATCCCTCAATATACCGTATAATTCGAGCCATGAGCGCTGAATTCTTTGAAGCCATCCGGGCCGGCGACCGCGACCAGGTGGAACGCCTCCTGATGATTGACGCGCGCCTGATCCACGAACGGGAAAACGGTCTCAGCCCCGTCATGGCGGCCGCCTACCAACTCAAACCGCAGCTGGCGGAATTCCTCGCCGACAAAACCGTGGCGCTCACCGTCTTCGAAGCCGCCGCCATCGGCCGCATTCCCCACCTCGTGCGCCTGCTGGCCCGCAACCTGGACCTCGTCAACCAATTCGCTGAAGACGGCTTCCAGCCGCTCGGACTGGCCTGCTTCTTCGGTCACCTCGAAGCGGCGGAATACCTTGTGCGGGCGGGCGCGGCCATCAACATGCCGTCGAACAACGAACTGCGCGTCACGCCGCTCCACTCCGCGGCCGCCGGGCGGCACGCGCCGGTCGTGAAAATGCTGCTGAAACACGGGGCCATTCCCAACGTCCGCGACCGAAACGGATGCACCCCCCTCCACGCCGCGGCCGCCAACGGCGACGTCGAATCCATCCAGCTCCTCATCCTCCACGGCGCCGACATCCACATCCGTTCGAACGACGACAAATTCCCCGCCCAGCTCGCCGAAGAGAAGGGACACCAACTCGCCGCGGAGATCCTGAAACGCGAGATCACCAAACGTTTCCGCCCCGTTTCCTGAAGTTCAGCCGCGCGCCCGAAAATCCACGCTCATGGGGCGAAGATCGAGCGCCGGCGCCATCCCATTCGCCAACTCCGCAACCGCCTGTCCCGTGCCGGGGCCCAGCGAGAGACCGAGCATGGCGTGTCCCGTCGCCAGGATCAAATTGCCATGCCTCGGCGAAAACCCGATTATCGGGACGCCGTCGGGCGTGATCGGGCGCAGGCCGGCCCAGGTCTCCTGAATCTCCAATTTTTCGTCCAACCGAAGAAACTCATGCGCAAACCCCTCCAGCCGCGCGATCCAGCGCGGGTCTGGCTTCGTGCTGTAAGTCCCCACCTCCAGCCGCCCCGTGACGCGAATGCGGTCGCCCAGCGGCGAGACGGCCACGCGGCGGTCTCCGAGCATAAGCGCGTGACGCGGCATATTCCGAACCGCCGACGCGGTGAGACTGTACCCGCGCCCCGGCTGGATGGGGATATCGAGGCCGAGGCCGCGCGCCACAGCGGGAGTCCACGCGCCCGCGGCCAGCACGACCTGCTCCGCTTCGAACTCCCCCGCGCGGGTTCGCACAGCCCGGACCTTCCCCTCCGCTTCGACGAATCCCGTCACGGACGCGTCCGCGTGCGTCCCCGCGCCCATCTCGCGGACGCGTTTCCCCAGCGCGGCGAGGAACAGCCCCGGGTCGAGGTGCGCGTCGCCCGTGTAATGCACCCCGCCGATCACATCCTCCCGCGCGGCAGGCTCCACATCCTGCACGGCAACTTTATCGTACACGCGGACGGAAATCCCATGCGCCCGCATAAACTCGGCTTCCCGCTGCGCTTCATGAAACGTGTCTTCGCTTTTGAACAGA
Organism: Anaerolineales bacterium UBA7227; assembly: GCA_002473085.1. Lineage (GTDB taxonomy): Bacteria > Chloroflexota > Anaerolineae > Anaerolineales > Villigracilaceae > Denitrolinea > Denitrolinea symbiosum. The sequence continues at coordinate 36,118 of DKTP01000106.1, forward strand.
TTGAGAAATCCCATCTCGCTATAATGACAGTCGAAGCGCTCCTCGGCGATCATGCGCGCGAAATTCTCCGCGCTCAACCGGCCGAGTTCGTACAACGGTTTGACGCTGCGGCTGACGTTGTCCTGGTTACAGGCAAGCACAAAACGAAGCAGCCACGAAAGGTAACTCGGCGAGAGACCGATCTTCATCCCAAACGGACTCCGCGCCGGATCGAGCATCCACTTAAGCGCGCCGGTCGCCACCCCCGGCGCGGCCAACGGGATGATGTGACTCGGCACGATGTGTCCCGCGTTGCCCGAGCCGCTGCCTTTGCCGATCTCTTTCGCGTCAACGATGGTAACCTTGCGCCCCGATTTGAGGAGATAGTAAGCGCAGCACAACCCGATCGGTCCGCCGCCGATGATCAATACATCACATTTTAAACTCATGTTGTCTCCTTAAAACTTTTAACCTTTGACCAATTCGCGTCAAAAGTTAGAGGCTCAGATCCCTCTCCCAAACGGGTCGCGCTCGTCCACCAGCAGCGTCCCCTCAGACATGACCCACGCCTCGCCGGTAATGGTCGGGACGATCTTTTCGCCGTCAAGTTGGACGCTCCCCTCGAAGACGCTGCCGACGACGCTTTGCTGCCGCCAGGCCTGGCCGGCCTTCAATTTCCCGTCGGAGTACAAACAGGCGAGTTTTGCGCTCGTGCCGGTCCCACACGGGGAGCGGTCGTAGGCTTTGCCGGGGCAGAGGACGAAACTCCTGCTGTCCGCGTCGGGCGTGGACGCGAACAACTCCACGTGGTCAATCTCCGCGCCGCCCGCGCCGGTGACGCTTCCCGCGCTCAACCGCTCGCGGACGCGCCACGCGAAGTCGGTCAGCGCTTCCAGGTTCGACATGTCCACCTCCAGGCCGTGATCGTGGACGAGGAAGAACCAGTTGCCGCCCCAGGCCACGTCGCCGTGGATGATCCTGCCGTCTATTTCGATGGGGACATGCGCGAGGTGACGGTAGGCGGGGACGTTGCGGACAGAGACTTTGTTTGGATATTCGTCATTGCGAGCCGAAGGCGAAGCAATCTCCTCATCGGCGAGGGGATTGCTTCGGCGCTCGCTGTCGCTCGCTCCTCGCAACGACGAATCATGCAGAGTCGCTTCGACAACCCCAACGGGAGTCTCCACGCGAATCACGCCAGGCTGAACCTTGTCCAGATAAGACAGCGAGGCGATCAGGCCGATCGTCCCGTGTCCGCACATGCCGAGGTAGCCGACGTTATTAAAGAAGATGACGCCGAACTGGCAGGTCGGGTCGGCGGGCGGGACGAGGTACGCGCCGACCAGCACGTCCGAGCCGCGCGGTTCGAGGAGTACGGCGCGGCGCAGGTCGTCGTGACGCGCTCTCAGCGTGGATAACTTGTCGGCGACAGAACCCGCTCCGAGGTCGAAGGGAAGCGAGAGGACGAGGCGGGTCGGTTCGCCACCGGTGTGAGAGTCGAGGAAGGGAATGCGTTTCATATTTTTTTCAACACAAAGGTCACGAAGTACTCAAAGGTGGATTGAGTGATGGTCGAGATTCTTTGCTTTCGATTATCACGGCGATAGTCGAAAGGAAGTCGTCACATTACGCCAACCAACAAACCTTCGTTGCCTTTGTGCCCTTCGTGTTTAAATGCTCTTAAAGATCTTCTCGAATTCGGCGCGGTCGTCGTCGGCGAGAGGGAGCAGGGGCAGGCGGGGAGCGCCGACGGGGATGCCGAGCAGTTCGCAGCCAAGTTTTACTTTTTGCAGGTAACTTCCGCTTTCCACGCTGCGGAGGAGGGGCATGAGTTTGTCCATGCGGGCGCGGGCGGTGACGAAATCCCCGGCGAGGGCGGCTTCGAGGACGTCGGCATGTTGACGCGGCGCGCAGGAGGCCGCGCCGCCAATCCACGCGGTCGCGCCCCAGAGGAAGTAGTCGAGGGCCTGGTCGTCGGAGCCGCAGACGATCTGGTAGCGGGCGCCGTAGCGGGCGCGCATGGCGTAGACGCGCGACATGTCGCTGGAGGCTTCCTTGATGCCGATGACGTGGTCGTATTGGGTCAGGCCGTCCATCACGTCGAAGCCGACTTCCGTCCCGGCGCGCCAGGGGAAGTTGTAAAGCACGATGGGAATTTTGACGGCGCGCGCGACGGCTTCGTAGTGCGCCAGCAGTTCGCGCTGGCTGGGACGCGAGTACGGCGGGACGGCGACCATCAGCGCGTCGTAGCCCATCCGCTCGGCGGCCTGCGAATAGCGGATCACGTCGCGGGTCGCGCCGCTGTTCGTCCCGGCGATGAGCGCGACGCGGTCGTTGACCTTGTCCTTGACGAATTGGAAGATGTCCAGCCGTTCCTGATCGTTGAGGGCGTAGACTTCGCCCGTGGTCCCTCCGGGGACGAGGCCGCTGATTTTATTCTGGATAAGATATTCGATGAGTTGTTCGAGGACAGGGTAGTTGATGGATTCGTCCGCGTGGAAGGGGGTGACGATGGGGGCATAGATTCCTTGTAGGCGCATGTTGTCTCCTGTGGGTGGCGTTCGACGCTGAAAGTTTACTTCGCCCAGCGAAAGCAGGCAAGAGCGAATTGAGGCGAGGGTCAGTTGGGACGGGTAGGGACGATCAGCAGATGAAAAGAGGATAGAAGTCGCTTCGGAACGGGCGATCAGCGGCTATTTAAGCGGACAGCCGCCCCACGCAGGCGCGGTGTAAGCGGATGGATAGCGCGCAAGTCGCGCATTCATGGATAAGCGTCAGGGCGTGGGAGAGGCTGGGGCAGGCAAAGACGGCGTCTCGGTCGGCGGAGGCGGCGTCTCCGTCGGGGGAAGAGGCGTCTCCGTCGGGAAGACGGTCGGTTCGAGCGTGGCCGACGGCGGAATGGTCGCGCTCGGCTCCAGCGTGGACGTGGGGAATTCGATCTGGATGGGCGTGGCCGAAGGCGTCAGAGTGGCGACGTTGGGAACCCACAAGCGCTGCCCCGCGCCGATAAAATCAGAGACGAGGCAATTGGCCTGTTTCAGCTGCGTCACGGTGACGCCATAAAGCGCGGCGATGCGGTAAAGCGTGTCGCCAGGCTGGACGACGATCTGGATCCAGCCGAAGGGCGGGCCGCACGGGATGGGCGTGAACGTCGGCGGGATGGCGGGCGCAGGGACGTAAATGCCGTAGCCGGGCAGCAGCGCGGCGACCGTGAGACAGTTGGCCTGGACGAGCGCGGCGGGAGATGTCTGGTAGCGCGCCGCGAGGATGTCGAGCGTGTCGCCAGGCAGGATCATCACCAGAATCCAGCCGGGCGGGGGCAGGCAATTTGCGGGCGGGGGCGGCGAAGCGGTGACGGTGGGAGTCTCGGTTGCGGTGGGAGGAGAGGCCGTGACGAGGTCGGTCGGCGCGGACGTTGCGGCCGGGCGCGTCGCCGTCGGCGTGGGAGGCGGCTGAGGGACGTATCCCTCCGCCAGCGCCAGCGACATGCCTCCCAATATGATGAGGACAGACAGGATCGCGAAAAGGAGTCCCGACCCCAACTGCCGCAGTCCCTGCATGACTTACCTCTTGCCCGCTTTGGGAGAATGCGCGATCGGCAGCAGCACGCTGAACGTGGAGCCGACGCCCGGCTCGCTTTCCACCCATATACGCCCGTGCTGGGATTCGGTCAACGTCCTGGCGATGGACAGTCCCACGCCCGTATCGCCCACGCCCTGGATGAGGACGTTGTCGGCGCGATAGAGGCGGGTGAAGACGCGCGGCAGGTCTTCGGGGCTGATGCCGCCGCCCGAATCGGTCACCTGGATGAGGACGTATTCCTGGTCCTCCTCCACGCGGGTTTTGACCTTCAAAGTGACGTTGCCTTCGAGCGGCGAGGCCGCGCCCGCGTTCTGCAACAGGTGAATGAGAATCTGCTGGAGCGCCTCGCGGTCCGCGTGGATGGGCGAAAGCGACCTGGGCAGGTCGAGGCGCAGGCTGATGTTGCGCTCGCGGATCTGGCTGCTGGTGTACGACACGGCGTTGTCAATGATGCCGTTCAGGTCCACCGCTTCGGATTTAAGGTCCGCCAGCCCCGATTCGAGCGTGGTCATCTGGATGAGGTCGTCAATCAGGCTGCCGATGCGCTCGGTGGAGGCCTTGACGCGCTCCACAAATTTCCGCTGGAGCGCGCCGAGGATTCCCACCGACTCGCCCAACAGCAGGTCGGTATACCCGATGATGGAAGACATCGGCTGGCGGAGTTCCTGCGAGATGGAGGCCACCACCTCGGCCTGCTCGTTCGAGCGGTCGGAGCGCCCCCCCTGTTCCAGTTCGAGGACGCGCATGTTGGCCTCGGCCAGTTGGTTTTGCAGGCGCGCCACGTCTTCGAGCGTGATGCGCAGTTCCTTTTCCAGTTGATTGATCTCGGCCGCGCCGCGCGGCTTTTTGGCCTCGCGCAGGTCGGCGAGTTCCGCTTCCAGTTCCGCGAGACGCGCCTGCGCGGCCGCCGTCTCGGCGCTGGACGCGGGGGACTCGCGCGCCTCGGCCAGTTCGCGCGTCAACTGCTCGTTCTGCATCTTGAACTGCGAGAGCTTGGTCAACGCCTCCTCCAGCGACCGCTGGGTGGCCTGCTCCTTCTGCTGGAGCGAAGTCACCTGCTGGCCGCGCTGGACGATGGAGACGAGCGCGGCGGCAATGTTCGCCAGGAAAGCCTGGTCTTCCGCGCTCCACAGGCGGTTGGAATACGGCGAAAGCAGGATGATACCGCCGATGGATTCCTTTTCCTTCGTCAGCATCGGGACGCTGATCAGGTTGCCCGGGTTGCCGAGGCCGAGCGCGTCGCCCAGTCCCTTGATATCGGCTGAAGTGCCGCTGGCCGGCAGGCGCAGCGGACGTCCGCGCTGGAGGGCGTTCGCCAGCATCGGGACGGCCGTCTTGCTCAGGTTGCCGCCTTCGAGCGGCTCCTCGCGAATCAGGTCGTAGCCCGAAGCGATCTGCAGCTGGGTCTTGTTATCGGTCAGGAAAATGAGGAAGCACAGGTCGGCCAGCATGGTCTGCGCGATGGCGCGCGTCACGGCCTGGCTCATTTTGGATGGATTGGTCTCCGCCGCGAGGTCGAGCAGGGCGTGGAAGGTCTTCGGGTCGGCGCTGTACCGCCGGCGTTCGGGGACCGAGGCCTCCTGCTTCACCGAGACGGGCTGAACCGACGGCGCGGGGAAGCGCTGGGGAAGCGTCATCAAAATGGGATAGGCGGCCAGGTACGCCAGCCGAACCACGCCGGGGAAGTCTCCGCTCGAACGGTCGCCCCACATATAGACCATGTGTCCCGCGAAGGCCAGGATCAAAAAGGCGAGGCCGTTGCCCCATCCGCTCGGACGGCGGACAAGCAGGATGAGCGCGCCGATCAGCGTCATCCCGATGGAGGCCATCTGCCACAGCCCGTCCTGCAAAGTGGCGTTGAACGGGACCTGCGCGCCGGGCTGCACGGCCAGGCTCAGGACCGTCACCGAGGCGATCAGCAGGTTCAGCAGCGCCGCCACCGAATCCGCAGCGCGGCTCGGTTCGGGGAAGGCCCACAGCCACGTCACCCACACCAGACCGAGGAGGACAAAAGCGCGGTCCAGCGGCGGGAGCATCACGTTCAGGTTCAAGACCTGCTGCCAGCCCAGCGCGCTGACGAGAAACATCAGCAGGTTCAGGGCGAGCAACACCCCCAGCCCCACCATCGTCCGCCGCGCCTGGGGGAACTCGCTCGAACGCCAATGGTTGAACGCGCTCTGCAGCGCGCCCGCGATGGAAAACGCCAGCACCAGGTGATAGATCACGCTGCCCTGCTGGGTGGTCATAAACGAAAAAATTTGACTCGAAAGGGAGGTCATACGCGGTCAATTATACTGCCATTCAAAGGATATAATTGCCGCGATTCTGCGCGTGGATTATGCGGATTTTCGCGCAAAAAATTTTACAACCATGCGGACGCGTCTCCCCAAACTCCTCATCCTGCTCGCGGTCGTCGGACTCATCGCGGCCCCCGCGCTTTTCTCCGCGTCTGGAGAAGTCCGCCGCGCCGACGCGGCCCTCGCTTCGGGACGTCCGCTCGAGGCGGCCGCGTCGCTCGAACGGGCCTCCGTCCTGCTCTTCTGGCGCGCCGACCTGACCGAGCGCGCGGGACGCGCCGCCTTCGCGGGCCGCGACTTCGCCTCGGCCGCGCGCCTGCTCGCTTCGGCAAAGTCCCTCTCTGTGGACGGCTGGCGCGACCTCGGCGCGGCATACTATGCGCTGGGCCGCTTCGACGATTCTGCAGACGCGCTCCAGCGCGGCCTCGAAATTTACGGGCCGCAAACCGCCCTCCTCCGTCAACTCGCGCTGGCGCGCAACGCGCAGGGAGACTTCGAGGGCGAACTCGCCGCCCTGCAAGAGTTCATCGCGCTGGACGGCTCGGATGCGGCGGTCCGTCACCGCGCGGGATTGCTGCTCGCCGTCTACGATCCCAACGAGGCGCTGGCCGAATTGACCGTCTCCGCGCAACTCGACGCACAGTACGATCCCGAATTCCAGACGATGCGCTCGGCGCTCAACCTGGCGTTCATCGAGACGGACGAAGCGCGACGGCTGACAGTCATCGGGCGCGGGCTGGGACTGGTGCAGGAGTGGACGCTGGCGCGCGAGGCCTTCCAGCGCGCCGTCCGCGCGGACGGGGAAAACGCCGAGGCGTGGGCCTGGCTCGGCGAGGCCGACCAGCATCTCGGTCAGGATGGAAGCGAAGCGTTGGCGCGCGCCGCGTCGCTCGATCCGTTCTCCGCCAGCGTCCGCGCGTTGTACGGTCTCTATTGGAAGCGGCGGGACGATCCGCAGCGCGCGCTGGTCCAGTTCCAGTGGGCGGCGGCCATCGAGCCGAACAATCCCGCCTATCTCGCCTCGCTCGGCGACGCGTACGCCTTCGCGGGCGAACTGCCCTCCGCGCTGGCCGCGTACAAACAGGCGGCGGACCTCGCCCCCACCGAGGCGGCTTACTGGCGGCTGCTGGCGGCGTTCTGCGCGCAGTATCATTTTGCCGAGACGGAGACGGGCATCCCCGCCGCGCAGAGGGCGTTGAAACTCGCGCCCGACGAAGCCGCGTCGTATGACCTGCTCGGCTGGATGTACCTCGCCGCGGGACGGCACGACGAAGCCGAGAAAAATTTACTGGAAGCCCTGCGCCTCGATCCCGACGACGCGGCCGCGCATCTGCACCTCGGCATGACCTACCTCGAGCTCAACCGCCTGGACGAGGCGCGCCAGCAACTGTCGCTGGCTTATTCGCTGGACGCCGACGGCGCGGACGGACAGGCCGCGCAGAAGTTGCTGGCGTTGTATTTTCCGTGACGCCCGCCAGCCATGTTTCAGAGACACGGGATGTATTAAAGAACGTCTCTTACTCGCCGCGCGGCTGGTTGCCTTCTGGTCTTGCACGGCCGACTCTTGATAGGATTGCCCGCGCAAAATCAGGTAAAATGTCGCGAAGCCTGTTTTTGACGGTCTCGCTGGACTCATCTTCCCATGGGCGTTGACTGAAAAAGAGGAAAAATGGCAGCCAAAGCAAAAGACTATCGAATATGGTTTCAAAGCCACCGTCTCGCATGGGGACTGATATTGATCGTAATTTTTTCAATATTGCGATTCATCGAGACCGCCTCCTGGCGGCAATGGTTCGGCTCTTCCGATTTTCAAGAATCCCTCCCGTTTGCATTGTTCCTGCTCTTCTGGTTCATTGTAATTTCCATCGGATTGATCGTCGGCGGAATCGTTCGATGGACGGGGACCTCCTGGCGGGAATTGGGCTGGAAGTCAACGGGGCTGCCGAAAGCCATCGGGATGGGTTTGCTTGGCTTCGTTTTACTGTACGTCAACGTCATCGCGTGGTCAATACTCAAAGGGAACGCCGAACCGCCAGAGACCTTCGTCCCCAGCCTGACCCGTCTGCTGCTCGCGGCGTTTTTTGCGTTCGGCCTGCCCGCCTGGACGGAAGAAAATTTATTCCGAGGTTACTTGCAGCCGTTGCTCGCAGGCAAAATGAACGTCTGGCTGGCGGTCGTGGTTCAGGCAGCCATTTTCTCGGCGGCGCATCTTGGCTATTCAAGTCACTTGACTGACTTCGGCTCGGCGTTCACGGCAGGACTTATCCTGGGCTGGCTGCGCGGACGAGAGTCCAGTCTGGTCGCTCCTTTCATCGCGCATGGATTGTTCTGGATGATGGGAGCGTTCATGGTCATTCCGACGTGAGAAGCGCGCCATCGGATATTTTTGGTCTCTCACGGCAGTTCTTGTAAACCGTATTTTCATTTTTTGACGCGAATTTCACGGAACGCGCGGATTTTCCTTCGAGTGTTTCCGTGAAATCCGCGTGATCCATGTCCGAAATGGAATTTTAGAGCGCTCTCTCAATAACTTCGACAGGAACTCACATGAAGCCTCTTTCAACCCTCCTCGCTCTCTTGCTCCTCCTCCTGACCTCCGCCTGCGCGCTGGCGGATCGTCTCCCTGGCTCGTCGGCGCAGCCGCCCGCGTCCGCCTCGGGGAGCGTCCTCTTTCAGGACGATTTCTCGAACCCGCTCAGCGGCTGGGACCACGTCCTGTCCGACGGAGGCAGCATGGACTACGACAGCGGCGTTTATCGTTTCCTCGTCGCCGCGCAGAATTTCAACTACTGGTCCACGCCGAAAAAGCGCTTCACCGACACGCGCGTGGAAGTGGACACGGCCAAACTGGGCGGGCCCGATTCCAACCGCGCTGGCATCGTCTGCCGCGTGAACAACGACCAGTTCTACTTCTTCGTCATCAGCAGCGACGGCTACTACGCCGTCGGGCGGACGAACGGGCTGGAATCCTACCTGCTCGGCCAGGACCAGATGATGCCCTCGCCCAACATCCACACTGGCGTCGCCGTCAACCACTTGCGCGCCGATTGCGTGGGAAACACGCTCACGTTCTACATCAACGGCTTCCCCGTCTCGCAGGTCAGCGACTCCACGCTCGCCAGCGGCGATGTGGGACTCATCGCTGGCGCCTTCGAGGAGGGCGGCGTTGACATCATCTTCGACCAGTTCGTGGTGATGCAGCCTTGACCTGCCCAGCGCTCAATCGTCCACGATGAGAATCTACCTCGACACCATCGGCTGCCGACTCAACCAAAGCGAGATCGAAATGATGGCGCGGGAATTCCGCGCGGCGGGACACGAGATCGTCGCCTCGGCGCGGGACGCGGACCTGGCCGTCGTCAACACCTGCGCGGTCACCTCGGACGCGGCGGCGGACTCGCGTCAACTCATCCGCCGCATCGCGCGCGCGGGCGTGGAACAGATCGTCCCGACCGGCTGCTGGGTCACGCTCCAGCCGAAGGAGGCCGCGTCGCTGCCGAATGTCCTGAAGACTGTAAGCAATTCTGAAAAGGAAAATTTGGTTGAGGGGTGGAAGCCAGAAGGCGGAAAGCAGAGAGCAGAGAGCGGAGAGCAGAAGGCAGAGTTTGATGTGGAGCCTCTGTCGCGCCAGCCGCTGCCTGGATTACATCGTAGAACGCGGGCATTCATCAAAGTACAGGACGGCTGCGACAACGCCTGCACATTCTGCGTCACCACCGTGGCGCGCGGGGCGGGCAGGTCGCGTCCGCTGGCGGATGTGATTCAGGATATTCAATTCGCGCTGGCGGGCGGGACGAAGGAGATCGTGCTGACGGGCGTCCACCTCGGCTCGTGGGGACAGGAATGGGGACGCCGCCTGCGCGACCTCGTCGCCGCGATCCTCGCGGAGACGAAGACGCCGCGCCTGCGTCTCTCCTCGCTCGAACCGTGGGACCTCGACGCGGACTTTTTCTCGCTCTGGGAAGACTCCCGCCTCATGCCGCACCTGCACCTGCCGCTCCAATCGGGGAGCGCGTCCACGCTACGGCGGATGGCACGCAAGACCACGCCCGACTCGTTCCGCGAACTTGTCGCGGCCGCGCGGACGGTCATCCCCGACGCGGCCATCACCACCGACGTCATCGCGGGCTTCCCCGGCGAGACCGACGCGGAGTTCGCGGAGACGCTGGACTTCGTCCGCGAGATGGACTTCGCGGGCGGGCACGTCTTCACGTATTCGCCGCGTCCCGGCACGGCGGCCGCGAAGATGAAGGGGCAGATCCGCCCCGAGGTCAGGAAGAAGCGGAACGCCATTTTGCGGGAGGCGCTCGAAGCGTCGTCCAAAGCCTATCGGCGGAGATTCGTCGGGCGGAAAATGTCCGTGCTGTGGGAGTCCGTCGTCGAATTGGACGAATGGGGCTGGCAGATGGAGGGGCTGACGGGAAATTATCTGCGCGTGCGCGCCGCGTCCCCGTCGCCGAGGTGGAACGAGGTGGACGAAGTAGAGTTGACGGAGGCCGCGGAAACGGGGATGCGAGGGGTGATCGGTAATTGTCAAATGGCGATTGGCGATTGACGAAATCGGGATAAGTGTCACTTTCGCGGACGGGGGCGGCAATGTATAATACTCGTGCGATATTTCACATCACGTGGGCGCAAGAGAGCGCCTGATACGCAACGCGTAGCGGACATTCTCTAACGTCTACACTATTTCAAAGGAGCAAAACATGACCGCTCAGATCATTGATGGAACCGCCATCGCGCTGAAAGTCCGCAACGAAGTGAAAGAGAAAGTGGCGGCGCGCGTCGCGGCGGGCAAGTCCCAGCCCGCGCTGGCGACCGTGCTGGTGGGCGAGCGCATCGACTCGGCCACGTACGTGAGTATGAAGCAGAAGGCTTGCGCCGAGTTGGGGATGACTTCCCACCACAAGCCGTTGCCCGCCGACGTCTCGCAGGAGGAGCTGGAGAAACTCATCAGGGAGTTGAACGCCGACCCGCAGATCAACGGCATCCTGGTGCAGTTGCCGCTCCCCTCGCATTTGGACGAGGAACGCGTCCTGCAACTCATCAGCATCGAAAAGGACGTGGACGGCTTCTCGCCCATCAACCTCGGACGCCTCGCCCAAAAGGGACGCGAGCCGCTGTTCGTCCCCTGCACGCCGTACGGATGCATATATTTGTTGAAGGAAGCCGGCGTGACGATCAAAGGCGCCAACGCGGTGGTGTTGGGACGCTCGAACATCGTCGGCATGCCGGCCGCGCTGCTGCTCGTCAAGGAGGACGCGACGGTGACGGTGGTCCACTCGCGGACGAAGGACATCCCCGCGGTCTTGAAGAACGCGGACATCATCATCGCGGCCATCGGACGCGCCCAAATGGTGCGCGGCGACTGGATCAAGCCCGGCGCGGCCGTCATTGACGTGGGCATCAACGGCATCCCCGTGCTGGATGAGAAGGGCAACCCGGTCATCAGCGAGAAGACCGGCAAGCCGAAGCAGAAACTCGTCGGCGACGTGAACTACGACGAGGCCAAAGAAGTGGCGGGCTACATCACCCCCGTCCCCGGCGGAGTCGGTCCCATGACGATCGCCATGTTGATGGCAAACACGCTGCGCGCGGCGGAGATTCAGGATAAGTAGGAGGGGGTAGGGAGAGCAGAGAGTAAGAGAGCAGAAGGCAGAAAGCGGAAAGCAGGAGGCGGCCTTGATGGTCTCCTCCTGCTTTTGATTCTGTCGGATGTCGGTTATTTGCCGCGCAGGTTGGCGGGGATAAATTTTTCAGGCATGGACATCATCGCTCCGAGCATCCTGCCGATCTCTTCATATTGGCTCAAGAGTTCATCGTGCTCTTCTTTGGAGAGATACTCGCAGTCGAGGGCAAAGTCCAGCCAAACTTGCGTCTCGGCGGTTTCGCCGTCCGCATCGGCGAGTTTACTGAGAAACATCTTCGAATATTGCCGCTTGCGAAATCCCTCCGCGATATTCGCGGCAATACTTCGAGATGAACGGCGCATCTGATCGGTCAGTGAGTATTTTTCATCTTTTGGGAAACTCTTGCTTTCCCGAAATATATCCATCGCCAATTTGTATGCCAGTTGATATACCCTCAAATCTCGAAAACCCTTCAATTGCTGATACGCCATCTCAACCTCCTTGAAACAAGATAATTCTGCCTTTCGCTTTCCGCTTACTGCTTACTGCCTTCCGCCTTCCGCCTTC
>DKTP01000028.1 GCA_002473085.1 Anaerolineales bacterium UBA7227
GCTGGCGTGCAGGCTGCCGCGCGATTCGCCGCCCTCCGCCGTAAATCCAAGTTGATTATTGGAAACGATATGCACCGTCCCGCCGACGCTATAGCCCGGGATGCGGGAGAAATTCAAAGTCTCCGCCACAATCCCCTGGCCGGTGAAGGCCGCGTCGCCGTGGATCAAGATCGGCAGGGATTTGTTTTCGTATTTCGGGGCGCCGCCGCCTTCCGTCTTTGTGTCGTATGCCCGCGCCATGCCGACCAGCGCCGGGTCCACCTGCTCGAGGTGACTCGGGTTGGCCGGCATGTGGATGACCAGATCCGTCTCCGCGCCGCCGATCGCTTTCTGCGCGCCGATGTGATATTTCACGTCGCCGGTCCAGCCGAGTTCATCCCAGGTGGTGGCGCGGCCTTTCGGGTCGGCAAATTCCGCCAAAATCTGGGCGTATGGTTTGTGTAAAACATGCGCGAGGACGTTTAACCGCCCGCGATGCGCCATGCCGATCAAGACTGTCTTAAGTTTGGCGCGGGAGGCAGATTCCACGATCTCGTCCAGCATGGGGATGAGCATGTCCAGCCCCTCGATGGAGAAACGGGTTTTGCCCGGATAAACGCGGTGCAGGAACAGTTCGAACGCCTCGATCTGGCTCAGGCGTTCCAGGAGCTTTTTCCCGTCGAACGGTTGTTGACGGTACGCCCCGCGTTCCGCCGCCCGGTACAACCACTCGCGCTCTTCGGGGACGCGGATGTACGCGTAATCGTAGCCGACGCTCCCGGAGTAAATGGAACGCAGGGACTCAATGGCCTCGCGCGCGTTTTCGTCCCCCGCGCCGGAGATATTCAAAAGGCTGGCGGGCAAAGATTCCAGATCCGCCGGGGTTAGCCCGTAAAATTCCAGGCTGACAAGCGGATTTTCTTCCCGCGCGGGGTCCAGCGGGTTGAGATTGGCGGAAAGGTAGCCGTAGGAGCGGATCGAACGGGCCAGATCAATCGCCCCCGTCACAGCGGTTAAGTTGAAGGCGGAAAGCGCGGCGTCGGCCGTGTTGGGAGGGCGCGCCCCCTCGTTCTCAGGAGGAGACCAGTTCTGAAAGAACCTGCGGCTCTCCTCGTCAAGGCTGTTTGGGTCCGCCCGGTACCGTTGATACATTTCTAAAATATGGGCGAAATTGGGACCGTAAAATTCTTGTTTCATCTTCTCTCGCGTCTGTCCTTTAATCTTATCAGCAGTTAACGATCCGGCGCAAGGCGGGCGGGAGGCTGGACGTGATTTTCTCAAATTAAGCCGGGCAAACCGGTTGAAGCGCAAGGCCGCGAAGATCGCAAAGACGCCTTCCCGGTCCCGGCTCCTGCGCCGTAACATTAAGATTTCGGGCGAGACTCATCGCCTCGCCCGATATGGTTAACCGAACCGTTCTTCCTTCCACACATCCGCGCGGTTGTGATAACCGGCCTGCTCCCAGAACCCCTTGCGGTCATGCGGCATGAATTCCAGCGAGCGCAGCCACTTGGCGCCCTTCCAAAAATAGGGAGTCTCCAGCTCGCGGCCGGGGATGAATCCCACCACGCCGCGCAGGGGATATCCATGATCGGGCGTGATCGGCTCGCCGTTCAGATGGGTCGCGAGCAGGAAGTTATCCGCCAGCGCGACCTCGATGGGCAGGTTGACGGTGAATCCGAACTCGGCGTGCTGCATCAAGTGCGTCGCGGACGGTTTGATCTGGACGAGGCCGTTTTCGACCAGCGTCCGCACCGACACGCCCTCCCAAACCGTGTCGAACTTGCTCCAGCGCGTCACGCAGTGGATGTCCATCTGGATTTTGGCGCGCGGCAGTTGATTGAACTCGTCCCACGTCCAGGCTTTCTCCGCCTCCACCTCGCCCCAGACGCGGAAACTCCACGTGGACGGGTTGAACGGCGGGACCGGCCCATAATGCAGGACGGGGAATTTCACCGTCAACGATTGGCCGGGCGGGAGGCGTCCCTCTTTGCGGACGCGCTCTTCTTCTCTTCGACGATCCAAATCTGTGGGAAACATGGCGTTCTCTTTTCAACAAGGCGTCAATCAAGCGGACAATAATCTCCGCGTCTGCTCGACGTCCGCGTCGATCTGTTGCAGCAGCGCGTCCACCGAATCGAATTTTAATTCATCGCGCAGGCGGGAGACGAATTCGAGCGTCAACGTCTCGCCGTAGATGTCGCGGTCGAAATCGAGGAGGTACGCCTCCACATTGACCGTCCGCTTGTCGGGGGTGAAGGTGAGGTTGTAGCCGACGTTGGTGGCGGCCGCGTACACGTCCGCGCCGAGGCGGGCGCGGCAGGCGTAGACTCCGTTCGCGGGCAGGAGTTTTGATTCGGGGTAATGGATGTTCGCGGTCGGGATGTTGATGCGCCGCCCGCGTCCGTCGCCGTGGATGACCGTTCCCGAGAGCGCGTAGCCGCGTCCGAGCAGACGCGCGGCCGCCTCCACGTCCCCGCGCGAGACGAGGCCGCGGATCTCGGTCGAGGAGACGACGCCGCCCGCGTCGTTGACCGCGTCCACCACCGAGACGGCGTATCCGAGTTCGCGTCCCAATTCGGTCAGGCGTTCGGCGTTGCCCTCGCGGTTTTTCCCCAGCGCGAAATCGTAGCCGATGATCAGATGACTCAAACCCAGATGGTCTTTGAGGCGCGCCATGAAGTCGCGCGCGGAGGTGTTCGCCGCGGCCCGGTCGAACGGGAAGGTGATGACCGCGTCCACGTTCAGGGAGGCGGCGAGCGCGGCGCGTTCGTCGGGGGTGGTCAGCAATCCAATGTCGCGTCCCGCGAGGACGACGGCAGGATGCGGGTCGAAGGTCAGCAAAACGGCCGGCGCGCCGAGGGCGTGCGCGCCCGCGGTGAGTTGACGCAAGATCGCCTGGTGGCCGCGATGGACGCCGTCGAAGACGCCGATCGTCAGCCAGGCGTTTTGAAGCGACACGTCGGCGAGGGAACGGTAATGCTGCACGGGTGAAGGCAGTTTGAGAAACCAGGTTTCTGGCAGAAACCTGGTTTCTGATTTAATTTTCGACTTTGGCTTCGCTGGTGAAGAAGACTTTCTTCGGCTGCCATTCGGGGGAGCCGTCTTCGCCGGCCGCGGGGATCATGAGGGCGATGAGTTCGCCCGCCGCGCTCACGCCGCGCACCATCTCGGAGGCGGGCGCGTCGGCGGCCTGCTTCACGCGGTGACCGTGACGGACTTCCTCGACCTCGTCGGGGTTCAGTTCTATGGCCGGCCAGTCGGCAAGGGCCTCGGCCGCGGGGATCAGGTATTGATACCAGTTGCCGGCCTGGAAAGCCTCCTGCAATTTGCGGAGCGGCGTCGCGTCGCGCAGGCTGAAACGTCCGCTTTTGGTGCGGCGCAGACCGACGAGGTACGCGCCGGTGCCGAGTTGCGCGCCGATGTCGTTCGCCAGCGAGCGGACGTAGGTGCCGCTGGAGCAATGCACGTCCACCACCGCTTCGGGCGGCGCCCATTCCAGCACTTCGAGATGATGCACCTGGATCTTGCGCGGGGTCAGTTCCACTTCCTCGCCCTGGCGCGCCATGTCGTAGGCGCGGCGTCCGCCCACTTTGACGGCGGAATACGGCGGGGGCGTCTGTTCGATCTCGCCCTCGAAATTCTTGAGAATCTTTTCGAACTGTTCTTCGGTCACGTTGACCGGCTGCTGGGACTGCTGGACGAATCTTCCGTCGGCGTCGAAGGTGTCGGTGCTGGAGCCGAGACGGATGATGGCCTGGTAGCGCTTGTCTGAAGCGGAGACGTACTCGCTCAGGCGCACGGCCGGGCCGATGAGAATGACCAGCACGCCCGAGGCGCGCGGGTCCAGCGTGCCGGTGTGGCCGGCGCGGCGGATTCCGGTCCCGCGGCGGACGGCTTCGACCACGTCGTGCGAGGTCATGCCGACGGGTTTATCCACCACGAGGACGCCGGAGATGGCGTTCTTGATATCCTGACTGTTCATTGTGTTTTCCTCCTGGAAAATTGGCGGGTGAGGCCGGGTTGAATTCTACCAAACTTGTCTGATTTCGAGTATTTATTTAAATTCCAGCATTTCGCGCGTCGTCTTCAGAACGAGCGGCTGGATTTCGCTTAATTGGCCGGGGACATCCGCCCCGGCCGCCGCGGCATGACCGCCGCCGTTGAAGCGTTTCGCCACTTCCGCAACGTTGTATCCGTCTTCGAGGGCGCGCCACGAAATTTTGACGTGTTCGTTGCTCTGCTCGACGAAGACCATGCCCACTTTCGGTCCGTCAATGGCGGAGATCATGTTGATGAGGTCGGCGTCGTCGTTGCCGCCGTAGCCGGAGGCCTTGCGGTCGGCGAGCGTCAACGTGCCCCAGACGAGGCCGTCTTCGCTTTTCAGCGAGGAGAGACCGGCGCCCCAGTAGCGCGCCGCCGGGTAGGACTTTCGCACGAGGGAACGCATGTATAGTTCGGGCAGGTCCGCGCCGCGTTCCATCAACCGCGCGGACTGGCGCAGGGCTTCGGGCGAGGTGTTCGCGGTGCGGAATCCGAGCGTGTCGGTGACGATGCCCGTCAGCAGCGCGGCGGCGACGGGCTGCGTAATTTCCAATCCCCATGCGGGCAGGCAGTCGGTTAAAACGGCGGCAGTGGCGACAGCCTCGCCGACGATGAGATTCAAAGTCCCGAATTTTTCGTTGGTGATGTGGTGGTCTATGTTGATGTCGGGTTTGCGGACGGCCTCGAAGGGTTTGCCGAGACGTTTGAAATCGGCGCAGTCCACCGAGATGAACGTATCCCACTCTCCTTTCGGTTCCTTCTGAACCTGTTCATGGCCCTCCAAAAAACGGAAAGAGGCCGGGACGCCGTCCTGCAAAACCATCTGGACGGTTTTCCCCGCGTTCTGCAAAGCCAGTCCCAGGGCAAGCAACGAACCGATTGCGTCGCCGTCCGGACGGACATGCGATGCAACGAGGACGCTTTGGGCTGAGGCGAGTCGATCCCCAATTTGCTTGATGATCGCGCTATCCATATTGTTCAGCTCACGTTGGTGAAACGTTTTCGCTCCTTGTGTGATTTTATTGTACAGTCGGTTTCTAAACAACGGATTAATGTTGTCTATCCATTTGTACTATTTCAAGTCTGTTTTTTCTCGCGCAGCTCCGCCAGTTTCTTTTCGACATGGTCGGCGTTTTCGGGAGTGGGGTCCCAGTGGAAGCGCAGGCGGGGGAAGACGCGCAGGTCGACGCGCCCGGCCAGGGTCCGGCGGATGAAGCCGCCGGCAGATTCGAGTCCCGCGAGGACCTCGCGACTGCGTTCGCGTCCCTCCAGCGCGGAGACGAACACGTCCGCGTAGGCCAGTTCCTTATCCACTTTAACGTCGGTCACATAGATAAGTTCCAGGCGCGGATCGCTGATCTCGCGGACGAGCATTTCCGAGAGTTCCTGGCGGATGCGGTCCGCGATGCGTTGGAGACGGATTCCTGATGGCATGGGCGCTATGTACTATTCCGATTTTTCCAAAACGAAACATTCCAGCACGTCGCCCGGCTCGATGTCGTGGAAGTTTTTCAATCCCACGCCGCATTCGAGACCGGAGCGGACTTCGCGCGCGTCGTCCTTCTCGCGCTTGAGCGAAGACATGTCGCCCTCGAAGACGATGTCGGCGCCGCGCTTCAAGCGGACTTTCGCGCTGCGGCGCAGTTCGCCTTCGAGCACGCGGCAGCCGGCGATCTTGCCGATCTTCGAGATGGGAAAGACTTTCAACACCTGCGCCCGCCCGACGGAGCGCTCCACGAATTCGGGCGCGAGCATGCCCTTGAGGGCTTTCTCGATATCTTCCGTCAGCCGATAGATGATGTCGTAGAGACGGATGTCCACGCCCTCGGCTTCCGCGAGACGACGCGCCGCCACTTCGGCCTGGACGTTGAAGCCGAGGATGATGGCTTTCGAGGCGGAGGCCAGCATCACGTCGTTTTCGCCGATGTTGCCCGTTTCGGCGTACAGCACGTGGATGGTGATCTCGCCTTCGCCGAGTTTCTCCAACTCGGTCAGGATGGGTTCGAGCGAGCCTTGCAGGTCGGCTTTGAGGACCAGGTTGAGGGATTTGGCCTCGCCCTGTTCGTAGGCCGAGAACAGGTCTTCGAGCGAAAGTTTTTTGCGTTCCTGCGATTTTTTCTTGATGGCCTCGAGGCGTTCGGCGACGATCTCGCGCGCCGCGCGGTCCGATTCGACCACCTCGAAGAGATCGCCGGCTGCGGGGATGTCGGAGAGTCCCATCACCAGCGCGGGCGTGGACGGCCCCGCCTTCTTGAGCGCCTTGCCGCGGAAATCGGTCATGGCTTTGATGCGTCCGTGCGCGATCCCGGCCACCACCGCGTCGCCGGTTTGGAGCGTCCCGTTTTGGACGAGGAGCGTGGCGACGACGCCGCGCGCTTTTTCCAGTTCCGCCTCGATGACGCTGCCGATCACTTTGCCATTGGGGTTGGCGCGGATGTCGGCGTTGTCGGCCACCAGCAGGATGGCCTCCAGCAGGTCGCCGATGCCCTGTTTCTGCTTCGCCGAGACCGGGACGACCAGCGTCTGCCCGCCCCAATCGTCGGGGACGAGTTCCTGCTCGGCCAGTTGCTGCTTCACGCGGTCAACGTTGGCGTTGGGACGGTCCACTTTATTGAGCGCCACAACGATGGGGACGCGCGCCGCGCGGGCGTGCGCGATGGCTTCCTTCGTCTGCGGCATCATCCCGTCGTCCGCGGCCACCACCAGCACCACCACGTCGGCGCCCTGCGCCCCGCGCGAGCGCATGGCGGTGAAAGCCGCGTGCCCGGGCGTGTCGAGGAACGTGATGAGACGTCCTTTATGCTCCACCTGGTACGCGCCGATGCGCTGGGTGATCCCGCCCACCTCGCCCGCGGCCACGTTCTCGGAGCGGATCGCGTCCAGCAGGGAGGTCTTGCCGTGGTCCACGTGACCGAGGATGGTCACCACTGGGGCGCGTTCCTTGAGCAGCGACGCGTCCTCCCCGGCGATCCGCTGACGCCAGAGCGGCACTTCGCCCACCTCCTCCTTCGGCGCTTCGATAGCCGCCTCGGGGACGGCTTCGAGTCCGTATTCCGCCACCACAATCGCCGCCGTGTCAAAATCCACGGATTGATTGATGGTAGCCATTACGCCGTTGGTCATCAATTTTTTTATGACTTCAATCGGGCTTTTTTCGATGATCTGAGCCAGGTCGCGAATGACGATATTCGAGGGCAGTTCGATCTTGTGTCCGTTCTCGTTCATGGGACGCCTCCTGCGTTGAATTCGATCCTGCAAGCCGGAATGACTTCCCGGCCTGCCCTTTCCCACGAAGCGCGCCAGTGAACGAGAGAAAAATCAGGCGATCACATGGCGGGCGCGTCCGTGGACGTTTCTTCGGGAAGCGCCGCGGCAAATGCCAGCAGGCGTTCCCGGTCTTCCGGCGTCAATTCGGCCTTCAACGCGTGGGCGAGCGCCCCGCGCAGGCCGCGTTCCCAGCAACTCCGGCGGTCGTGCAGGTAAGCCCCGCGCCCGGCCAGTTTGCCGGTCGGGTCTACCCGCGCCCCTTCGGCCGTCCGCACGACGCGGATCAATTCCCGCTTCGCCAGAGTCGTGCGGCAGCCCACGCAGGTTCGTTGAGGGACGTGTTTGACGCGCTGTTTCACTACTCTTCTTCCCAGGCTCCGTCGCCGCGCTTGTGTTTCTTGCGGCTCACGACTTCGCCCAGGGTCTCGTCGTACTCCAATTCAACCGACTTCTTCTTGCCTTTCTTCTTGCCTTTCTTCTTGTCGCCTTCGGATTCTTCCTCCGCGCCGGCGGTCGTAAAAGTTTCCGGCTTGAAGGCGAACATCTCTTCGAGCGACACGCCGTCCTTCATGGCCGGCGGCTCCTCGACTTCCTTTGCTTCGCCGACCGCCTCGACAGGCTGGACGAGCTCCGCGGCCGGCGCGGCCTCCGCGGCCGCCTCCGCTTCCTTCTCGACCTCGGGCTGGGTCTCCGCTTCGACGGGTTTCTCCGGCTCGGGGAACGTCAGCGCGGCCAGGGACTCTTCGATATTCTGCATGGCCTTCGGGCCCACGCCGGCCAGTCCCAACACTTTGTTCGCGTCGGTCTTGAGCGCCACCATCAGATCGCCGACCGTCTCGTAGCCGGCCTCGGTCAGGATAACGACCACGTGATCCTTGATGCCCGAATCGTCCAGTCGGACGTTGAACGCGCCCGCCGGGATCTCGGCACGGACGGCGGCCGCCTGCTCGTCTTCCACGCGCGCGGCCTCTTCCTTGATCTGGACGGCGCCGCGCTCCACGCGGTCTACGAACTGCGTCAACTGGGCGAACTCTTCGGGCGTGACGGGCCGATTCTCGGCCTTCTTGAGCAGGATCTCCTCGACGGCGGGGATAGTCTCTTCCAGTCCGGGCAATCTGGCGGCCAGTTCGGGATTGTCCTTGAACTTCTGGATGGTATCCGCCGCGGCCTCGGGCAGGGACTTGATGTCAATGCGCCAGCCGGTCAACTTGGCGGCGAGGCGGGCGTTCTGCCCGTCGCGGCCGATGGCGAGGCTCAACTGGTCCTCGCCGACGACGACGGTCGCGGTCTTGTTCCCTTCCGAGTTCTCGGACAGGTACACCCCGCTGACGCGCGCCGGGCTGATGGCTTTGGAAATGTAAGTCACGGGATCGGCGTCCCACTGGATGATGTCAATTTTCTCGTCGTGCAATTCCCGGACGATGGCCTGAATGCGGACGCCTTTGATGCCCACGCAGGCCCCCACCGCGTCCACGCCGGGCTGGGTGGCGAGGACGGCCACTTTGGCGCGCGCGCCCGGCTCGCGGGCGATGGCGCGGATCTCCACGATGCCGTGATAGATCTCGGGGACTTCGTTTTCGAGCAGGCGGCGCAGGAAGTTGCGATGGGCTCGCGAAAGGATGATCTGCGGCCCGCGCGGGCCGTCTTTCACCTCCAGCACCACGGCGCGCAGGCGGTCGTGCACTTTGAAGCGCTCGCCCGGCACCTTCTGGTTGTTGGGCATGTTGCCCTCGGCCTTCATATCCAGCCCGATGGTCACGCCCTGAACGGGACTCGAAGCCTGCACCACGCCGCTGACAATCTCGCCCACCTGCCGCTGGAAATATTCCAACTGCGCGCTTCTCTCGGCTTCGCGGATCCGCTGCTGGATGACCTGCCGCGCCGTCTGGGCCGCGACCCGCCCGAAGTCCGCGGGAGTCGTCTCCACGACCACCACATCGCCCAACTGCGCTTCGGGGCTGGCTTTGCGGGCCGCATCCAACAGCACTTCAGTGCGGTCGTCCATGATGTCTTCAACCACTTCTTTTTCGGCGAAAATGGTGACCTGTCCCGTGTCGGGATCGAGTTTGGCCTCCACGTGCTGCGCGGCAGACGCGTTGACCGCCCGCCGATAGGCCGAAACCATGGCGGACTCAATCGCCGAAAGGATGATCTCCTTCGGCAGTTGTTTTTCCTCCAACACTTCGTGGAAGGCGAGAGCGAATTCGTTCCTGGTGGGCATGCTTCTTTCTGACTCCGTGAATGTCCGTGTATAAACAGAAAACTGGGGGCTGCCCAGTTCTCGGTGTCAACAGGATTGGGTTCTACGTACGTCACGGATTCTAGCATAGAGGCGCGAGTTCCGCAAGTGGACGCGCGTTTTTTCGCATGGTTTTCTAAACGCTTTGTGCAATCGACGCTTTTCGCTGTCATTGCGAAAGACGGAAGACGCTCTTTTTCCTGTCATTGCGAGACGCCGCAGGCGTCGAAGCAATCCCCGCGCAAGCGGCGGGACGCTTCGCTCCTCCAAAAACTGACGAGGAAAATTTACTTCCAGAGCGGGTCAGGAAAGACAGTCGTTTTGGGGGTGAAGTACAGTAGAATAAACGCACACAGAACTTACACGGCAGGCAGAATATGACAAAGAGAATCGGAGTCCTTACCAGCGGCGGCGACGCCCAGGGCATGAACGCGGCAGTGCGGGCCATCGTCCGCACGACGCTGAACAAAGGCGCGGAAGTCTACGCCATCTATGAAGGCTATCAGGGCCTCGTGGATAATGGCGACTACATTAAAAAGATGGACTGGAGCTCGGTGGGGGGAATCATCCAATTGGGCGGGACCGTGATCGGGTCCGCGCGCTGCGACGCGTTCCTCACGCGCGAAGGCCGCAGGCTGGCCGCGAAAAACCTCGTCAAAGCGGGAATCGACGGGTTGATCGTCATCGGCGGCGACGGCTCGCTGACGGGCGCGAACGTCTTCCGGCAGGAATGGCCCTCGCTCATATCCGAACTCGCGAGCCTCGGCGAGGTCACGGCGCAGGAAGCCGCGGCCTTCCCGAACCTCTCCATCGTGGGGCTGGTCGGCTCGATTGACAACGACTTCTCCGGCGCCGACATGACCATCGGCGCTGATTCGGCCCTGCATCGCATCACCGAGGCGGTGGACGCCATCACCAGCACGGCCGCGAGTCACCAGCGCACGTTCGTCGTCAAAGTGATGGGGCGCAACTGCGGCTACCTCGCGTTGATGGGCGCGCTGGCCTGCGGCGCGGACTGGGTGTTGATCCCCGAAGCGCCGCCGAACGTGGACAACTGGCAAGACATGCTGGCCGAACGCCTCCGCGCGGGACGAAAGGCCGGCCGCCGCGACAGCATGGTGATCCTGGCGGAGGGCGCGCGCGACCGGAGCGGGAACTACATCGGCAGCGGCGACGTACAGCGCGCGCTGGAGGAAAGGCTTGGGGAGGAAGTGCGCGTGACCGTGCTGGGACACGTCCAGCGCGGCGGCAAACCGAGCGCCTTCGACCGCACGCTCAGCACGTTGATGGGCTACGAGGCAGTGAACACCATCCTCGCGGCGAAACCCGAAGACGAGCCAGTGGTAATCGGCATCCGCAACAACCGCATAACGCGCCTGTCGCTGATGGAAAGCATGCGCCAGACGCAGGCGGTGGTGGAGGCGATCGACGCCGGGGATTACGAGCGCGCCATGTCGCTGCGGAGTTCCTCCTTTAAGGACGCCTTCGACACGTTCAAGACCATGGTGCGCGCCCTGCCTCATCCGCTGGACCCGTCCCGAAAACGCTTCCGCATCGCGGTGATGAACGCGGGCGCGCCGTCGCCGGGCATGAACACGGCCGCGCGCGCCGCCATCCGCCTTGGGCTGGACGCGGGTCACGTGATGCTGGGAATCCGCAACGGGTTCGACGGGCTGATGACGGGCGACCTGGAGGAAATGAACTGGATGAGCGTGAGCGGCTGGGCGTCGCGCGGCGGCTCAGTGTTGGGGACGACGCGCCACATCCCAAAAGGACGCGACCTCTACGCCATGGCGCGCGTCATCGAAGACCATCACATCGACGCGCTGCTGATCATCGGCGGCTGGAACGCGTATGAGGCGGCCTTCGGCATGTTGACGAACCGTCCGAATTTCCCGTCGTTCAACATCCCGACGATCTGCCTGCCCGCTTCGATCAACAACAACCTGCCTGGTTCCGAGTTCAGCATCGGCGCGGACACGGCGTTGAACAGCATTGTGGACGCGGTGGACAAGATCAAGCAGTCGGCGGTCGCGACGCGGCGCTGTTTCGTCGTAGAAGTGATGGGACATTACTGCGGTTATCTGGCGTTGATGGGCGGAATGGCGACCGGCGCGGAGCGCGTCTACCTGCACGAGGAGGGCGTGCGGCTGCGCGACCTGCAAACGGACGTGGAGAATTTGCTCCGCGGCTTCCAGGCGGGGAAGCGTCTCGGGCTGGTCATCCGCAACGAGAGGGCGAACCCGATTTACACCACAGAGTTTATCTGCTCGCTGTTCGAAGAGGAGGGACAGGATGTGTTCGATGTGCGTCCCGCCATCCTCGGTCACTTGCAGCAGGGCGGCGATCCCTCCCCGTTCGACCGCATCCAGGCGACGCGGCTGGCGCGCATGTGCCTCGAATATTTGATCGAGCAATGCGGCAAGCAGGAATGCGGCAGCGCTTTCATCGGTATGCAAAATGGACAGATCCACTTCCACGATATGCGCGACTTCGACCGCATGATGGACGCCGAACGCCAGCGGCCCAAATCCCAATGGTGGCTGGAACTCAAAGGGATTGCCAGCCTTCTCGCCCAGCAAGGACCGAAATAGACGAAAAGAGCAAGTCGAATTAAGAAACGCTCATCAAAATCGTCGCGTGTCCGTCTGCGTGTCGTAGGGGAGGCGTCAAGCACGGTCCGCAAGCCCGTGATACAGTTGCGATCAGACGGGGCATACGCTTCTCCTCCTTTGCGAATTGAAAGAGCCGGGCCTGGGAGACCCGGCTCTTTCAATTTAAACGGTCTCTCGCAAAGGCGCGCGTGACCGGAGTCATCTCGCGGCGGAGTTCTTTGATTCGCCGTTTGAAATCACTCAGGCAACTGCTATGGATAGATAAATCCAACCTCTTCGGAAGTCCCGTTCAATCCAACAATCAGGTGATCCTTTACGCCGAAGGATTCCTTCCAGGTATGAATACCTGTCGGGTGAGGTGAATAAGACTCTTTAGACCTGTCGGACAAACTGCTCGTGTGTAACATAGGAAGGGAGAGAACCTGTACTTTGGGAGCGACTTATGCAAATACGGTTTCTCTTTATGTCGGAGAGGGAGACGACCCGGTCGACGGCGTCTATAACCAAATGATGAAGGATACATGTTATCGAAACGGGGTGAAGCGAAGGAATGACGTAGTCAGCGACAACCCGTCCACGAATGCGGCACGAATTCCTGGACGCTCGCCGCGCGTAATTGTGCGATAATATTCGCAAAAGCGAGGTCGTGATGAAAATCGTCCTGTCTCTGTGGCTGGTCATTCTGCTGGCGGGTTGCGCGCCGACCCTCACCCCGGTCCCCTCGCCCGTTGGAGAGTCGCCCGCGCCGACCGCCGTCGTCACAGAGACGCCGCGTCCCGCTCCGCCGCCCTCTCCACAACCCGAACTCGGCACGGACGCAAATCCCATTTTGCTGGCGCTGCCTCCGTCCCGCTTCCTCGACGCGGCCGCCGTCGGCAACGGTCAGCAGCTCGCCGCCCTCCTTGAAAAACAGACCCATTACCGCGTCGTCGCCGTCGCGCCGAACACCTACGCCGACCTGATCAAGTCGCTCGGAAACGGCAACGCCCACATCGCTGCCCTGCCGATGTTCGCCATCGCGCTGGCCTATCAGCGGGACGCGGTGCAGGCCGCCTACGCCTCCACGCAGGACGGAGCCGCCTCCTACGGCGCGCAGTTCCTCGTCCGCAGCGACCGCTTCGACGCGTACTTCGACCCGTTCAAGAAGGAGAATACCGCCGAAGCGCCGCAAGCTCTCGCCCAGTTCAGCGGAAAGAAGCCCTGCTGGACCGAGACTGATTCGCCCTCGGGCTCCCTCGTCCCGTTTGGAATCCTGAACTGGTACAAAATCCCCACGCAGGAGGGCGCGTTCCTGCAAAGTCACTTCGCCGTCGTGCGCGCCGTCCGCATGGGCGAAGTCTGCGACTTCGGCGCCACGTACGTAGACGCCCGCGCCTATCCCGCGTTGAAGGACGAATACCCCCGCATCATGGACGAAGTGACCGTCGCCTGGCAGGTCCCGGCCGTCATCCCCTACGACGGGATCTTCCTCGCCGCCTCCGTCCCGCCGAACGTCGCCGCCGAACTCAAACGCGCTCTCGACCTCGTCTTCGCCCAGCCCAACGGCAAAGTCCTCTTCGACGCGCTCTTCAAGATCAAAGGCATCACGCCCGTCGAAGACCTCTTCTACGTGGAGTTTACGCGTTACCTCCAGGCCTCCGGCGCGGACTTGAACGCGCTCGTGCATTGAAAGTATAATTCCCCCGAGGAGACCTCCCAAATGTACGATTCCAAAAAACTCGACGAACTTAAAGTTGCCCTCGAAAAGTGGGAAGAGACCGACCTGCAAAAGACGCTCGCCTCCATGCCCGAGCGACGCGCCGACTTCATCACGACTTCCTCCGAACCGGTCAACCGACTCTACACCCCGCTCGACGTGGCCGGCCTCGACTACGCCTCCGACCTCGGACTGCCGGGCGGCTACCCCTTCACGCGCGGAGTCCACCCGACGCTGCACCGCGGCAAACTCTGGACGATGCGCATGTTTGCGGGATTCGGCACCGCCGAGGAGACAAACCGCCGCTTCAAATATTTACTGGAACAGGGGCAGACCGGCCTCTCCATCGCCTTCGACCTCGCCACGCTGATGGGCTACGATACCGACCAGCCCGAAGCCCTCGGCGAGTTCGGCAAATGCGGCGTGGCGGTCTCCTCCCTGAAAGACATGGAAATCCTGCTCGACAACATCCCGCTGGACAAGGTCTCCTCCAGCATGACCATCAACTCGCCCGCGGCCATCACCTGGGCCATGTACATCGCCGCCGCGGAGAAGCAGGGCGTCCGCGCCGACCAGCTGCGCGGCACCATCCAGAACGACATCCTGAAGGAATTTATCGCGCAAAAAGAATACATCTTCCCGCCCGAACCCTCCATGCGCCTCGTGGTGGACACGATGGAGTTCGGCTCGAAACACGTCCCGCAGTGGAACACCATCTCGATCAGCGGCTACCACATCCGCGAGGCTGGCTCCACCGCCGCGCAGGAACTGGCCTTCACTCTCGCCGACGGACTCGAATACGTCCGCTGGGGAATCGCCCGCGGCATGGACGTGGACGAGTTCGCGCCGCGGCTCTCGTTCTTCTTCAACGCCCACAACGACTTCTTCGAGGAGATCGCCAAGTACCGCGCCGCGCGCCGCATCTGGGCGCGCGAGATGAAAGAGACGTTCAAAGCGAAAAACCCGCGCTCGTGGCTGTGCCGCTTCCACACGCAGACGGCGGGAGTCAGCCTCACCGCGCAGCAGCCCGAAAACAACGTGGTGCGCGTCGCCATCCAGGCGCTGGCGGCCGTCCTCGGCGGGACGCAGTCGCTCCACACCAACTCGCTCGACGAGGCGCTGGCGCTTCCGTCCGAGCACGCGGTGACGATCGCCCTCCGCACCCAGCAGATCATCGCCGAAGAGTCGGGCGCGGCCAACACGGTGGACCCGCTCGGCGGTTCGTTCTTCGTCGAAGCGCAGACCGACCGAATCGAAAAGCAGGCGCGCGACTACTTCCGCCGCATCGAAGACCTGGGCGGCGTCATCCCCGCCATCGAAAAGGGATTCTTCCAAAGCGAGATCTCCGACGCGGCCTACCGCTACCAGCGCGAGATTGACGAGGGCGTTCGCAAGATCGTCGGCGTGAACGCCTACGCGGAAGACAAACCGCTCGCCATCCCGATCCTCCAGATGGACCCGCAGGGCTACCAGCGTCAGGTAACGCGCCTCGAGGAAGTCCGCCGCACGCGGGACGCGGGACGCGTCGGCCAGACGCTCGACCGTCTCCGCATCGCCTGCCAGGGGACCGAGAACACCATGCCGTTCATCCTCGATGCCGTCCGCGCTTACGCCACGCTCGGCGAGATCGTCCAGGTGATGAAGGACACCTTCGGCAGGTACGAAGAGCCGACCTGGATTTGAAATCCATGGGCGTCCTGTACCTCGTCGCCACCCCGATCGGCAACCTGGAGGACATGAGTCCGCGCGCCGTGCGGATTCTGCGCGAGGCAAAACTCATCGCCGCCGAGGACACGCGTCACACCGCGAAGTTGCTCAATCACTTCGGCATCCGCACGCCGACGACCAGTTATTTCGAACACAACAAATTGACCAAACTCGACCGCGTCCTCGCCGCGCTCGCGGACGGGGACGTGGCGCTCGTCTCCGACGCGGGGACTCCCGCCATCAACGACCCCGGCTACGAACTGGTCCGCGCCGCCCTCGCCTCCGGCTTTGACGTTCGGCCGGTTCCCGGTCCTTCGTCTCCCGTCGCGGCTTTGAGCGTCTCCGGCCTGCCCACGGACGCGTTCCTCTATCTCGGCTACCTTCCGCACAAAAAATCGGAGCGGCGAAACCTGTTGGCGCAGATTGCCGATTTACGGTACACGCTCATCTTCCTCGAATCCCCGCACCGATTGACCGCTTCTCTCGAAGACCTGCTCGCCGTTCTCGGCGACCGCCCCGTGTGCGTCGCCCGCGAGATGACCAAACTCTACGAGGAGTTCTGGCGCGGGACGTTGAGCGGCGCGGCGGACGCGTTCAAAGCGCGGGAGGCGAGGGGAGAGTTTACGCTGGTGGTGGGGGGACAAACGGCCGAAGACCGAGGACGGTGGACGGAGGAAGAGTTATTAGCCGCCATCGAGACGGAGTTACGACGCGGCAAATCTGCGAAAGAGATTTCCGTTGAACTGGCTGAGCAAAGCGGATGGAATAAGAAGGAAGTATACGCCCTGGTAAATCAGAACAAATAGGAGCCCATCATGCCCGACAAACCCGAACCCAGAAAAAACGCAGAGAAAAAAGACGAGAAGCCCTCTTTCAACGACAACCTCGTCGTGACCAAACATTCCATCGCCATCGGCGGACGGGAGATCAAGTACACCGTCACCGCGGGGACGATGGTCTTGAAGGAAGAGACCGCCGACCGCGAGAAAGAGTCGGAGGGCGAGAAGCCGCGCGCGCAGGTCTTCTTCATCGCCTACGTCAAAGACGGCGCGCGGGACAAGTCGAAGCGGCCGCTCACTTTCTCGTTCAACGGCGGACCCGGCTCGGCGTCGGTGTGGCTGCATCTGGGAGTCCTCGGCCCGCGCCGGGCGGCGTTGGAGTTCGACGGCAGCGCGCCCCCGCCTCCGTTCAAATTGACCGACAACGAATATTCCCTGCTCGACGAAACCGACCTCGTCTTCATTGACCCGGTCAGCACGGGCTACAGCCGTCCCGTGGAAGGACAGAAGCCGGTCGAGTGGCACGGCTTCAAGAAGGATATCGAATCGGTCGGCGATTTCATCCGCCTGTATACGACGCGCTTCAACCGCTGGCTCTCGCCCAAGTTCATCATCGGCGAATCGTACGGCACGACGCGCGCCGCGGGCCTCTCGGAATATCTCTATCACCAGCACGGGATGGCGCTGAACGGCGTGATGCTGATCTCGTCCATCCTGGATTTCGGGACCGCGGACTTCACCCCCGGCAACGACCTGCCCTACATCCTGTTCGTGCCGGGCTACGCGGCCACCGCCTGGTATCACGACGCGGTGAAAGGCAAACGCCAGACCTTGCAGGAGTTCACCGCCGAGGCGGCGAAATTCGCGCTGGGCGAGTACGCCTCCGCCCTGCTTCAGGGAGACGCGCTGCCGGCCGCGGAGCGCGCCCGCATCGTGGAGAAACTCTCCCACTACACGGGCATTTCTCCCGCCTTCATCGAACGCTCCAACCTGCGCATCATGGACCAGCATTACTTCAAAGAGTTGCTGCGCGAACGCGGCCTGACGGTGGGACGTCTCGACAGCCGCTTCACGGGACGCGACAAATTGGGCGTGGGCGAGTTCGCCGAGTTCGATCCCCTCTTCCCGCAGATCACCGGGCCGTACACCGCCGCCTTCTACGATTACGTCCGCAACGAGTTGAAATTCGAGTCGGATTTGAAATACGTCATCAGCGGCTGGAACATCGTCAACCCGTGGTCGTACGCCCAGTTCGAGAACCAGCACGTCAGCGTCTCGGAGAGTCTCCGCAAGGCGATGACGCTCAATCCGTACATGAAGGTCTTCGTCGCCAACGGCTACTACGACCTCGGCACGCCGTACTTCGCGACGGAATACACCTTCAACCACCTCGGCTTGCACGAGTCCCTGCGCGGCAACATCCGCATGGCGTATTACGAGGCGGGACACATGATGTACATCCACATCCCCTCGCTGGAGGCGTTGAAGCGCGACCTGGCGGAATTCATCCGCGACGCGATACCTTGATTCGCGTATCAAAGATTTTCTGGGTTTCTCTACCGTACAAACCCCATCGCGAATGCCGCGAACACCTGCACTTGCGCCAGGCGCAAGTGTGGGCGAACCCTTGCGCCGTCCGCAAGGACAGGTGTGGCGCGAAATTTTGTTTTTTCAGCCGAAAAATTCGCGTTATTCGCGCCATTCGCGATAAAAAAGCCCGACGATTCCTGCCATGTACGGTAGAGAATTCTGGGTAAAATCAGTCCGCTTTACTCTATGACGCAATTTACAAAATTACGCTGTTTTTAAACGGTATCCCATGACAAAACAACAACCCTCCATTGACTGGCCCCGCGTCGCCCGCCTCCTGCTGACCTCGCGCCTGCTCGACGAACTCGAGGAGCGCGAACTGGCTCCCGCGGGACGCGTGGCCTATCAATTCTCGGCCAAAGGACACGAACTCTCGCAGATCCTCCTCGCCTTGCAATTGACGCATCCGCACGACGCCTCCACCGTCTACTACCGCTCGCGTCCGTTCATGCTCGCCTCGGGCTGGACTCTCAAAGACGCGCTCGCGGCGGGCATGGCAAAGGCGGGTTCCGCTTCCGAAGGACGCGAAGTCGGCGTGATGTTCTCGCACAAGCCAGGCGAGTCCGGCTCGAACCTCACGGTCTTCCCCACCTCGGGCGACGTGGGCGCGCAGTACTCTCCCGCCGCGGGCTGGGCGCAAGCCATCCAATACCGCCGCGACGCGCTGCGCGACCGCGAATGGGAGAACGCCATCGCGACGGCGCACGGCGGCGAAGGCTCGACGGCCGCCAACGGATTCTGGGCCGCGCTCAACATCGCCTCCACGCGGAAAATTCCCCTGCTCTTTTTCATCGAAGATAACGCCTTCGCGATCTCCGTCCGCTCGCAATTGCAGACGCCCGGCGCCGACATCTCCTCCAACCTGGGCGGCTTCAAGAATCTCCTGATCGTGGACGGCGACGGCGCCGACCCCGAGGACGCGCCGCGCAAAATTGCCGAAGCGGTGGCGCACGTCCGCGCGGGACGGGGGGCCTGCCTGCTCCACCTGCGCGTGCCGCGTCTCATGGGACACACCTTCATTGACGACCAGGCCTACAAAACGGACGCCGAGAAATCGGAAGAGCAAAAACGCGACCCGCTCCTGCGGCTGAAAAATTTCCTGCCCCATCTCGACTGGGCCGCGCTCGAACGGGACGCGGCCGCCGAAGTCCGCGCGGCAGTGGACGAAGCCGCCTCGCTGCCCGACCCCGAGCCGCGTTCCGTTTTCAATCACGTGTTCGCGCCCGACGCGCCCCGCGCCGCGACCTCGACCCCGGCCGCGGACGGCGCGCGCGTCAACCTGATAGACGCCGTCCGCCGCACGCTCGAAGTCGAGATGACGCGCGACCCGCGCATCCTCGTCTTCGGCGAGGACGTGGGCGCGAAGGGAGGCGTCCACGGCGCGACCGCGCACATGCAGGAGAAGTTCGGCGAGACGCGCGTCTTCGACACATCCCTGTCGGAGGACGGCATCATCGGCAGCGCGGTCGGCATGGCCTTCGCCGGGCTCCGCCCCGTGCCGGAGATCCAGTTCCGCAAATACGCCGACCCCGCCACAGAGCAGATCAACGATCTGGGGACGATCCGCTGGCGCTCGGCGGGACGATTCTCCGCGCCGGTCGTGATCCGCATCCCGGTTGGGTTCGCGAAGAAGATCGGCGACCCGTGGCACTCGGTGACGGGCGAGGCGATCTACGCCCACACCATCGGGCTGCGGCTGGCTTTCCCGTCCAACGCGGCGGACGCGGCCGGGCTGCTCCGTACCGCGCTGCGCGGCGATGACCCGGTCATCTTCTTCGAGCACCGCGCTTTGCTCGATACCGCCATCGCGCGCCGTCCCTATCCCGGCGACGAGTACATGATTCCGTTCGGCGAGGCCGCCGTCCTCGCGGAGGGCGACGCGCTGACCGTCGTCGCCTGGGGGGCGATGACGCATCGGGTTGTGGAGGCCGCTCAAAGCGCCGCGGGAAGCGTCGAAATCATAGACCTGAGGACCATCGTCCCGTGGGACAAATCCCGCGTGCTGGAGTCGGTCCGCAAAACGGGGAAGTGTCTCATCGTCCACGAAGACGGACTCACCGGCGGGTTCGGCGCGGAGATCGCGGCGGTCATTGCGGAGGAGGCCTTCACCGACCTCGACGCGCCGCTGGCGAGAATCGCCGTCCCGGACGTTCCGATACCGTATAATATGGGGCTGATGAATGCGGCGCTCCCACAGGCGGCGGACATTGAACGGAAAATCCAATCCATGCTTGCGTATTGAATAGGAGAAATTATGACCGGCAAAGATAGCGACGTGCAGACGTTCCATAGCGAGAGCGCGGTTCTACTGATTGCGCGCAGCGCGAAAGTGTTGAGTTGGGTGATACTCGTGATCTACCTGCTGAGTTTCATCAGCACAATGACTGAACTGGTTGCAGGCGGCCTTCAGCAGTTCCCCCCCGACGTGATGAACGCGCTGCTTTTCATCGCCAACTTGATCTACCCTCTGGCAATCGGCCTGTTCTACTTCCTGATCCTCAACGGCGTGGCGCAGGGACTCTCCATTGCGCTGGATGTGTACTTCGGCATGGACGACGAAGCGGAAGTCATGGAATTCGTGGAGGAGACCGCTTCGTGAACCTGGACGACCTCGAACGCCTGCGCGCGATCGACCGACAGGACATGCTTGGGGAAATTGACGGCCTGCCCGCTCAACTGGAACGCGCGTACGAGTTGGGAATGAATCGGAACCCCGTTTTCGCGGAGAAGGCGGGGTTCTCTCGCGTCGTCATCGCGGGGATGGGCGGCTCGGCCATCGGCGCGGACCTGCTCGCCTCGTACGCGGCCGACCTTTGCCCCGTCCCCGTCGTCGTCCACCGCGATTACGGACTGCCCGCCTTCGCGCGCGGCCGCGAGACTCTCGTCGTCTGCTCCTCGCATTCGGGCAACACCGAGGAGACGCTGGACGCGTTCGGCGCGGCCCGCGCGAACGACTGCCGCGTCGTCGCCGTCTGCACCGGCGGGGAACTCGCTTCGCGCGCCGGGAAAGCGGGAGTCCCCGTCGTCCGCTTTGACCACGCGGGACAGCCGCGCGCCGCGGTGGGATTCTCCTTCGGCGTCCTGCTGGCGCTCTTCGTCCAACTCGGCCTCCTCCCCGACCAGGCGGAGCAGGTCAAGTCTGCTGTGGCGGCCATGAAGGAGAGCCAGAAGAGTCTGACTTTCTCCGTCGAGACCGTCCGCAACCCCGCCAAACGCTACGCGGGACAGTTGATGGGACGCTGGGTCACTGTCTTCGGCGCGGGACTGCTCGCGCCTGTGGCGCGCCGCATTAAGGGACAGATCAACGAGATCGCCAAGGCCGCCGCCAACTTCGAGTTCATCCCCGAAGCGGACCACAACACACTGGCGGGGACTCTGAATCCGCAGGAAGTCCTGCTGCCGCACACGATGAACCTGTTCCTGCGCGCGCCGTCCGACCATCCGCGCAACCGCCTCCGCGTTGACCTGACGAAGCAGGCCTTCATGCTCGAAGGTCCCAACACCGATTTCCTCGACGCGCGCGGCGACAGTCCCCTCGCCCACATGTGGACGCTGCTCCTCTTCGGCGATTACATGGCTTACTATCTCGCCATCGCCTACGGCGTGGACCCGACTCCCGTGGACGCTCTGACTAATCTCAAAGACGCGCTGAAAGAAAAACAGTAATTCGGCACACGGAAACAAGGCAATCTCACCGCCAAGCGCGCGAAGGTCGCTAAGAAAAACCAAATTTCGGATTCATTTTTAATGAAATCCAAGTGAATCTTCGAAATTCTTAAATCGTTTTTAAATTTTCTTCGCGGTCTTAGCGGTAAGAAATGTTTTTTCAGTGACGTCATCCGTAAAATCCGTGCCATCCGTGTACGCTTTTTAACTCCCATGAAACGACTCGCCCGCCTCGCCCCACGCGATTGGATCGGACTCGGACTCGTCCTCGCGGGACTCGCCCTCCGCCTGCGGCAATACCTCGTCAACCGCTCGCTCTGGCTCGACGAAGCCATGCTCGCCAACAATATCCTTTCGCGGGACGTGGCGCGCCTCCTCCAGCCGCTCGATAACGACCAGGGCGCGCCAATCGGCTTCCTCGTCCTCCAAAAATCCGTCACCCTCTATCTCGGCTCCTCCGAATACGCGCTCAGGCTGATTCCCTTCCTCGCGGGCTGTCTCGCGCTCGCGCTGATGTTCCTCCTCGTCCGCAAAACCGTCGGCGCCTTCGCGGGCAGTCTCGCGCTGGCGCTCTTCGCCTTCTCGCCCGCGCTCGTCTCCTATTCCTCCGAAGCCAAACAATACTCCTCCGACGCCGCCATCGCGCTGGCGCTTTTTCTTTTATTTCTCAGACTCGCAAAGAACGCCGACAATGGCAGGTCCTCGCGCGAATTTCCCGAAAACGCGAATGACGAAAACGGAAATTCGCAAATTCGCGGAATTCGCGATAAAGAGAACATGATTCTCCTCGCCCTCGCGGGCGCGCTCGCGGTCTGGCTCTCGCATCCCGCGCTGTTCATCGTCGGCGCGCTCGGCCTCGCGCTCTTCCTCTCCGCCCTGCGCGGCAAAGACCGACGCGGCATCGCCGCCCTCCTCCTCGTCGGCGCGGTCTGGATCGTCAACCTCGCCGCGCTCTACCTCCTCAACCTCCGCCAACTCTCCACGCATCAATTCTTCCTCGACTTCTGGCGCGAAGGCTTCGTCCCCCGCGACGCTTCCGCCTTCGCGTGGATCGCCAACTCCCTGCGCGCGCCCTTCGCTGACCTGCTCGGCCTGCGGATTCCCTATCTCGTCTCCGCGCCGCTCTTTCTCATCGGGACGATCGGACTCACGCGGCGACTTCCCCGCTTCGGCCTCTTCCTCCTCCTGACCTTCCTCCTCGCCCTCCTCGCCTCCTTCCTGACCCTCTACCCGTTCGCGGGACGGATGATCCTTTTCCTCGCCCCCGCGTTGACTCTCCTCCTCGCCGAGGGCGCGGAGACTCTCGCGGCGCTTCTCTCCCGCCCGCGCTGGCTCGCGTGGACGATCCGCCTCGTCCTCGCCGCGTCCCTGCTCTTCGGGCCCGTCGCCCTCGCCTACGAAAACTTCGCCGCGCCGAAACTGCGCGAGCACATCCGCCCGACGATGGAATACCTGCGCGACTATTACAAGGAAGGCGACATCGTTTACGTGTATCACTGGGCGGAACACGCCGTCCGTTTTTACGCGCCGAAATACGGACTGTGCCTGTGCGACTTCATCTTTGGCGAGGACCATCACGATCAGCCCGAACTCTATCGCCCCGAATTGGACGCGCTGCGCGGCCGCGCCCGAGTCTGGTTTCTATTCTCGCACGTCTACGAGCGCGGGGACTTTAACGAGCGCGATTATATTTTGAGTTATCTGAATTCGATTGGGAAATTGACGCGCGAATACCGCGTCCCCGGTACGTCGGTATATCTATATTTGTACGATCTTAAGTAGGGCTGTATCTGGCTGTAAGAGAGTGTTTGAAAAATCGTCGTTTCATTCTCCCTGGACACGGATCGCACGGATTTTTCATGCTTCTTCGTGAAATTCACGAATTCCTGGACGCTCGCCGCGCGTAATTGTGCGATAATATTTGCAACAGCGAGGTCGTGATGAAAATCATCCTGTCTCTGTGCTTTGTCATCCTGCTGGCGGGCTGCGCGCCGGCCCTCACCCCGGTACCCTCTCCCGTTGAGGAGTCGCCCACGCCGGCCGCCACGTGGACGCCAGTCCCGCCGTTCATCTTCCTCTTTCCGTAAATCGTGGACATCGCCATCCACTTCCACAACCAACGCGGACTTGTCGAAGACCCCGTGCGATCTTCACGGGGTGACAGTAAAAATCGACGATGAAACCTTGAATAACCTGTTGCCTCC
This sequence comes from Anaerolineales bacterium UBA7227, assembly GCA_002473085.1. Taxonomy (GTDB): domain Bacteria; phylum Chloroflexota; class Anaerolineae; order Anaerolineales; family Villigracilaceae; genus Denitrolinea; species Denitrolinea symbiosum. Next base: position 23,787 of record DKTP01000028.1, read on the forward strand.
GAAAATAGACTCCCAGCTTACTCGCCCGTAATTCTTTCCACAAGATTTTCTCGATAAGAGTCGTGTCACACCGTAGTTTTGATTTTCACGTATAATCAAAATATGCAGGCAACACAGCGCCTCCCCTATTTATGGGATTACGATCTCGACCAAATACAATTCCGCGAAATTCTGAGTGGTCGTCTCACGAAGGGACGGCTAAACCAGGATTGGGCAACGCGTCGCTTGCTGGAGTATGCTCCCTACGATGAAATTGTCCGTCTGATCGGTTATAAAAGACTCGTCGAAAATTGGCCGCATTGGCGCGGACGTGTCCGCTCGAAGAGCCGAGTACGTGGGTTTGATTTCCTCGTAAAATGGCTCCCCGAAAAACACCCTGAGTTGCTTCGTGGCTAACAACTCTGCTTTTTACTTTGATATTTTATATCCTTTTCAAGACCGCGCGATACAAGCCATTAATCGAGCGGATACTGGTTTCTATCTCACAAGCGGGACCGCCGCCTCGCGTGGCTATCTTCAACACCGTTTCTCAGACGATCTTGATTACTTTGTCAATGATGACAATCGTTTCGGCTTGTGGGTCGAGCGGATCATTCAATCCCTTAACAAAGAATGGAAATGTGAAGTCTTGATGAAAGAGGAGCGATTCGCGCGGCTCAATCTTGCGCAAAAGGATTTATCGCTCAAAATCGAAATGATCAATGATGTGCCCGCGCGTGTCGGTGATATTCAAAACCATCCCATTCTCGGAAGATTGGATAGCGCCGAAAATATTCTTGCCAACAAAGTAACCGCCCTGCTCGATCGCGAAGAACCCAAAGACCTGGCTGATATCTGGGGATTTTGCTGCCAGAAGAACCTTTCCCTTCAAGCCGCCATCACGGATGCGCAAAGTAAAGCCGCAGGCGTTTTCCCTGCCGATCTTGGACGGGCGCTTTGCTCTGTCCAAAAAGCGGACTGGGAATCCATCCGCTGGATTCAAGCCCCGCCCGTCGAGACCTTCATTTCGCAGTTGAATCAATTGGGGGAAAGTTTGTTGTTGGTCAAGTAAACCAATTCTTTGATTCTCCCCTCCCCCGCGGACCGCTTCGCGTCCTCATCACCTCATCATTCCGAAACCTGACCACCCTCAGCCCCAGCGTGGATCGCGTAGCATCCCCGTAGGGGACAATACCTTCTCCCGCCTCTCATCCTCCTCTTTCTGCAAGTTGCTTTTGCCCAGTTTTACCATTTGAGTGCGGCACATTCCACGCAATAATATTTGCCCATGTGCATGGTGTAACCATCCGTGCCCAAGTGGATCACTTTCTTGCACTTCGCGCAACGCGTAGGTTTGAATTCGGGGGGATTTTCGAGTTTTTCAAAATTGTATTCATTTGTCCCGTAATAGACGTACATTTCCGTCTCAAAATCGTCCCTGCATTTCTTGCAGGTTTTCCAATCTCCCGAATGTCCTTCGTTGAAATGATGACTACAGAGCGTATAACGGTCATGGTTGCGGGAACAACTGTTGTGCGCGTAAGAAAACAGAACGTATTTATGCTGGTCATCACAAATCCAATTGCCGCAACATTCAGTTTTAGTCAAGTTCTTGGTTTTTCCGCAAAGTCCGCAACGAGGTTTGTTGCTTGCTGTCTGTTTGGTTATTCTTGATGTGCGTTTCTCTATCTTCACTCCGTTGACAGACAGAAATCCCTGATTCAATTCATCAACCATGTGGGGGATCATGACCTTTAAATTATGCTCGTACGATTCGCCCCAATACTCCTTCAGTTTTGCCCGCGCTTCCTCGTTGACATGAACTTTGTTCTTCTCGTCAATCAACAACATGGCGACATCATTCGTATGCTCTGTCACTGCAAAGAAATAATCGTCCTTGTCTTTCTTCTTGGATTTTAGAAACTCATCAACATGTTCTTCGAGTTCAAATTCATAAAGTTTGTACGTCATTGCCCCAGCATGGAGCAACGCTTTGACAAGATTCTTTTCAATGGTCTTTTTGCTCATGTGTCACCTTGTCGCCAAGTATACCAACATTGACCTGATTCTACCCACCACCGCGGACAGGTTCTTCACCACCTCATCATTCCTGAATCGGACGATCCTCAGCCCCATCTCACTCAACACCTTCTCCCGCCGTTCATCTTCCTCTTTCTGCAAGTCGTGGATGTCGCCATCCACTTCAATAACCAGCGCGGACTTGTCGAAGACCCCGTGCGATCTTCACGGGGTGACAATAAAAATCGACAATAAATCCCTGAATAACCTGTTGCCTTCTAAAATGAACGCCCAATTTATTCGCGCGTATTTTTTCCCATAAAATCTTCTCGGCAGGAGTCATCTCGCGGCGGAGCTCTTTTGCGCGTTTAAGTTTCTGTGCGGTGACTTTTTGATTTGTGACGATGTTCTTGACTGGCATAACGAGATTTTACTTGTTTGTTCGAAAAATGGAATATCAGCCAAAAGGCAAAACCACTCTCCCGTCTCCCCTAAAGGGGAGAAGCCAAAACCACCAAGACCGAAAACTTTATCTTGGACACGAACCCCTATCCGCAAACCGACCAGCCCCCTTCCCTTTAGGGAAGGGCGGGGGGATAGGTCTTCCCTCCCTCCCCTCCCTCACCCCTTTGTTTTTGAATCGCTACTTGCAACAAAAACCTTGATTGGAGCAATTATTGGTTCTCTTCAACACTAAATTTCCATGTTTGAGATTCTTTTTTCCAAAGATTGTTCTCGAACACATTTTGATAAGGATTTTGGATAATCTTTGGAGAATAGTCGTTCTCAGAAAGTTTAGACCTATCAACTAGGTAAAGGAAGTATTTATCTACAAGTTCTTTAGCCGCTTCAACCTCATTGGCTGACCAGTAAAATTCCAATCGCCCCGAATATGACTTTACTTCGATAAACCTGTCAATAAAGAATGAATTGTTATCATTAAATGATTCTATATCGTAACCTGCATTAACATATTCTTCTGAAATTCTTTTAATAGAGTCAACCAAACGATGTTTTTTTAACCGTTGCTGTTCAAGCCCCAACACGAAGATTTCGGCTTCCTTACCAAGCAGTTCTTGCTGCGCTTGGCGTTCTTTGAGCAATTGCAAAGATTTTCTTCTGCGATTCCGATCTGCTTCCTTGATATTCTTAATAATTTCGTCCAAAAAGAAATTTGTATATTCTCCATTTATTGCCAAAAGGTTTTGCCCCAAGGAAGAGTTGCGCACGAAAAAACCAAGGGAAATTAATAGATTCCTCACACTAGTGTATTGCAACGGAATAAAATTTTCTTTCACATAGAATACATTTTCAATTCCATCTAGCTTTATTGCGTCTGATGGGAATATTGATTCGATTGAACCCGCATTTCTGAGCGCAAAGAGTAAGGTTTTTGTGAATTTGCTTTGATCAAAACCTTCGCCACCATTTTTTATCGATGAAAAAAACTCATCTTGAACCAAAATTTCTTCATCAGAAATGCTTACAAGCCCCATAAATTCCAGTAACATTAGTATCCCGTTCAGGGACTGACCTATTGTGTAGTGATTGGCAGTGCAATACGCCCTGAGATCAGACATTTTCTGATTTCTGGCAAGCGGAAGTACTTTTAATAGAAAAAATGACAACTCTGTGCTGTTGCCAAGTTTTTCATATTTTAGTAGTTCTTCTAACCAATACCTTCGCCAATTAGG
>DKTP01000162.1:0-234 GCA_002473085.1 Anaerolineales bacterium UBA7227
GCTCTAACCAGCTGAGCTACCCGCCCGAACAGACCGACATTATACCGACTCGGCGCGCTTTTGGCAATGCTTGGTATAATCGCTCCGCCATGCCCAGAAGGAAAGCCCCCGAAGAATTGACCGAACAGGAACTGCGCCGCCTGTTGATCGAAAAGCGACGCGGCGCGCGGCGGGAACGCATCGAACACTTCCGCCGCACGGGACGCGTGGTGGCGGTCGCGGCGGACCTCGAGC
>DKTP01000162.1:289-23544 GCA_002473085.1 Anaerolineales bacterium UBA7227
GCGAAAAGATCGCCCGCATCGGCCTGGACCTCGAGCCGGGCGCGGCCCCGGCGACTGAGTCGCGTCCCCAAGCCGCGGCCCCGCCCGAGGTCACGCGCGGGAGGCGGACGTTGGACCGCCTGCTCTTCGCGGTGGAAGTCCTCGCGGTCGTCGGGCTGGTCGGCGTCATCCTGAGCGGGATGGGAATCCTGCGCGACCTGAATCGGGAGGTGGCCGAGGCGCTCGCTCCCGCCGCCGTTGAGCCGACCCCGCTGGTGACGGCCGTGGTGCTTCCGTCGGGACACACCCCGCCCGACGCGCAGGGCAACTCCCGCCCGAACGACGCCGAGATTCCCGAACACCTGCGCCCGATGGTGCAGTCGCTGGGAAGCATCACCGTCCCCACGCCGGGACCGGAGCAGGCCATCCGCATTTCGATCCCCGCGCTGCGCGTGAACGCGCCGGTGGTGCAGGGCGACGGCTGGGAACAGTTGAAGAAGGGCGTGGGGCAGCACATCGGCTCGGCCAACCCCGGCCAGAGCGGAAATGTGGTGCTTTCGGCGCATAACGATGTGTACGGGTCGCTCTTTCGTTTTCTCGATAAACTCGTCCCAGGCGATCTGGTGATCATCTATACCCAGCAGCGCCAGTATGTTTACGTGGTGACCGGCGCGAGCATTGTGGAGCCGACGCAAGTGGAAGTGATGGCGCCTACGCCCGACTCGACCGCCACGTTGATTTCGTGTTATCCTTACATGGTCAACACGCAGCGCATCGTTGTCTTTGCGAAATTGCAGAATTGACGGCCGGCATCGGCAGGCCGAGACTACCAACGCTTCTTTCGCGAAGCGCCGACCCTGAAAAATAAATCCGCGACGCGTAGCCGCGTCGCTCAAGGAGCGCCCTATGGCAAAAAGCAAACGTTCGACCGTCCGCCGCGCCGCCGCGTCCACACAGACGCCGGCGGAGTTCAACCCCGATTACAGCGACGTGAAGCGCGACCTCAAACGCATCGGAACTCTGGCGGGATCGTTCTTCGTCATCCTCATCGTTCTGTCGTTCTTCCTGCGCTAATTCGCCGGTTACCGCGCTAACGCGCCCTTCCGACGCGCATCAGATAGACTGCTTCCATCCAGGTCATCGGTCCGCGTCGGGATTCGCAGAATTCGGGATTCCGAGCCTTGGACGGCATCGTCTGGACGAGGACGCATCCCGCGCCGCGCGGTTGGCGGAGGCGCGCTCTCCGTCACTTCTTCCGCGCGGACAGTAAAAACACGGGGAAAGCCTTCTCCACGCCGTCTACGGTTTTCTTGACTTCATACGCGGTCGAAACGTTGACGTTTCCGAATCCCGCCGCCTCGACCCATTTCTGCAATTCGGCGCGGTCGAATCCCTTGTGGACGTCAGCCGAGCCGTCCGTGTGGAAGGAGCCGTCCTCTTTGTCCAGGTCGGCGACAACCAAATATCCGTTCGGCTTGAGGACATCGTAAAACCTGCCCAGGATTCCCCTCGCGTCGTGGACGTGGTGCAGGACCATCAGCGAATAGACGATGTCGAATCTCTCGGCAGGCAGGGGATCGGTCGAAAGGTCGAGGCGGATGGGACGCATGTTAACCGCGCCTGAATTCGCAATTTTTTCGCCCAGCACATCCAACATGCCCTGCGACGTGTCCGCCAGCGTGATCGGACCAAGGTCGGGTTGCAGGGCGAAGCTGAGCAGCCCCGTCCCGCAGCCGTATTCGAGGGCGGACATTTCGGTCGAAAGCGGGATCGCGGCGCGGATGGCGTCTGCCACGACGCGGGCGCGCGCCGCTTTTTGGGGATCCGAGTCCCAGTCTTTGGCGCGTTCGTCGAAGTGAGTCATTTTGTTCCGTTTTGAGAAGAATCTCTTACGAGCGGTGAGAAGAGCTTAAACACAAAGGACACGAAGGCAACGAAGGATGGTTGAGTGATGGTTGTGGCTCTTCGTTTTCGATCATCACGAGCGATGGTCAAAACGAGGTCGTCTTTTTGCGCCGCTCAGCAAACCTTTGAGTCCCTTTGTGTCCTTCGTGTTTAAAGAATTATGCCCAATTCTCCAGCGTCTCTTTGACCTTGACCAGGAACCAGTCCGCGGACGCGCCGTCCAGGATGCGATGGTCAAAGACGAAGGAGAGATAGATCATCGGGCGGATGGCGATCGCGTCGTCCCCTGTCCCGCCGACGGCGGGAACGACAACCGCGCGCTTCTGCATGGCGCCAATTCCCAGGATTCCGCACTGCGGCTGGTTGATGATCGGCATGGCGAAGAGCGATCCGCTGATGCCGTGGTTGGTGAGGGTGAACGTCCCGCCCTTGACCTCGTCGGGTTGGAGTTTGCGGGCGCGGGCGCGAGTCGCCAGGTCGTTGATCGTGCGCGCCACCCCCAGCAGGGAGAGCGAGTCCGCGCCTTTGATGACGGGGACGATGAGTCCCTCCTCGCCGAGCGAGGTCGCCATCCCGATGTTGATGCTTTTGTGGAGCAGCAGACCTTCGTCCGTCCACGAGGCGTTGACGGCGGGGAAAGCTTTCAGTCCCGCGACGATGGCGGTCATGAAGTAGGCCGTGAAGGTCAGGTTGACGCCGTCGCGCTCGAAGGCGGCTTTGTTGGCGGCGCGATGCCTGACGACGCGCGACATGTCCGCTTCCATCACGGTCAGCACGTGCGGCGAGACGGATTTGGACATGACCATGTGATCCGCGATCTGTTTACGGATGAGGGTGTGCTTGATGAGCGTGTCGCCCTGCGCGGGGGTGACAACAGACGTAGCGTGTTGCGCAGCGCCTGGGGTTGGCGGCCTACTCTCTACTCTCTTCTCTCTGGTCTCTACAAAATTCAACACGTCGTTTTTGGTGATGCGACCGTTAAGTCCCGTGCCTGCGACCTGGGACAGGTCGATCCCGCGTTCGGCCGCGATCTTGGCGACGACGGGGGAGATGAAGCCGAGGTCGTGCGACGGGGGACGGGAGACGGGAGACGGCGCGGCATCCGCTTTTGGCGCGGGCGCGGATGGCGCGGGCGCGGATGGCGCGGGCGCGCTGGTCACTGATTACTGATTACTGATCACTGATTCGCCTGCCGCGCCGATCAACGCCAGCAACTGTCCCACTTTCGCGGGCTGACCTTCCTGCATTTCGATCTTGAGAATCACGCCCGAAGCAGGCGCGGGGATTTCCGTGTCCACCTTGTCGGTGTTGACTTCGAGCAGCGGCTCCAACTCTTTGACGGAGTCGCCTTCCTTCTTAAGCCATTTGGTGATCGTGACTTCATCCACACCTTCGCCGAGTCTGGGTACAAGCACTTTTGTCGCCATAATTTAGTTCTCCTTTTTTTAAACACGAAGGTCACGAAGTCAACGAAGGAGGGTTGAATGATGATTGTGGCTCTTTGTTTTCGATCATCACGAGCGATGGTCAAAACGAAGTCGTCTCTTTGCGCCACTCAACAAACCTTTGTGCTCCTTCGTGTCCTTTGTGTTTAATGGGTGTAATTACGCTTCCAAATCCGTCCATCTCAACTCTTGACCATATTTGAAATCATGTAACGCCTTCGTGCCGATCACATTCGGAATCTCATGCGGTTTGATCGCGCCGGGTGTGGCGGGACGCAACACGTCAATCATGTCACGCGTGAAGACCTCGCCAGCCTTGATGTCCCGCGCCGCGCGCAGGCAGCGACGCTGGACAACCTGCGTCTCCTGCTCGTTGCCCGCGATGAATTTATCGGGCGAGCCCAAAGCGCGCTCGAGCAGACGCGTCTCTTCCACCATCCGCGCCCACTTGGCTGGGTCCATCGCAAACTTGTGGTCGGGACCTTCGCGGTCGTTGCTGTCAGTGAAGTGACGCTCGATGACGCGCGCGCCAAGCGTCACTGCGCCCAGAACGGGAGCGACCGCGTGCGTATGGTCGGAGAGTCCCAGAATCACATCGGGGAACATCGTCGCGTACGTTTTCAATACGTTCAAATGCAAGTGATCGTAGTTGTCGGGCGAGGCGGTGTAATTTGTGTTGCATTGCATCAACACCAGTTGCTTGTTGATCTTCAATATCGCATGGACAGCCCTCTGCACTTCGCCGATCGTGGACGCGCCCGTCGCGACGAAGAACGGTTTGCCCTTGCTTGCCATGCGCTCCAGCGCCTCGATCCAGTCAATCTCGCCCGAACCTGCCTTGTAAACAGGCACATATTGATCGAGAAAGTCAATCGCGGCGAAATCGTACGGCGAGGAGAAATAATCAATGCCCGCTTCCTGACATTCCTCCATCAGGGTCATCGTCCACTCGAAAGGAATCGACGCGGCGCGGTAGACCTCGGTCACGGACTTCTTCCACGTCGCCTGATGACTGACCTGCGCGTTCATGTGCGAAAAGCCGTAATCCGAGACGATCTTCGGCGCGTCGAAATTCTGAAACTTCGCCGCATCCGCCCCCGCTTCTTTTGCCAGACGGATGAGCAGTTTCGCGCGTTCCAAGTCGCCGTCGTGGTTGGCGGCGATGTCCGCGATGAAGTAGGTGGGGTGGTTGAGACCGATCAATCGGTTGCCGATTTTGATGTCCATGATGCCTCCTTGTGATAGTTGGTGAATTAGCAGCCTTTCCCCGAAATCCAATGCGCCAATTTACCAACCTGTGGATAACTTCCCATTTTCTGTGGATAACTCGGCTGAAAAGCCTGTGGATAACCTGTGCGCAGCCTGGCAAAGCGCGTTACGCCTGTGTAAAACTTCGTATTTTCTGTGGAAAACCTTCTTTGAACTGTGTATAAAACAGGTCGAGGCCTGCGGAAAAACTGGGGAGAGGCTCGTCCAGGTCTGTGGATAACTTATTGGTAGATAGGTATAAATTGTGGGCGCGGCGCGCCATCAAACTGGACGTACTGATGGATTTCGGCGAGATCTCGGCGTCGTTCAGCGTGAACCGGCGCGCGATCTCCACCCCAAATTGATACTTGCTCATCGGCTGCGGCCCCACCGCGTGATACAGCCCGCGCAGTCCCTTTGCCAGCATCTTCAAAAGCGTCTGCGACAAGTGCGCGGCGTGCATCGGGCAGAAGATCACGTCGGTGTAGCCGCTCATGGATTTGTTGTTCGTCAGGTTGTTGAAGAAGAACTCGGCCAGCGACCGCCGTCCCCCGAGCGACCAGCCGTAGAAGTTGACCCGAGCGACGATGGCATCCGGGTTGGATTCCAGCACGGACTGTTCCGCGTCCAGTTTGGCGCGGGCGTAGACGCTGACCGGGAGCGGATCGTCCTCCTCGGTGTAGAACCCCGCTTTCATCCCGTCGAAGACCGCGTCGGTCGAGACCTGAACCATGCGGATGCCGCGCTCCCGACAAGCCTTCGCCAGCGCCGACGGGACGTCCGTGTTCAGGCGCCGCGCCAGCTCGGGTTCCGCCTCGCACGCGTCGAGGTCCGCGAGGGCGGCGCAGTGGATCAGCCAGTCGGGACGCGCCTCGTCGAGGATGGAGTCCACCGCCCCGTCGTCCAGCAGGTCGCGTCGAAGCGTCCGAAAGGGAGGCGATTTGAGCCGTCCCCGATCCAGCCCGACGACCTCATGCGAGGCCGCGGCTTCGAGGGCGAGGTTGAGTCCGAGTAGTCCGCTGGAGCCGGTGATTAGTAGTTTCATGGGTCAAGTTCCAGGTTTCAAGTTTCGCGTCTCGGGTGTCAGGCACACTTGGAACGTGAAACGTGGAACCTGACACTCTTACCCCTCAAGTTTACCCTGTTTGAACAGTTCTTCAAATGGCGCGATGTAGGTTTTGATGCCCTCGAGGTCGAGCCATTCGGTGTTGGCGTCGCTGGTGTAGGAGAAGCCTTCGGGGAGCGGCTCGCCGCCGTAATGACGGTCGCGGTCCCAGAGCGTCTCGGGCGGTTTGATGATGTACATGCCGTCGCGTTCGACCGCGTTGCGGGCCTCGTCTTCGGACAGCAGGTCTTCGTGCAGTTTTTCGCCGGGACGGATGCCGATGATCTCGATGTCCGCTTCGGGCGCGATGGCGCGGGCGAGGTCAATGACTTTGGTGCTGGGGATTTTCGGGATGAAGACCTCGCCGCCTTCCATCTGTTCGATGCACTTAATGACGAAGCGCACGCCCTGATCGAGCGAGAGCCAGAAGCGGGTCATGCGTTCGTCGGTGATGGTGATCTTGCCGCTGGCGCGCTGCTTGAGGAAGAGCGGCACGACCGAGCCGCGCGAGCCGACGACATTTCCGTAGCGGACGCAGGCGTAGCGCGTGGACGATCCCGCCGCGTAGTTGTTCGACTGGATGACGAGTTTCTCGGCGACGAGTTTGGTCCCGCCGTAGAGGTTTGCCGGGCTGACGGCTTTGTCGGTGCTGAGGGCGAGGACTTTCTTGACGCCCGCGTCAAGCGCGGCTTCGAGGACGTTGCTCGTCCCCATGATGTTGGTCTTGACGGCCTCCATCGGATTGTACTCGCAGGCTGGGACCTGTTTGAGCGCGGCCGCGTGAACGACCACGTCCACGCCGTGCATGGCGCGGCGCAGGCGTTCGCGGTCGCGCACGTCGCCGATGAAGTAGCGCAGGCTGGGCTGATTGAAGCCCATCACCTGCATTTCGTGCTGTTTCAACTCGTCGCGACTGAAGATGATGATCTTCTTCGGCGCTTGTTCCTTGAGCAGGATCTCGGTGAATTTCTTGCCGAACGATCCCGTCCCGCCAGTGACGAGCACGACTTGATTTTTCCAGTCCATGGTTGTTACTCCGTAGTGCGTGTTACATATTGTGTGATCGGTAATTGGTAGAACGACGGGTGTATGACGCTCATTTTTTCACTACGATCAACGGATACTGTCCGTTCTCAGCGAAAAAATTCGGGAAGACGTCTTCGAGCCAGAAGACGACGCGCAGGAAGGTCCGTCCGCCGAACGGACGCACGAACCAGCGCAGGATGCGCGTGCTCATGCTGCGCCAGGGTTTGATCTCGACGGTCATCCGCGAGCCGATCTCCTGCTTGAGCCAGGCGGGCGTCATCTTCTCCACGAAGGTCCCGTCGGGGTTGTCCTGGATCGTCCATTCTTTTTTCTTCTTGGCCGAACGTCCTGCCAGTTTCCGCATCCATCCGATCAACGGCTCGGCCATGCGGCTGATGAGCGGATTGTGCCAGCCGTTGACGATGGCCGCCGTCCGCCCAGGCGCGAGCGTGCGATGGATCTCCGTGTAGGCGCGCGGATGTTCCTCCAGCGGCAGGTGATGGATGGCGTGCATGGACACGGCCCCGTCGAACGCGTCATTCCTGAACGGGAGGTTGGCGAGGTCGCCGACGACGAACAGCCCGTGGCCGCCGATGCGGGTCCGCGCTTCGCGCAGCGCCTGGATGGAGATGTCGAGGCAGACGCGCTTCTCGTATCCCTGCGAATAGACTTTGTACTCCTCGTACTGCACGGGGCCCGAACCCGCGTCGAGCAGGAACTTCCCGTCGGGGATCAGTCCGTTCATCGTGCGCAGGCGCGTCTTGTGGATGTACTCGCGCGAAACGGGACGCAGGTCTTCGTAACGGGCGTTTTGATAAACGCCCTCGCCGACCTGCGACCAGCCGATCTGGTCGTAAAACTCACGGACTTGTTGTTTGGTGTTTTCGGACATGGTTGTAATTTTACGCGGTGTGACTCGTTGGGGCAGACCTGTTGGGGCAGACCTGTTGGGGCAGACCTGTTGGGGCAGACCTGCGTGTCTGCCCTCAGACCTGCTCGTTGGAGCAGACCTGCTCGTTGGGGCAGACCTGCTCGTTGGGGCAGACCTGTGTGTCTGCCCTATCCTGGTCTGGCGCGACCAGGGCGGACACGCAGGTTCGCCCCTACCGCCACGTAAATGGTTCTCCAACTAAAAACTTGAACGTATCCTCAAACTGCGCGCGGCCTTCGTCGCTCAGAACTTTTTCCAGCGGCCAAATTTCCAGGTCGTCCCAGAAATTCATCAGCCGCCACGGGAACGGGCGCGGGTACTCGAAGAAGAAACGGTAGGCGTAATTCCACGCTTTGGCGATTTGCCCGTCGCTCAAACGATGCGCGGGCAGGTCGGACAAAACGCTTTCGAGCGCGGAAAAATATTCGTCCCACGAGTTCGGGTCAACGGTGAAACCGCGGCCGCGGTAGTGCGTCCGTCCGCAGGAGACGACTGGAGCGCCGTTCATGGCGGTCTCGAGGCCGACGGTCGTCGTGTACGCGAGACCGAGGTCGGCGATCTCGATCAGGTCGTAGGTGTTGACCTTGTCCAGCGCGCCGATGACGTGGATGTGATTCGGGATTTCAGGCAAAGCCTCGCGGACGACGACTCCCATGGACTTCGCCTGCGGGACGAGTTTCTCGCCAGGGTGGATTCGGATCACCAACTGGACATCGGGGCGGGCGGCGAAAAACTGGACGGTCTTCGTAATCCATTCGGTCATCGAAGCGGCGAAGATATCGCGTCCCAAAGTGAGACTGTCGCCCAGCACGTTCGCGGCCAGCATGACGACGGGACGGTCGTCCAGCCCGAGCGTTTTGCGCGTCTCGTCCGCGCCCTGCGAGGAGACGTACTGCCACAGCCGCTTCGACTTGCCCCACACGCGCGCGCCGCGGCGGGCGTTTTCCAGATCCGCGAGGCGCTCGTACATGGCGTCGGTCATCGGGAGATGGCAGCGCGCCTCCACGAGGTAGTCGGTGTCCTGCTGCATGATGGACGAGTTCTGCGCCAGCCAGATTTGCTCGCGCTGGTCGTTGAACTCGTAAGTGACGGCGGGGATGTCGAGGCGCCGCGCCACGCGGAAGACGATTCCCATTTCGAGGATGAGTCCGTTCGGGATGAGGACGACGTCGGGGCGATTCGCCTGCATGTACGCCAGCGCGGCGCGAGCGGCGAATCCGTTGCGTTCGAGGCGCAGGTCGTAGAGCGCGCGGTCGGACGCGTCCGCCAGGTCCACTTCCTCGCGCATGAGCGTGTACTGCGCGTCCCAGCGGGAGACCTCCTCCACGTCAGCCTGGAGAGACGCGGGGAGGTCGGAGGCCGGCCGAAGGTCAAGGAAAGAGGCGTGTTCGACGAGGGGAGCAAGCGCGGCGAGCGCGTCCCGCGTGTGGAGGGCGCGCTGCCGCTGGGTCATCTTGTCCATCTTCTTGTGCCACTCGGAGTAGGGCAGGGTCAACAGCGTGACGTTGTGGCCGAGGCCCGCGAGCGCGAGGCTGACGACGGCGGACTGTTCGATCCAGTAATGGAGCGTCGCGAAGAATAATATTTTTTTGCCGCGCGGCGCGTCCTGCGCGAACGGCGCGGCGACCTTCGCCAGCGCGGGCAGGGACTTCTCCAGCCGATGCAGGTTGAAGTGGTCTTTGCGGGCGCGGGATTTTTGCCGAAGGGCGTAATCGAGTTCGGCCGCGAGCGGCAGTTCGCCGAGGAAGTTGCGGAGGGTTTTGTTCATAGGGAGGGAGAGAGTAGGGAGCAGAGAGTAGTCAACGCGACTGTTCTCCGTTCTCTAATCACTGATTTTCTCGATCTTCCACTCCAGCCGCGGGCGGATGGGGCCGACGCGCGGTTCGGGCCAGTGCGTGCCAGGCGCGCCGCTGATGTCCACGTTGAACGCCAGCGCGTTCTCGTCCATGAAGTAGCGGCGCACGCCGAACGACGACGCGTTCACGCCCACGCTGTAACGCCCGTCGTTGAACATGTCGGGCGGGAAAATTGCGCGGCTGACGTAGCGACCCGCGGCGCGCGCCGCGTGATTTTCAAAGTGGGACGCGTCGTCGGTGTCGAACGAGGCGAGCACGTATTCGCCGCGCATGGTGGAGACGTAGATCCCGACGCGCAGGCCCGTGACGGGCGCGTCGAGACGATATTCGAATTCGAGCGCGACCTCCTCGGTGGAGCGGATCGTGTCCACGACTTTGCCGCTTCTGTCGCGGACCGTGAGGCGGATCGGCGTAAACGGCGCGCTCGCGGCTGGGACTTCGTCCGCCTCCCAGACGCGCTCTCCAGCCTGCGCCTGTCCCGACGAGAGATAGAAGTCCACGGCTTCCTGCGTCGGCGCGCGCATGACGAGGCGTCCCTTGTTCAGCACGATGGCTTCCTGCGTGAGGCGCAGAATGGCGGACATGTTGTGACTGACGAACAGCACGGTGCGTCCCTGCTGGGCCACGTCGCCCATCTTGCCGAGGCACTTGCGCTGGAACTCCGCGTCGCCCACCGCCAGCACTTCGTCCACCACGAGGATCTCGGGTTCGAGGTGCGCGGCGACGGCGAAGGCGAGACGCAGGTACATGCCCGACGAGTAGCGTTTGACGGGCGTATCAATGAACGCGGCGACTTCGGAGAAGTCCACGATCTCGTCGAATTTGGCGTCTATCTCGGCGCGCTTCATGCCGAGGATGGCGCCGTTCATGTAGATGTTCTCGCGGCCAGTCAGTTCGGGATGGAAGCCCGTCCCCACCTCCAGCAGCGACCCGACGCGGCCGCGCACGGCGACCGTCCCCCTGGTCGGTTCGGTGACGCGGGAGAGTATCTTGAGCAGGGTGCTTTTCCCCGCGCCGTTGCGTCCCACGATGCCGAGGACTTTCCCCTCCTCGAGGTCAAAGGAGACGTCGTCCAGCGCCCAGATGAAATTTTTGTTGGCGCGTCGCTCGGACTTTCCGACCAGCGCCTTGGCGAGTCGCACTGGCGCGTAGACCGTGTCCACGATCACGTCGCGCAGCATGTTGTAGCGGAACTTCGTCTCCGCCGCGCCGATCATGTATTTCTTGCCGAGATTTTTAACGGAAATTGCTGTTGTCATGGGTGTCAGGTGCCAGGTGTCAGGTGCCAGGTGTCAGGTGTCAGGTGTCAGGTGTCAGGTGCCAGGTGTCAGGTGTCAGGTGTCAGGTTGGATAATTGAAGCTATTTGTTGCCGAGCGAGCGTTTGAAGCCGCCGATGAGGGCCTTTGCTTTGCGGGCTTGTTCATAATGCGCGTCGAATTCGGTTTGGGTAATGTAGTTTATATCCAGCGCGGCATAGAGAAGAGATTGAGTCTCGACCGCTGAACGACGCGCAAAGCCGAGAAAACGGGCAAATTCAACTTTTGACTCGCAATCGAAACCTTCTGCAATGTTGGTCATCGTGGAAACTGCCGCCCGCTGGATTTGATCTTTCATGCCATAATCTTTGGAAAACTGCTCTTTCTTGGTCAACGTATAAATCATCTTCACAAGGACACGCGCCTCTTGCCAGGCTTGGATATCTTCAAAGCGTTTTATCAGCGCCATATTAACCTCCTCATCTGATTATGCAACCTGATACTTGATACCTGACACTTGATACCTGATACCTGATACTACTAAATCGTATCTGCAAAAGTCTTTTCCGTGCTGCGGAAGTAGAACAGTCCCGTCACCAGCACGAGGATGGAAATCGCCGCCGAGACCCACAGCGCCGCGTCGGGGCCGTTGCCCGATCCGAGCAGCGCCCAGCGGAAGCCGTTGACCACTCCCGCCATGGGGTTGAGCGAGTAGACGATCTGCCATTTGGGGGAGATGACCGAGGAGGAATACGCCACGGGCGTGGCGAACAGCCAGAACTGAGTCAGAAACGGGAGAGCCTGGTTGACGTCGCGATATTTGACGTTGATCGCTGAGAGCCAGAGCGCGACTCCGAGCGCGGCGACGAGCGCCAGCAGCAAGAAGAGAGGCAGAGTCCAGACCAGGTTCCAGGCGGGAGTCACATGGTAGTAGACCATCAAAGCGACGAGGATGACGAAGGCGATGGCAAAGTCCACGAGTCCCGCGAAGACCGCCGACATCGGCAGGATGAGACGCGGGAAGTAGATCTTCGTCACCATGTTGTTGTGCGCCACGAGCGAGCGGCTGCCCTGATTTAGCGCGGTGACGAAGAGTCCCCACGGCAGCAGCGCGGTGAACGAGAAGACGGGGTAGGGAATCCCGTCGGTGGGAAGTTTCGCGACCGTGCCGAACAGGAACGTGAAGACGAGCATGGTCATCACGGGCTGGATCACCGCCCAGGCCATGCCGAGCAGAGTCTGTTTATATTTCACTTTCACGTCGCGCCAGACCATGAAGAAGACCAATTCGCGGTACACCCACAGGTCGCGCAGGTTGAGCGCGGCGAGTCCGTGTGAAGGCTTGATATAGATGGTGGCGGGTTCGTGTTTGGTAATTTCGGTCATAAGATGATTAGAGATTAGAGATTAGAGATTAGAGAGTAGTGGTAAAGAGTAGACTGTTCTCTACTCTCTGTTCTCTGCTCTCTACTTTCTTTCTCTGCTCTCTATTCTCTGCCTGTTTTCTTTAAACCACTCGATGGTGCGCCGCATCCCTTCCTCGAACGGGACTTGCGCGCTCCAGCCGAAGAGTTCCCTCGCCCGCGTCACGTCCAGGCCGCGGCGCGGCTGACCGTTGGGCTTGTCCGTCTCCCAGACGAGTTCGCCCTCGAAGCCCGTCATGCGGACGATCATCTCGGTCAGGTCTTTGATGGAGATCTCGTAGCCCGAGCCGAGGTTGACGGGCAGGTCGCCGTTGTACTTTTCGGCGGCGGTCACGATTCCGTCCGCAGCGTCTTCCACAAAGAGGAATTCGCGCGTCGGCGAGCCGTCGCCCCAGACGCGGAGTTCGCGGTCGCCGCGGTCTTTCGCCTCCAGCGCCTTGCGGATCAGCGCGGGGATGACGTGCGAAGTCTGCAAATTAAAGTTGTCGCGCGGGCCGTAGAGATTCACGGGAAGCAGGAAGATGGCATTGAAGCCGTATTGCTGGCGGTACGACTGCGCCTGCACCAGCATCATCTTCTTGGCGAGGCCGTAAGGCGCGTTGGTCTCTTCGGGATAGCCGTTCCACAGGTCGTCTTCCTTGAACGGGACTGGCGTGAACTTGGGATAAGCGCACACCGTCCCGATGGCGACGAATTTGCCGACGCCGCGCTGCCAGGCCTGATGCATCAACTCCACGCCCATCATCAAGTTATCGTAAAAGAACTCGGCGGGATGCTCGCGGTTCGCGCCGATCCCGCCCACGTGCGCGGCGAGGTGGATGACGATCGCGTTCTTCGGGTCGAAGTCTTTCAACGTCTCGTCATATAGGCGGCGAATGTCGTTGGGATCCACCAGATTGAAATTCTCGATGGTCGGGATGTAGATGTCCGTCGCGCCGCGCTCTTTGAGTTTCGCGGTCACAAACGAGCCGAGGAATCCCGCCCCGCCTGTGACGATTACTTTTTTGTTTTGCCAGAAATTATTTGGCATGTTTTCTCCTTGGGGATGGCAGGCAAGCGTTCAGGCATTCATGGTTATGTGAGCGCTTGTCCACGCGCCTATCTGCTACTGCACAATGAACTGCGCGTTCCGATATTTCTCATCGTGCGGATTGCGGATCAGCCCGCTCTTCAGCGCGAAGACCAGCTCGCGGATTCCGTCGTCCACGGTCAGCGCGGTCTCGAAACCGAGTTCGCGGCGGATCTTCTCGAACGACACGGTGATGTCGCGCATGTCGCCGCCGAAGGTCAGGTCTTTGTATTCCACCACGGTCTCAGGCATGCGCACCAGCACCAGGTTGACGATCTGGTCTTTTGTGTAATTGCCGTTGTCCGCGCCGAGATTATAGACCTGGCCGCGCGTCTTCGCTTCAGGCGCGTCCAGTCCGAGCAGGATGCCGCGCACAGTATCGCGCACGTGGACGAACGACCGCGAGTAGCCGCGCTGATAGATGATGAGCTCGCGCTTGGAGAACGCCTCCAGCACGAACTGGTTTACGATCAGGTCGAAGCGCGTGCGCGGGGAAATCCCATAGAGCGTCGCCAGGCGGAACAGCAGCGGCGCGGCGGGCGCGTCCTTTTGCCCGAGCAGGTACTCCTCGGCCGCGATCTTCGTCTCGGCATACAGGGACTGCGGATTGAGCGGCGATTCCTCGGTGACGGGCTTGCCGTCGGGCGAGAGACCGTAGTTGCTGTAACTGGACGCGAACACGAATCGTTCCGCCCCCAAAGCGGACGCCTGCTCGAAGACCATCTTCGTCGCCTCGACGTTGTACTTCCACGCGGCCTGCTTCCCGACAGCCTGACACGCAGGGAATCCCACAATCGCGGCGAGATGGATCACCGCCTCGGGTTTCGCCCAATCGCCTTTGAGAGAATCTTTGACGGCGCGCGGGTCGGTCACATCCGCTTTGACGAAGTGGAAGTTGGGATGAGACAAAAACGGGACGAGCGACTCGCCGCCGAACAGCAGGCTGTCGAGGACGGTGACGCGCCAGCCCGCGCGCAACAGCTCCGAGGTCAGGAGCGAACCGATGTAGCCCGCGCCGCCCGTGATGACCGCGTGACGCGTCATGCCTCGTCTCCCATCCGCAAAATGATCTTCCAGCCTTTGATGTCCAACGCGGGCGCGGACGCGTCCGTCGTCACCTCGATCCCCTGTTCGAGGCAGGTGAGGCGGGCGATGTCCGCCACGTCGCCCTCGCCGAGGATGCGGACGCGGTCCTGTCCCGCGCGGCGGATCTTCACGATGTGATCCTTCACGCGCTGACGGGTCTTGCGGTAGAGGGAGAGGGAATTCTCCACGTAGTCCACCGCCAGGCGGGCGCGCAGGGCCAGGCCCTCGGGCGTGATGATGTAGCGCAGTTTCTTGCGTTCGGCGCGCGAGACTTTGACGTAGCCTTTTTCGATGAGGCGTTTTAAATGCCAGTTCACCGTGCCAACCGCCACGCCGAGTTGTGTGGCGAGCGCGGACTGGTTCACGTTGGGATCGCTCTCGATCTCTTCGAGGAGGGTGAGTTCGCGGGAGGTTTCGGTGATTTCCATAGGTCAAAATTCAGCGACTGAATTATAACACGCAAAATACCCAGGCCTGATTTTGGCGCTCTGAGAAAACCGTTGTTTGCGCGTACCGCGCAACGCGTTCCCTGGCGCTCCTATCCGTCTCGCGTTACAACTTACAAAAAACCGACGATGTCATTCAGGTCAAGGAACTCCAAGTTGATCTCTGGATATTCCCGCTGAAAGATTTTGTATTTTTCCGCCCTGGCTGATTGCTTGTTCGACTTGATCTCATACGCCTGATCACCGACGACAAAATCAATTTCGTTTTGCGCGGCGGTCCGCCAGAATCGAATCTCATCTATGGTCGTCCTTTCCAGCAATGCCCTGAAGAACAGGTTTTCGAGTATCTGGCCTTTATCGTGTCTGGTTTCATGAAGATCGAAATTGTTCAATATGACATTTCGCAGCCCCAGATCGTAAAAATAGACCTTGGGCATTTTCGTAATCTCTTTACGGATGTTCCTATAAAAAGGCCGAATCAACTCAATATGAAAAGACTTTCGCATGACATACAGGTAATTGTCAATCGCGGGCTGGGAAACTCCAAACGTCGCGGCTAATTCGGAAGCATTAACCAGGCTGCCGACCTGTTGGGCAAGCGCCTTGAATAATCTATAAAATGTTTCCTCTCTTCTGACTCCCGCTTCATAGATGTCCTTTTTTATATAGGAATAGAGAATGTCGGTGAGAACATTCCGTTTTTCCTCCAACGGCGCCATGACCGCCCTCGGATAGCCTCCGTAAGCCATGTATTGGGCAAGCAGGGGATGAAGCCTGTCCAATTCCATTTTCGTCAGATCGGAAAAATCCCTTGCTGAAAACGCGTCCTCGCCTTTGAAGCGCAAAAACTCCCGGAACGAGAGGGTGTACACATTGAAGATCTTTTTTCTGCCAACCAGCGAATCGCGAAAACCGCGATCCACGTAAAACGCCGAGGAGCCGGAAGCGACGATCTTTATTTTTCCGCGATATTCGTCGAAGAAGTACTTGATGAAATTGGTCGGGTCTTTCAGGTATTGAACTTCATCAACAAAAACGAAGGTTTTGGTTTGCAGGTCAATGGGCGCGATCTGGAAAAGATTCTTTAACGACTGATCGAGGAGCGAAAGGATTTCCCTGTCTTCCAGGTTGAGAAAAATTGTGGGTTGGCCTCTCGTTTTAATGAGATTTTCCAATTGCCGCAGGATGGTGGTTTTTCCCGCCTGACGCGCTCCGATGAAAAGAAGCGCATCGTCCATCTCAAGATGCTTTTCTGCCTGGGAAGTGATTTCTCTTTGAATGCTCATAGCTCGATTTTATCCGATAATTTTAATTTGTCAACTTAAATTTATCCAAAGTTTACCCAACAGAAACCCTTTTTTCGCTGGTAAAATCCTCCCCATGAACTCTCCCCTCTTCGATTCCGCCGGACAACAATACCAGCAAACCCGCATGGCCCAATGGGACAAAGTGGCGCGCATGCGCGACACGTGGCGCGGCTGGGGCGGCGCGTATCATAAACGCCTCAAGGAAATCTACCGCTTCCTCGTCAGTCCGGGACAGCGCGTCCTCGAAATCGGCAGCGGATACGGCGAGCTGCTGGCGTCCGTCCGACCGGCGCGCGGCCTCGGCGTAGACTTCTCCCCCGAGATGACGAGCCGCGCCGTCGCCCGTCACCTGTCTTCCGTTCCCCGTCCCCTCGAATTCGTCCATGCCGACGCGCACGATCTCTCGTTTCTCAAAGAGACCTTCGACGTTATCATCCTCTCCGACCTCGTCAACGACGCCTGGGACGTG
Organism: Anaerolineales bacterium UBA7227; assembly: GCA_002473085.1. GTDB lineage: Bacteria > Chloroflexota > Anaerolineae > Anaerolineales > Villigracilaceae > Denitrolinea > Denitrolinea symbiosum. The sequence continues at coordinate 16,843 of DKTP01000162.1, forward strand.
CAGCGCGTCTTCGAGCAGATCCGTCCGCTGTGTACGCCGCGCACGCGCGTCATCGTCAACGTTTACAGCAATCTCTGGCAGGGCGTTCTCAGCCTCGCCCAGCGCGCCCGTCTCGCCGTGCCGATTCTCAAGCAAAATTGGCTCACCGCCGACGATCTGCGCGGCATATTGACCCTCGCGGGATTCGAGACCATCCGCGACTGGCGCGAGATACTCTTCCCGCTTCCCATCCCGCTCCTCGCCGCGTTCTGCAACCGCGTTCTCGTCCGCCTGCCGATCTTCCGCGGCCTCGCGCTGGCGAACTTCCTCATCGCGCGTCCACAACCCGTCCCTGCGGAGGATCCGAGCGTGTCGGTCGTCGTCGCGGCGCGCAACGAGGCGGGGAACATCCGCTCCATCTTCGAGCGGATTCCGCCAATGGGACGCGCCACCGAATTGATCTTCGTCGAGGGACATTCCAAAGACGACACCTACGCGGTCATCGAACGCGAGATCGCTTTGCATCCCGCGACCCCAAGCCGCGTTCTGCGCCAGCCGGGCATCGGCAAAGCGGACGCGATCCGCGCCGGCTTCGACGCGGCGACCGGCGACATCCTGATGATCCTCGACGCCGACCTGACCGTCCCGCCCGAAGACTTGCCGCGCTTCTACGAGGCCCTGCGCTCGGGACGCGGAGAATTCGTCAACGGCGTGCGGCTGGTCTATCCGATGGAAAAACAAGCCATGCAGGGATTGAACTTCCTCGGCAACAAATTCTTCAGCTGGGCGTTCACCTCCCTGCTCGGACAGCCCATCAAAGATACGCTCTGCGGTACGAAAGTTTTGTGGAAAAAGGACTACGAACGCATCGCCGCCAACCGTTCCTACTTCGGCGACTTCGATCCCTTCGGAGATTTTGACCTGATCTTCGGCGCGGCGAAACTGAATCTCAAGATCGTTGACCTCCCCATCCGCTACCGCGAGCGGACGTACGGCGCTACCAACATCTCGCGCTGGAAACACGGTCTGTTGCTGATCCGCATGGTCTGGTACGCGGCGCGGAGGATTAAGTTTGTGTGATGGAATTATTCCGTCACTGCGAGCGAAGCAATCCCTGCCACGATTGCGAGAGCGCTTTGTCGGGTAGAGCGGCTATCCTCGCAATGACGGGCAAGTAATTTTATTCACACCCTCTAATATTCACCAATCGCCGCCACGCCTTGCGGACGTCCGTCTCGCTGCGGGGACCTTCGGCTTCGGCCACAATGTGGACGCAGGAATCGGCGAGGGCAGTCTGCACTTCGGGGGAGAAGGTTTCCCAGTTTTCCAACGAGAAATAGAAATAGTCGAAACCGGCGGCGCGGAGAGCGCGGGGGAAGGGATTCTGCGCGAGGGCGATCCACGATTGCTTTGGCACATACCACGTCTCGTTGGAGTCGGTGAAGCGGCCGAAGAGAGTCACCGCGCGGGCGGGGAGCGTGTCGAAGACCAGCGCGTCGGCGGGGAGTTTGTTCCAATACTCTTTGTAGAGTTGGACGTCGGCGGATTGCATCGCGAGCGGCAGGACGGGTCTCTGCGCGGCGGTCAGTTCGACGCCGAAGAGAATGAGTCCGCCGAAGACGGCGATGAAACCCAGCGAGAGCAAAACCTGTTTGACGCGGGCGCCGCGCGCTTTGGCCCATGTCCACAATAACGGGACGGCGAAGAGGGTCAGCGGGGCGAGCAGGTCGCCGAAGAGGCGCGAGGTGGCTGTCACGCCCGCGGAGCCTTCGTATTGCAAAAAGAGCGAGGCCAGTCCCATCACGCCGCCGAAGACGAGCGCCGCGTCCCACCAGCGGCGGGCTTTGAGCGCTTTCCAGCCCCAGATCGCAACGATGGGAAGCGCGAGCAGGATCGGTCCGATCTCGAAGAGGGCGACGAGGAGTTGGGACGGATTCGTCAGATCGAGCAGGCCGAGGTGACCGGAGATGATCGTGGGACGCGGGGAGAAAGAAAAGCCCACGGTGAAGTAAGAGTCGGGGGAGGTCGAGCCCGCGCGAGGTCGGAGGAAGCCGCGGATGAGCTCGGTCAGGACTCCGCCCTGGATGGCCGCGAAAAGTCCCGAGGCGGCGCCCAGTCCGATCCAGGGGAGGAAGTCACGCGGGATTTTGAGCGAGCGAGTCCGAATCCAATGGAGGACGAGGGCGAGTCCCAGCCCGAAGAACGCGGCGAGGTAGGCGTGTTCGCTGAGGTTGGCGAGCGCGGCGAGGAGAATGGCGAGGGCGATGTAGCCGCGCCAGTCGCGCGCGAAGCGATAGACGAGCAGGATGAGGAGGGCGAGCGCGGAGACCATCATGCCGGAGCCGCCGTGCGAGAGGATGAGCGGGACGTTGATACCGTTGATGAACGCGAAGGGAAAGGGGATGGGCGGGCCGCCGTCCACCGCCCAGGGGAGGACGAGGCCGCGCGCGAGGTCGGGGACGGATTGCGCGGCCGAACCGAGGAGCGTGATTTGTTTGGAGAGGGTTTCGACCCAGGCGGTTGGGAGGAGGAGCAAAAGCCAGCGCGCGCCGCCCGCGAAGGCCGTGAAGAACGCGCCCGCGTACGCGGCGAGGCGCGAGCGGGTCATCCGTCCAACCCAGAGGTAGGCGAGGAGGAGCGTGAGCGCGAAGAAGAAGCCGCGCGTGAAGTCGAGCGCGTTCCAGGGGACGATGCCGCCGAGGAGCGTGATCTCCGACGCGAAGAGCAGCATCAGGTAGTGGTAGCCGAAGCGGACGTTGGGGTCGAGGGCGAAGGCAGGCGGGATGTCGCCGCGCGCCATGAGCGAGATGGTGGGCAGGTTTTGGTAATCTTCGAAGAGGAGCAGTCCGCGCCCGATGGCGGTGAAGAGGTAGGCGAGGAAGAGGAGCGCGGCGGCCTGTCTCCACGAGATTGGGAGGAGGGCGCGTAAAATTTTTCGGGGCGAGAGCGTTTGTGTGAACGCCAGCCCGAGCGCGAGGGTGAGGAGCGCCCCGCCCCAGAACGCGGCGGGCGCGGGGAGGAGAAACGCGAGCAGGTTGGCGAACCAGGCTTGCGTCGTTGCGCCGAGGGCGAGCCCGGCGCCGAAGATGAGTCGGCGCGGCAGGCGGAAGGCGGAGGCGGCGAGGAGCAGTCCGCCGGAAGTCCACGCGAGGAGCCAGAGGAGAGCGGGCAGTTTTTCGAGCATGGATGGAGGAATTGTACCTGATTCGATATAATCAACGCGAGAGAAATTAAAACACGGAGGAAAACATGGATAAACCCATCATCGTCTACAGCGCGGAATGGTGTTCCGATTGCAAACGCTCCCGGGCGTTTTTGAAGCGGCACGGGATCGTCTATGAAAATGTGAACGTGGACGAGAATCCTGAGGCGGCGGAGACCGTCAAACGGATCAACGGCGGTAATCGAAGCATCCCGACCATCGTTTTCCCGGACGGATCCATTCTCGTCGAGCCGAGCGATCAGGAATTGGCGGAGAAACTGGGGATTTCTTCGAGCCGTTGAGGAACGCGATCTGCAGGGCGCTTTCATCCTTACTTCTTTTTGTACGTGAATTTGACGGATTGCGCGGACAAACACGGATTTTTACCGCGAGAATCCGTGTGCTTAAGAAACAGTCTCAGACGGCTGATATGAAATAAAAAGGATTCCGAAAGTTCTACTTGCGGCTTTCCCGAAGTAGAATTTCGGGATTCCAAATTTTCATCATTCAGGGCGCTCCCCCGTTCAGGGATACTTTGTGGCGATTCCTGTCTGTTAATTGCAGGGGAGCCAAAAATAAAGAAAGCCGCTTTTTACGGCGACTTTTTTGCGCCCTCAAGGGGACTCGAATAGCATCCCCAAACGGAGACGGTTGTTTGAAAACAAATAGACAAACTCGAAAGTTTGTCTATAAGAAGGTGCCCCCAAGCAGGGCGTTACCAGTCGGTTGAATCAGGCTATCCGCGGGATAAGTGTACCAAATTTTCACGGTGGTATAACTCAATTCCACCTTTGACACAAAACGGGCAATTAGACTTCGCACGGCTGCCACATCCCCGAACGCGTCGGCTTGGACGATTTGCGTCCGCCAGGCGTCCAGTACCAGGGCGAGGGCCTCGGGCGTGATCTCAATACTAGCCGCATCGCGCCGCGCTTCAATGTCTTTGATTTCCGCGCTGAGTTGTGATCGTTCCGCCTCGCGTTGCTTCAGACGTTCAAGAGACGCGCCCGCGCCAAATGATTCCGCCAGGTCAAGCAGATTTTGAATCGCTCTTTCCACGGCGCGGCGTTCGGCGCGCTTTTGTTCAATTTGCGCTTGCAAAGTTTCAACGTCGCTCATTTGTTTCTTGACCTCCTCCAGAAGATTGTAGAAAAAATCCAGGGTGAGAATCTGATTTAGGACCGTATCCAGTACCAGGGCGTCAACCTTGCGCGCGCCAATCCTTCGAGCGTTGCAAACATGCCGCGCTTGTTGACTATCCCGCCTCCCGCAAAAATAAAACGGCCAGTTTCGCCGGGAGGCGGCATGATGGACCATCGCCGCGCCGCATTCACTACAAAACGCCAGGCCTCCGAGCAGGGATGGAAACGCCACGCGCCGCGGGTGTCGCAAGTTGCCGCGCGGCGTCAATTTCTGAACACGCTGCACGGCTTCCCACAGTTCGGGCGTGATCGCCGCCTCGTGATGATTGGGAAATTCCTTATCGCCGCATTTACCAATTCCCAAATATGAGCGATTTGAGAAAAACGTAATCCAGCAGTGACGCGATCTGTAGAGTCTGCCATGAGTGGCGCGGCCGATTTCGTTGTAACTCTTGCCTTCGGCGCGCATCTTCCAGGCGAGTTGTACCAGCGGGAAAAGTTCGGGATCGGGTTTCCAACGCGGGGCGAAGCGTTCCCGCCCGTCTTTGTGCTTTCCAATGGTCACGCGTTCGGACAGGTAGCCGCGCGGGGGAGTGCCTCCCGGCGCGAAGCCCTGGCTTACCAACGATTCGAGGGCGCGCTTTACGTCGCGTGAGTTTTGCCGCCGCTTTTCCTCGTTGGCAATGTCAATGATTTTTTCCACTACTCCCGCATAGGGTCCTTCCGGGATCGCATCGGTCAAAGAGTGAATGACAATGCCGCGCCTTCGCAGAGTCGCTTTGTAGTAATCCGAATCGTCAACGTCGCGGGCGAAGCGGGCAAAATTCCAAACGAGCAGGCCCGCAGGTCGGGCGGGCTTGTCTTTGGTAAGGTCCACCATGTCCAGGAATTGCCCGCGCTGGGTAACGCTTCCTCCAGATTTTCCAACGTCCGCAAATATCCGCGTAAGCGCCAGGCCGTGACGCTTGCAATAAGCGCGGATCTCCGCCTCTTGTTGCGGGACGCTCTGCTCTTGCGCGGGACCGCCAGAATCTCGCAGGTATGCCCAAACAGACGCGCCCGCTTTCAGGGTGGAGGGGGGAGGCATGTAATCAGGCATGGTTTTTTCCTCGTGTATCCGCCGGGATGATTTTCCCGTTTTGATTTACAAGCGCGCCGGATGATAACAGGGCGCGGATCGTTGAAACGAGATCGGAGGCAGTCCCAGCCAGCGCGGAGGCTTGCGCCTCGGCGAGTGACTGATAATCATCGCCGGGGATTTCCTCGAGGGTGAGAGTTGGAGTCTTTGGCGCCATGTCTGAAAAACTGCCTGAGTGATCGGTCAAATGGCAAGCGCGGATTGAATCAGGCCGCGCAAGTTGCCGCCGTCTCTGTGATAGTCGGTTAAGTCCTTCGCGCCCGGCGTCAGGGTGGGAATGTCGAGGCGTTTCGAGTCGTGCAACCATGCGAGTTTTTCCGCGCCTTGTTTGCCTGCTTTGTCCATATCTTGCGCCAGGATGAAACGCGAGGGGCGCAACAGGTAGATTCCCCAAGTGGCGAGATTTAACTCGCCGGTCGCGCTTGCCAGCGTGATTACGTTGACCAGGCCGCGCGCCTCTTGCATAAGCAGCAAGGCGTCAAGTTCGCCCTCGCAGAAGACGGCGGGGAAGTTCGGCGTGAGAATGTCGGCCAGATAAAGCGCTTGTCTACCGCCGCGAATGTGTTTGTACTTTTGCCCGTCGCGAGGGTGAGACGGTCGGATTTTGAGGTACCAGACAGTCCCGCCGATCACGCCCGGAATAAGCACGCCCTCGGGTATCCACATGGGCGAGGGGTCATCATTCGGCGTTCCCCAGGCTTTCGGGTCGGCGTTGAATCCTTTGGGAATGTAACCCAGGCGCGCCGCGCAGATCGTCACATCGCTGAGGCCGCGCGAGCGCAGCCAGTCCAGGGCCTCCGCGCCGCGCTCATCCCATAGGACAGACTCGGCGCGTTCTATCAACTCCCAGGCGCGGGCCTGCCATGCGGAGGCGGGAGGGGTGTCGGGATGAATGATGGGCGGTTCGGGCTTCGGTCGGTCGGCGCGGGACGGCGGGAGTTTCAAGGCGGCCAGGGCGTCGGGGTAACTCATGCCGCGATAATCCATATACCAGCGGACGGCGCCGCCATGTTTGCCGCAAGCGAAGCACCTCCAGCCGGGGCCGCGCTTGCCGCCGTCGCCGTTGGTTACTGCCAGGGACGGCTTTCGGTCGCCGTGAGCATGGCCGGGAAAGGGACAATGAAACAGGGTCCAGCGTCCGGAGCGCTTGCCCGGCCCAAGATCACGCTCAATTAGGCTGATTAAGTCGGTTTCAGGGGTCATTTTGCGCCTCATTTCGTCAACTGAATCACTGAATCACT
>DKTP01000010.1 GCA_002473085.1 Anaerolineales bacterium UBA7227
CGAAAGTAGAACTTTCGGATTCCCGCCTCCTCCGTTTCCCGCCCTCGGTCTTCCGCCCTCCGTCCCCCGTCTTTCGTCTGTTTTCCGTCTTCCGCCCTCCGTCCCCCGTCTTTTCGGGATTCTTCAACTCCTCGACCTCTTCCTCGCTCAGGAACCGCCACGCGCGTGACTTGAGAGTTCCCAGCCGCAGCGAGCCGATCCTTACCCGGACGATCCTCACCACGGGCAATCCCAACTGCGCGCAGATCTCGCGGATCTGACGTTTCCTCCCCTCGCCCATGACCACTTTGATCCACGCGCCCTTCCCCTGCGGCTCCGAGAAAAAGACCCGCGCCGGCGCGGTCTTGTGACCGTCCTCCAGCACCACCCCGCGCCTCCACGCGGCCAACTGCTCCTCGTCGGGACGGCGCGCCACCAGCACGCGGTACTCCTTCTCATGCCCATAGCGCGGATGCGTGAGACGGTTCGCCAGGTCGCCGTCGTTCGTCAGCAGGATGAGTCCCTCGGATTCGAGGTCCAGCCGTCCCACAGGGTAGACGCGCTCGCGCACGTCCACGAGGTCAATCACCGTCTCGCGGTTGTCGTCGTCCTCGCGCTCCACCGTCGAAAGGACGAAGCGCGGCTTGTTCAGCGCGATATAGACGAGCCGTTCCGTCTTCGGGAGCGGCTTGCCGTCCAGCGTGATGCGGTCAACGGCCGGGTCGGCCTTCTGTCCCAGTTCAGCGATCTTCCCGTTGACGCGCACGCGCTGCGCGACGATGAATTCTTCGCACGCGCGCCGCGAGCCGTAGCCCGCCTGCGCGAGGATCTTTTGAATGCGTTCCTGCATTTTAACCTTTCAGCAAGCCGACGTCCTGCTCGTCGCTCTCCTGCGGCAGTTCCAGCGCGGGCAGATCGCGGACGGAGTTGATGCCGAAGTGTTGCAAAAATTCGGGCGTGGTATTGTAGAGGATCGGACGCCCGGGTCCCTCGGCGCGGCCGGTCTCCTGGATGAGACCCTTCGCCAGCAGGCTCTTCATCATCCCGTCGCTGTTGACGCCGCGCACCGCGTCCACCTGCGGACGGGTGACGGGCTGTTGGTAGGCGATGATGGCGAGCGTCTCGAGCGCGGCGCGGCTCAGGCGCGTCGTGGCTTCGAGACCGAGGAAGCGCTCGACGAGGGACGCGAACTCGGGCGCGGTGGTCAACTGCACGCGTCCCGCGTGACGCTGCAAGCGAAGTCCGCGCGCCGCCAGCGACTCCTCCAGCGCGCGCAGTCCCTGCTCGATCTCGGTGGAGGTGGTCTCCAGCGCGGCGGCCAATTGCGCGGGCAGGACGGGTTCCGCCGCCACGAACAAAAGCGCCTCGAGACGGATGGCGGTGGGGACAAGAGGGTTTTCAGAATCGGTCATGCTATAATTGCTCCGTTGATTTTCAGAATTGAAAGTTCGGTAGTCGGTCGAAAGCGTGAGACGTTCTCCCCTGGCGGGCGGCGCCAGGGACATTCATGTTGCCCTTGAAAGGCAAGATAAATCTTGCGGCACTACTTCGTCAAACCTGATTTTTGCGCCGCGCAAACCCACGTAGTAACGACTTCAGTCGTTCCCCAGCGGTTGAAACCGCTACTACACGGGAAGAATTATCTTTGACACGCTAGTGCTGCGTAAGGTAAGTCAGTAAATATGAACAAAAAACAAGTCCTTCTAACTTCTGCCATCGCGCTGGCGCTTACACTGGCTTGCACGATCTTCGTCGGCGGGCCAGACTATCCGCAGCCGCCCATCCCCATTTCGCCCGAGGCGATCACCTCCCTGCAAGAGGAGGTCAAAGCGGCGGCGTTGGCAGGCGCGGCCAGCGGCGAAATCACGCTAAAAATGAGCGAGGTGCAGCTTACCTCGTATCTGGCCTACAAACTGCTGCAAAACCCTTCGCTCAAGATTACCTTTCCGCAAGTCCTGCTGCGCGACGGCCAGATGCGCATCATCGGGAGGACCCAGCGAGGCTACTTCACCGCCAACATCGGCATTACGCTGGCGGTCGGCGCGGACGAGACGGGTCAGCCCAAACTCCAACTCGTCGAGGCCGACTTCGGCCCCTTCCCCCTCCCCGACGGCTTGAACAAAGCCATCACCGCCATCATCGAAGAAGCCTACACCGGCGCGCTCGGCCCGGTGGCCACCGGCTTCCGCATCACGTCCATTTCCATCGCCGACGGGACGATGACCGTCGTGGGGAAAATCCGTTAGCGGACGGATTATACCAAAGCGACCCGCGTGACGATGAAAATCCGCTTCACCCTGACGTTCTGCCTGCTCGCTGTTATCCTGACAGGCTGCCGCTCCCCGCAGTTGGGCGGAAACCTGTCAGTGACGGTTAAAGCCGACGGAGCCGCGACCCGGCTCGAGGTCCAGACCGGGACGACGGCGGCGCAGGCGCTCGAGCAGGCGGAAGTCCTCGTCGGCAGTCTGGATATCGTCGAGCCGCCGCTTTACACCGTCCTCAACGACGGCGACGAGGTGCGCGTGACGCGCGTCGCCGAGACGTTCGTCACCGAGCAGGCAGAGATCCCGTTCGAGAAGCGGATCGCGCGCAGCGAGGCCGTGCCGGAAGGCGAGACGCGCCTGCTGACGCCCGGGCAAAACGGGCTGCAGGAATTGACCTGGCGCGTGTTGACCGAAGACGGCGAGGAAACCAGCCGCACCGTGGTGAAGACGGTCGTCCTTAAGGAGGCCGTCGCCGAGATCACGATGGTCGGCGCGCAGTCCGCGTTCGCGCCGCTGCCGATCCCCGGCAGGCTGGCGCTACTGGCGGGCGGGAGCGCCTGGATCATGGAAGGGACGACCGGCATCCGCAAACCGCTCGTCGCCACCGGCGATTTGGACGGGCGCGTGTTCGCGCTTTCGTCCAAAGGCGATTACCTGCTCTACACGCGAAAATCGCAGAAGCCGCCGTCCCAGCAGATCAACACGCTGTGGGTCGTCCGCACGAACGGACAGTCTTCTCCGCAGCAGGTGAGCGGCGCGGCCAACATCGTCCACTTTGCAGGCTGGGCGCCGACCACCACGCCCAAGTTCGCCTATTCCACCGTGGAGCCGCGTCCCGCCGCGCCCGGCTGGCAGGCAAACAACGACCTTTACATCGTCACTATGGCGGGCAGCCTTCCCAACTCGCCGCACAAGATCATCGAAGCCAACAGCGGCGGACTCTACGGCTGGTGGGGAATGTCCTACGCCTGGGGCAGCGACGGACGCCTCGTCTATGTCCGTCCCGAGGAAATGGGCATCGTGGACCAGGAGACCGGCCTGCTCCGCCCGATGCTGGACATCACGCCCCTGCAAACCAACAGCGACTGGGCCTGGATTCCCCCGCTGGGATGGAGTCCCGAAGCGCGGACGATCTACATCGTCACCCACGCGCCCGCGCCCGCCCCGTTGACCGCGGAGGGCTCGCCCTACTTCGACCTGACCGCCGTCTCGATGATCAACGACGCGACGGCGCGCATGGCGCAGAACGTCGGCATGTTCGCCTATCCGTCCGCCTCGCCCGTGCGAATGAGCGGGAAGGAGCGGAGTTTCCAGGTGGCGTACCTGCAAGCCATCTTCCCCGACCAGAGCGAGACCAGCCGCTATCGCGTGGCCGTGATGGACCGCGACGGCTCGGAGCGCCGCGTCCTCTTTCCGCCCGCCGATTCGGTGGGACTCGAACCGCAGGTCGTGGCCTGGGCGCCTCAGCCGCTCGAAGGTCAGGTCGGAGACTTCTTCGCGGTCGTCTATCTGGGCAACCTGTGGCTGGTCGACTCGGGAAGCGGACAGGCCTTCCAGGTGACGAACGACGGGATGCTGGCGAAGATCGATTGGAAGTAGTTAGCCGCGAAGCGCGGAGGTCGTTAACCGCGAAGCACGCCACGAGCGCGAAGAGAAAAACCGACGCCAAAAATTCAAGAAAAGGAAACTTCATGCGAATTTTGATCACCGGAGCCGCGGGATTTCTCGGCTCACACTTGAGCGACAGGCTCATCGCCGAAGGCCACGAGATCGTGGGACTGGACAACTTCATCACGGGCAACCGCGAAAACATCGCGCACCTGATGGGCAGCGACAAATTCACCTTCTACCGTCACGACGTGTCCAACTACATCTTCGTGCCGGGCAAAGTGGACGCCGTGCTGCACTTCGCCTCGCCCGCCAGCCCCAACCCAAAATCGCCTTCGGGATACTTCAACCTGCCCATCCAGACGATGAAAGCGGGCGCGCTCGGCACGCACAACTCGCTCGGCGTGGCAAAAGTCAACCAGGCGCGCTTCCTGCTCGCCTCCACCAGCGAAATTTACGGCGACCCGCTCGTCCATCCGCAGACGGAAGATTACCCCGGCAACGTGGACCCGGTCGGGCCGCGCGCCGTCTACGACGAAGCCAAACGCTTCGCCGAGTCGCTGACGATGGCCTATCACCGTCAGCACGGCGTAGACACGCGCATCGTCCGCATCTTCAACACCTACGGCCCGCGCATGGACCTGGAGGACGGCCGCGCCCTCCCGAACTTCCTCAAGCAGGCGCTGCTCGGACAGCCGCTCACCGTCTACGGAGACGGACAGCAGACGCGCTCGTTCTGCTACGTGGACGACCTGATTGACGGCATCGTCCGCCTGCTGTATTCGGACGAGCATCTGCCCGTCAACATCGGGAATCCCGTCGAGATGACCGTCCTGCAATTCGCGGAGACCATCAACAAGGTGACGGGCAACGCGGCGGGAGTCGTCTTCCTCGCCAACGAGCGCAGCGAACGCGACCCGCAGCAGCGCCGTCCCGACATCACACGCGCCCGCTCCATCCTGGGCTGGGAGCCGAAGATCGGCGTCGAAGAGGGACTGCGGCGCACCATCCCATACTTCAAGGAAAAACTCGGACTGGCATGAGTCATATTTTTAACGACGCGACCGAACGCGTCCGCTTCGTCAAGTTTGCCGCCGTCGGCGCGATCGGCACGGTGGTGGACTTTGGCGTTTTCAATTTTCTGAACCTCGTCGCGGGGCTGGCGCCCGTCTTCTCGCAGGCGATCTCCTTCACGGTGGCCGTGGTCAACAACTTCCTATGGAACCGCCACTGGACCTATCCCGATTCGCGCGGCAAGGCCGTGCATCACCAGATGGCATCGTTCGGGTTGATCAACGTGGTAGGGCTGCTCATCCGCACGCCGATCATCGGGACGATGGAGGGGCCGCTCGGAGATTGGGCCGCGCGGCTGGGAGTTCAGGCGAAGACCGCCGTCATCATCGGTCACAACGCCGCGCTGGCGCTCGCCATCGGCATCGTCATGTTGTGGAACTATTTCGCCAACCGCTATTGGACGTATAATGACGTTTGATGAGCCGCGAAAATTCCCCCACCATCCGCCGCCTGATCCCCATCTATAACTCGAAGGGCGACGCCGAGGCGTTCCTGCTGTACCCGCACCTGTTCAACCGCGTCGGGGAATGGATCGGCTGGGTGACGCCGCGTCGGGACGTCTACTCTGCGCTGGGTTACTACGTCGGATATTTGACCGACGAGCCGCGCATCCTCCGCAAGCGGGCGACGTTCACGCTCATGCCTCGACTTCAGCCGCCCGCGCCTCCGAGGAGAATTTCCCCGCCCGCGACGGTCCCGCTCGCGCCGATGATGAGGGAGATCACCTACAGCGTCATTGACGTCCTGCTCGAGGAGCCAGAGCGACTCCACACGCTGGACCGGGGCGAGTTGAGGGAAGACCTGGATTAAAACCGACCGCAAGGACAGACCCATGACCGAACTTTCTCCCAAACCCATCCGCGCCTCGCGCATCAGCATCGCGCAGATGATGCAGCCCGAACACGCCAACAACCTCGGCAACGTCCACGGCGGCTGGATCATGAAACTGGTGGACGAGGCGGGCGCGCTGGCCTGCATGCGTCACGCCCAGCGCCGCGTGGTGACCGTCGCCATCGACTCGATGTCCTTTCGCCATCCCATCAAGACCAGCGACCTGGTGATCCTGAACGCGGAGGTGAGTTACACGGGCAGCACGTCCATGGAGGCGGAGGTGCAGGTCATCGCGGAGAATCCCATCACGGGACAGCGCTGGCAGACGAACACGGCCTATCTCGTCTACGTGGCGCTCGACGACGAGGGCAAACCCGTCGCCGTCCCGCCCATCCTTGCCGAGACAATTGACGAGGAGCGGAAGATGACCGAGGCCAAAGAGCGCCAGGCGCGGCGGCTAGAGGCGAGGAGGTAACTGAGGCTGGCGTCCGCGCTATTTTCTTTTTGGGCGAAGTGTGTATAATGGGCGGAAAGTTAAAATTGGCAGATTATGCAGAGCGCGTGTTCTGGATAACGTGCGCCTTCAAGATGAATTGGAAGAAAAAAGACGGCAAAGGATCCGTCAGAACTTGAAGGTTTAAGCAAAGAAATTAATTTATGTCCAAAGCGCGACTACCGATAAACAGCAGCATCAAGGATAGCAGGCGGGCAGATTGAAAATCCGTGCGCTCCGTGAAATCCGCGTCCAAAAAGAATGATAATATAACCGCGTCCAACCGCAAAAAGGCCTCGTACCTGCAACATGGATAACCGCCCAACTCCGCCGCAACCCATCTCCTACGACGTCAGCCTGACGCCGACGGCACGCGCAGCCGCGATTGCCTCGGTCATCGCCGAGACGATTTTCACAATTTACTACCTGGTATCGGCATATCCCGCTCCGCTTGTCGCGATCCAGATCGCCGCCAGCCTGCTGGGGGCGTTTGGACTCGTCCTGCTTCGACGCTCGTCCGCCACGCGGATCGCCGCGCAAGTCCTCACCGGCGCGTTATATATCAGCGTCATTGGCCTGGCCCTGTTTACCGGCGGCCTGCTCTCCTCCGCCTCGCCCTGGCTGGTTTTCGTCCCCATCATGGCGACCGTCATCCTGGGCGCGCAGGGCGGTCTGTTTTGGGGAGGCGTCAGTTTACTTTCCGCCGTCGGACTTTACCTGTTCCGCGGCCTCCTCCTTGCCTGGACTCTGCATCCCACCCAGGACATCGACCGGTTGATGGATTTGTCCTTCGCCGTCTTAAGCGGGACGGCCGCGGTATACGTCAACGAATTGATCAAGAGCCGGGCCATGAAAGAACTGGATGAAGCAAAAGCGCAGTTGACCCGCCTGGCAAATCTGGACCCGCTCACCAATATTTACAACCGCCGTCACTTTATTACCCGGAGCGAGACGGCGCTGCAAAACCGCAGCGCCAACGTCCCGTTTTCCATCCTGCTGCTCGATATCGACCACTTCAAAGAAATCAACGACCTCCACGGACACGAAATCGGCGACCAGGCCCTGGTCGGCGTGGTCGCGGTCTGCTCCGCAATTCTACGCAAAGCCGATATCTTCGCGCGGTTCGGCGGGGAGGAGTTTATCGCGCTGCTCCCGAATACCACCCAGGAAACAGCCGTCGCGATCGCCGAGCGTCTACGCGTTGCCCTGGAAGGCGCGGCATTGCCGACCGCGGCCGGCGATCTGCGCCTCACCGTCAGCGTCGGGATAAGCCTGTGTTGCGGGGAACGCGCGGCCACGGTTCAGGAACTCATCCGCCGCGCTGACGAGGCGTTGTATCAGGCTAAAGAATCTGGACGCAACCAGGTCGTATGTTGGCGAGATTAACTCCGGGGCGTGAATGAAATTTAGAGCCAGATCGGCCCCAGCGGAGGCTGTCCACCGCAGCAGCGGCAGATTAATCATCATTTGCGGATTGCCCGGCTCAGGCAAAACAACCCTGGCAAAATGCCTCGAAGAAGACCTGGGCGGCGTCCGCCTTTCTCCAGACGAATGGATGGATTCGCTCTCCATCAACCTGTACGCTGAAGAAAGCCGGGCAAGGATTGAAGCGTTACAATGGGAACTGGGTCAAAAACTGCTCAAGCTCGGTCTCGTGGTCATTATCGAATGGGGAACATGGGGAAGATCCGAGCGCGACGCGTTGCGCGAGGGCGCGCGTAAACTCGGCGCCGCCGTTGAATTGCATTATCTATCCGCGCCTCCTGAGATTCTCTTCGAACGGATCCAACGCCGCGGCATGGAAAACCCGCCAATCAAACTCGAAGACATTTTGCGATGGACCGAAATGATTCAAGTCCCAATGGAGGAAGAGATGAGGTTGTTCGACCCTGCAAGCGAGCGTCGTTGCGATCCATGAACGCCGCCTCCCCAAAGACGCCTCATTGAGATAGACTCCAGGTCAATGAAACCCATCAAACGCGCCGACCTGCTCATCTCCCTCGCCATCGGGATTCTGGCGCTGGCGTTATACGTCCGCACGCTGGCGCCCTCGCTGCTATGGGGCGATTCCGCCGAGTTCCAAACCCTGTGCGCCACGCTGGGGATGACGCATCCCAGCGGATACACGACCCATCTCTTCATCTGCAAACTCTTCACGCTCATCCCGCTGAA
>DKTP01000011.1 GCA_002473085.1 Anaerolineales bacterium UBA7227
GGACGGGATGGCGGGCGCGATCCGCAAGGCGGAGGAGATCGCCGCCTCCGCCCCGGGGAAGTATTTCCTGCCGCAGCAGTTCAAGAATCCCGCCAACCCCGAAGTCCATCGGCGGACGACCGCCGAGGAGATCTGGCGCGACACCGACGGCAAAGTGGACTTCCTCGTCTCCGGCGTCGGCACGGGCGGGACGATCACCGGCGTGGGCGAGGTCATCAAGGCGCGTAAGCCGTCCTTCCAGGCCGTGGCTGTCGAACCCGAGGGTTCCCCCGTCCTTTCGGGCGGGACGAAGGGCCCGCATCTCATCCAGGGACTCGGCGCGGGATTTGTTCCAGAGACGCTCAACACCGAAATCTACGACGAGATCATCCGCGTGACAAACGAATCTGCCTTCGAGATGGCGCGCCGCATGGCTCGTGAAGAGGGGCTGCTCGTGGGCATCTCCTCCGGCGCGGCGACGTGGGCCGCGTTGCAGGTTGCGAACCGCGCCGGGAACGCGGGCAAATTGATCGTCGTGATCATCCCCTCCTTCGGCGAGCGTTACCTGTCCACCCCGCTTTACGCCGACCTGGCGGACGCGCCGTCCGCCGCGTGACGCCGTTTGGCGCGCGCCGCGGTTTGCCCGCGGCGCGCGCCGCCAGGCGATGAAAGCGAGCGTCCCATGTTTCATCTCATTCGCGAGGATATCCAGTCCGTCCTCGACCGCGATCCCGCGGCGCGCAACGCGCTGGAAGTTTTGCTGTGCTACCCCGGCCTGCACGCGATCTGGGCGCACCGTCTCTCCCACCGTTTGTGGAAAAGCAATCTCCGTCTCTTCGCGCGCTGGCTGTCGCAGCTGGCGCGCGGCCTGACCGGCATCGAGATCCATCCCGGCGCGGTCATTGGACGCAATTTTTTCATTGACCACGGCATGGGCGTGGTGATCGGGGAGACGGCTGAAGTGGGCAACAACGTGACGCTGTATCACGGCGTCACGCTGGGCGGCACGAGCCTGAACAAGGTGAAGCGTCACCCGACGTTGGAGAACAATGTGGTGGTCGGCGCGGGGGCCAAAGTGCTGGGAGCCATCACCATCGGCGCGAACAGCCGCATCGGCGCCAACGCCGTGGTGGTGAGGTCCGTGCCGTCCGATTCGGTGGTGGTGGGCGTGCCGGGACAGGTGGTGGTGCGCGAGCCTCGCCAGCGCCTCCCCGGCGAAAAAGCGGACCTGGAACACGGCAACCTGCCCGACACCATCGGCGAGACGCTGGCCGCGCTGATCGCGCACGTCAACTCGCTGGAGCGGCGCGTCAACGGCGGCGGGGAACAGGTCCCCGCGCTGCACGCGCCGGAACACGGTCTCTGGCACGCGGAGGATTTCGCGATCTGAGATGAACTAACGTTTCGAGAGCGCTGCCCGGCCGTAATCGCACAGATTTCGGATGGGGCAATGGGCGCAATCGGGTTTGCGCGCGTGGCAGAACTCCCGTCCCAGGCGGATCAGGTTCAGGTGCGCGGCGTAATGCGTCTCGGGCGGGAACAGCGCTTCGAGGTACGGATGCGCCTGCTCCACCGTCATCTTTTGCGGACGCAGGCCGATCCGCCCGGTGACGCGGTAAATGTGCGTGTCCACGGGGAAGGCGGGACGTCCCAGCGAAAAGCACAGGACGATGGCGGCCGTCTTCGGGCCGACGCCCTTGAATTTCATCAGCCAGCTGCGTGCCTCTTCGAGCGGCAGGTCTTCCAGGAAGAACAGGTCGAGGTTGCCGCGTTCCTCCGTGATCTGACGCAACGTCTGCTGGATGCGCGGCCCCTTCTGATTGGCGAGTCCCGCGGGACGGATGGCGGCGATCACGGCCTCCGTCTTCGCGTCGCGGACGGCCTCCCACGTGCGGAACCTGGCGCGCAGCGCGTCGTCGGCGCGGTCGCGGTTGACGTCGTTCGTGTTCTGCGAAAGGATCGTGGAGACCAGCACGTCCGTCGGCGGGGGCGGGTTCTTCCAAACGGGTTCGCCGAAGACTTCGATCAATTTTTTATGAATGGCAAGGGCGCGTTTTTGCAGTGTGGTCATGGGCGAATGGTTTTGCGACATGCGCTACGCGGCGGCCATTGCGTATTGCGCGGCCAGTTCGAAGGCCGGGCGGGACTCTCCCGTCACGAGGCCGGCGTAATTTTTCAACACGCGCTTCGGACCGAACGCGGCGAGGCGCTTTAACTGCTCCTCGTCCAGCGCGTCGAGCTGACGGAGGATCTCCAGCGTCACGGCCGGGCGGACGCGGGGACGCGCTTCGAGCGAGTCGTTCATGCGGCCGGGGTCGCCGTCGGTCGCTTTGAAGGCGATGCCCAGGCCGCGTTCGCCGATCAAACCGGGCAGGAGGCCGAGGATCTGGAATCCCTCCGCGCCGCGCTTGGTGACGATCTTCCCGCCGCCAACCTTCATCAACTCGCAATCGAACTCGCCGAAGTTGCTCACCATTTCGGGATGCGCGGTCATGGCGGAGGCGATCTGGCCGCAGGCTTCGGCGCGGACCTGGCCCAGTCCGCGCGGGTCGCAGAAACGCGCCATGGCGAGCGCGGCGTTGAAGAGCGGAAGCGCGAAGTTGGGCGCCGAGCAGCCGTCCACGCCGAGGCGGATGGACGCGGGGGGCAGTCCGCTCAGGTCGGAGAGAACCGCCAGAATGTCGCGCTGGATCGGATGGTCGGGCGAGAGGTAGTCGTCGAGGGGCAGTCCACGCATTTTGGCGCAGGCCAGCATGGCGGTATGTTTCCCCGAGCAGTTGTTGTAGTTGGCGGTCGGACGGATGCCCTCTTTGATGACGCGCCGCAGCATGTCCGCGTCGCTGGGCAGGTGCGGCCCGCATTGCAGGTCGGATTCCCGGACGCCGACTTTCTCTTGCAGGGCCGCGACCGCGTCGAGGTGGATCTGCGCGGTCTCGTGCGAGGCGCAGGCCAGGGCGAGTTCTTTTTGGGTGAATCCGAAACGCTCCAGGCCGCCGCCTTCCACGAAAGGCAGGATTTGGAAGGGCTTGGCGGAGGAACGCAGGAACGCGACCGTGTTCGGGTCGCCAACAGAATAGAGCAGGCGGCCGTCCGGGTCCACGACGGCGATGGAGCCGAAGTGCGTGGATTCGACGATGCCGCCGCGAAGCATTTCGAGGAGGGGCGCGGGCGGGTTATTCATCTTCAAAGCCGTTGGTGGGATGGTAGTGTCGGACGTAATAGTGGCGAAGTCCGTAGCGCAGGCGCTGGGCGAAATATCTCTGGCGCGAAGCGGGCGCCTTGTACGCGCCGAGCAAATGCTCCACAAGTTTTTCGACGGCGTCGGCAGGCGCGTTTCGAGCGGCCAGTTTTTCGAGGCGGTCGTGGATATGCTTGACGATCTCCATTTGAGTTTTGACGACCGCCGCGTTGACCACGCCGCCGCGCCCGCTCACAATAGAATAGCCCTTATAGTCGGCGCTCGTGAGTTTCTTGAGCGCTTCGATCCATTGGGGCAGGTTGGCGTTGGAGAGGAAGGGCGGCTGGTTCTTGAGGACGAGGTCGCCGACGAAGACGATCTT
>DKTP01000161.1 GCA_002473085.1 Anaerolineales bacterium UBA7227
GGAAAAAAAAGCCCCGCCAGCGGCGGGTCTTTTGCTTCTATGGATTTTGGATCGGCCTCCAGGCCGGGTCGAAGTCCACGCCGGGATCAACGGTGAGACGGGTGACGGCGCTGGCGTCCACGCTCATGAGGAAGATGTCGCGGTTGGTCTTGTCGCTCAAGCCCTCGAAGATCAGCCAGAGTCCGTCTGGGGAGAATTCCGCGTTTTCGAAGGGAGTCGGGGCGGCGTCCACGCGTTTGGCTTTGCCGAGGCCGCGTTCCTCGTAGACCAGTCTCATCAGCCAGATTGTGGAAGGTCCCACCAGCCGCTGGCTGAACATGACGACCTCGCCGTCCGGCGACCAGGCGGGGTCCATATCGAAGCGGTCGGAGCCGCTGAAGATCACTTGTTCCGGGTTGAGTCCGGTGTCGGTCATGGACCAGATCTCGGTGATGCCGAAGCGCTGGACCACGTAGAGTATCTGGTTATTGTGCGGCGACCAGGCCGGACTGCGGGATTCCATAAAGTGTCCCTGCGACTCGAGCAGGAGGCTGACCGAGTTCGCGGCGAGGTCCAATATGAAAATGGACGGCCTTCCGTTGCGGCGCGAGGCGAAGGCGACGCGCTTTCCGTCTGGCGACCAGGCGGGGTCGTAATCGCCGGCTGGCTCCGCGAGGAGCGGCGCCTGGCCCGTGCCGTCGGCGTTGACGATGTAAATGGTGGAATTTTCGAAGGGGTCGTTCGGGCCGCTGCAGGGCGAGGTGAAGAGCAGCCGCGTTCCGTCCGGCGACCAGGCCGGCTGGCAGGCGCCGTCGGGCATGTTGGTGAGGACGGTTTTGCCGCCGCTGCCGTCTGTGCCAGCCAGGTAGATTTGCGGGATGCCGGAGCGGTTGGACGCAAACGCGAACTGTCCATAACCGCCGCCCTGCGGAGTGGGCGAGGGCGTGAGGGTGGGTCCGCTGGTGGGGGTGGAGGTGTGCAGCGGCACGGACGTGACTGTCGGGGTGAACGTCGAAGTCGGCGTTGACGTGGGCGGATGCTGCGTGGCCGTCGGCGCGGCCGGCGTGAACGAGGCGGTCGGCGGGTTTTCGACGGGAGGCGGCGAAGGCGATCGTTCTGTGACGGCGAATGTGACCGTGGCGGAGCGCAGGCCGGCGAACCAGCCGTCAACGCGCTCTTTCGCCCCCGGCATATAGTTCCAGACGAGGAAGAACGCGAGCGCGAGCAGAAGGAGGAGCAGGAAGGAAGGGAAACACCCGCTCCGTTTCTTTTTCTTCGGACGGAAAGGTTTGCCTTCGCCGTTATCTTCGGGCGGATAGGGCGGGCCTCCGGTCGAGGGCTTGGAAGGCGGTTTGTCCGCTTTGCCGGCTCCCTCTTCTTCCGGCGGGGGAGGCGCGACCATATAATTGCCGGTCAGCTGCTGGGTTCTGGATTTGGAGGCGAGCAGGGCGCGCTGGAATTCCTCGGCGCTCTGGAAACGCTCGGCGGGATCAATGGACATGGCCTTTTCGATGGCCGCGGCCAGCCGCTTGGAGATCTTCGGGCTGCGTTTGCGGAGCGGCGTCAGCTGGGCGTTGTCCATGGCGCGCGCCAGCCCGTCTTCGGGGATGATGCCCGAAAGCGCGGCGTACAAGGTCGCGCCGAGCGAATAAACGTCGGTGCGCGGGTCGGTGCGCGCTGTGCCGTATTGTTCGGGCGGGGAGTAGCCCGGCGTCATGGCGCGGGCGCCAGTGGTGGTGGCTTGCGCGCCCTGCACTACTTTGGCGAGGCCGAAGTCCACGAGGAAGATGTGGCCGTCGGGCGTGATCTTGACGTTGCCGGGTTTTAAGTCACGGTGCAGGATGGGCGGCCGCCGCGAGTGCAGGTAGGCCAGCGCGTCGCACATGGCCGCGCCGATGGAGATGGCCTCGTCTTCGCTGATGGAGCCGATGCGTTCCATGCGCTGACGCAGATCCTCGCCTTCGATGTAATCCATGACGAGGTACTGTCCCTGCTCGCCGACGACGAAGTGGTCGGAGACGCGCGGCAGGTTGGGATGCCGCAGGTTGGCGAGGATCACGGCCTCGAGTCGGAATTGACGCGAGTATTCGTCGGTGGTGAAGAGATTTTCTTTAAGCGCGACGTCCACGCCGAGGTTTTCGTCCACGGCGCGATAGACCGACCCCATGCCGCCCTGGCCGAGGATTTCGACGATGCGATAGCGTTTATGCAGCAGCGTGCCGCGTTCCAGTGTCATAAATTGAACCCTAAGTGTGGGCGATTATAACAGACCGCCCCCTACCGGTTGGGATTGTCCGAAAGTTGCAACTTTGCAAAAGCCCACGGCGCGCCGGCGGCGACCCACGCGCCCACCAGCGTATAGCGGACATACCGGAAGACCAGCGCGGCCGGGTCGTCTCCGGCGGGGAAGACGGCTTTCAGGCCGAGGTAGAAAACGGCGACGCCGACCAGACCGACGAAGTACCGCAGGCCTCGCTTCCAGACCGGGCCTCGCGCGGAGAACCCGCCCCGGGACGCGGTCCACGCCGCCCCGGCCAATATGCCGAAGAGCGTGCCCATGGCGGTGACAATTCCTGCCAGCGAGAAGGGATTCGGCGCTTCGCCTCCGCCGCGCGTGGCGTTCTCGATCCACTGCGCGGGCAGGACGAATCCGCGCGAGAGGAACACGATCAGCGCGACGAGAAGGATCATCGCCAGCGAAAACGCGAAGGCCAGCGCGACCTGGTTCGCAAGGGAGAATTGCTTGAGCCGCGCCGCGGCGGGATCCCAATATTTTATGAAAGCCCACAGCAGCAGCCCGCCGAGCATCCAGCCGAGCAGTACGTCGTGTAGAAAATGGACGCCGAGGTAGAGCCGCGAGAGTCCGATGAGAAAAATGACGACCGCCGCCGCGCCCCGCGCCCAGGTCCGCTTGACGCCGTCCGCCGCGACGCCCCACACGCCGGCCGCGATCTGCGCGTGTCCCGAGGGGACGCCGAAACTCGTCTCTGAAGCCAGGCCGGCCACCTGGTCGCTCACCCAGTAGGGACGCGGTCCGTGCATGGCAACTTTGAACAGGGAGTTAAGTCCGTTGCTCAGCAACAGCATCACGCCGATCCGCAGGCCCAGCGCCGAGTCGACGCACCAGTAGGCCAGCGGGAGGACGAGGAGGAAGAAATCCTCCGAGCCGAGGAATGAGAAGAATTCCATCGGGCCGGTCAGCCAGCCGCCCAATCCCTGCAGGGCAGAGTTGACGGAGGCGAGGGCCAATAAGAACGAATTCATGTTGCGCTCCTTGTGGAATTGACGGGGATGTGCGTCCATTGTACACTCAGCGCATGGAAAAGTCATCCGCTCGCTGGCAGGACCTTCCCTCGGCCGCGTTGTTCAGTCTGTGCGTTTTACTGGCGGCATGGCGCCTGGCGGCCACGAATTGGATCGAGACGCTCGACGCCGTCGCCGCGTTGACCCTGCTCGGAGCGATCGTCGGACTGGCGCTGGGCGCCGCCAAATTCGGCAGGCGCGGCGTTGGCTGGCTGGCCCTGGGATATACTCTCACGCTCTTGCCGCGCCAACTGCTCGCCGTCTATTACAATGAGAATATTTATCTGGGAGAGCGGCTGGCCGGCCTGGGCGGACGTTTGCTTTTCACGGTCGGCGAATTTGCCGCCGAGCGTCCCATCCAGGATCCTCTTTTCTTTTTTACGCTCATCAGCGCGCTGTATTGGTGCATGGCCCTGTTTTCGGGGTATCAACTTTCGCGTCACAACAACACCCTGGCGGCGGTCCTGCCCGCCGGGCTGGCCGCGCTGGTCATCCATCACTTCGACCGCTTCAACCCGGGCCGCGCCTGGCTGATCGCGGCCTATTTTTCGGCCGCGCTGGTTTTGATCGGACGCGGCCAATATCTGCGCGATCGCCGCGCATGGCTCCGGCGCGGGGTGCAGATGGCCCCCGAGACCGGTCCCGACCTGAGTCTGAACCTGATGGTCAGCGCGGTCGCGCTGGTTGTGCTGGCGTGGAATCTGCCCCTGAACTTCTCGTCCGCGCCGCTGCAGGACGCCTGGGAGACCGTTGCCCGTCCGTGGCGCGCCACGCGCGAACGCTGGGAACATGCCTTTGACGCGCTGCGGGGCGGCAGCCCGGCGGCGCCCTCCGAATTCTTCGGCAGCGCCATGACATTGGGGACCCAGGCCGCGCAGGGGACCGACCTGGCGCTGATCGTTCACATCCCCATCCTGGCGGAGGAATTACCGCGTCTCTACTGGCGCGCCCGGGTCTACGACCGCTACGAGGCCGGCGGCTGGAGGCTTTCCGACCCTGTTAAAGAAGAGTTCCATCCTGAAGCGGGCGCGCTGCCCATTCCCGACCTGGCAGGGCGAAAGGAATTTGAATTTCGGATCGTGTCGTACACGCGCGGACAGGCCATCTTCAGCCTGGCTTCGCAGCCGCTGTGGACCAGCCGCCCGGCCGCCGTGAGTTACTTTCCGCTGGAAAACGGACAACGGGACGCGCTCGCCTTCGAAGCCGTTGCCTTCATGGAGCCGGGCGACGTCTACCGCGCGCGCGCCGCCGTCGCCGACCCGTCCATCGAGGAACTGCGCGCCGCCGGGCAGGAGTATCCCGACTGGGCGGCGTCCCGCTATCTGCAGTTGCCCGAAAACTTCTCTGAGCGCTTGCGCGATTTTGCCGAGCGCGAGACCCGCGGACTGGCGACGCCTTACGACAAGGTCCAGGCCATTACCGACATTCTGCGGACGACCATCCGATACAAATCCAGCGTCCCTGCGCCGCCCGAAAATGCGGACGTCCTGGAATGGTTTTTCTTCGACCTTAAAGAAGGCTACTGTAATTACTACGCCACAGTCGAGACGCTCATGCTCCGCTCGCTGGGCATCCCGGCGCGCATGGCGGTGGGATATTCGCAGGGCGAGCCCGCTCAAAGCGACGAGGAATTCAGCCGCTCCCGCTCCGCGGCGCGGGCTTATAACGTCTACCGCAAAAATATGCACGCCTGGCCCGAGGTCTACTTCCCCGGAATCGGCTGGGTGGAGTTTGAGCCGACCGCAAACCAGGAGCCCATCCTCCGCCCCGAAAAACACGCGGCCGCGCCGCAACCGGAACGCAATGAGATCGTCCGTAATCCCATCGTCGTTTTGCAGGAGGAACCCGACGACGCGCCGGTCCCTTCGCCCGTTCCGCTGGTTGACTGGAGACGCTGGCTGGCGCCCCTCCTGTGGGCCGCCGCGCTCATCCTGGGCGCGGCCGCCTGGCGCTACGCGAATCGGAAATATCCCCTCGCGACGCGCGCCGCCGAATTTATTCTCGCCGCGGCCGAGCGGAGGGGCGGTCGCTTCCCGGCCTGGCTCCGCAACCTGGCCTTGTACGCGCTGGCAAGCCCGTTCGAGCGCGCCTTCCAGGACGTCAATCGGAGCCTGCGCTGGTTAAGAAAAAACCCGTCCGCGAACCTCACCCCGGCGGAGCGCGCCGCTTTGCTAAAAACGGAACTGCCGGAAGCCAGCCAGGACATCGACCTGCTCCTGAGAGAATATCAATCGGCGCAATTCTCACAACACGGCGGAGACCTGCGCCTGGCCCGCCGCGCCGGCCGCCGTATCCTCCGGGAGGGGATGCGCGCCCGCGTGCGGCAGGTTATGGGATGATACAATCGGCCATTATGACTCTCGACAAAACCCGTCCCGCCGCCCTCGCCGAACAAATGGCCGCCCTGCGCCAGGTCATCCAAAGCGCGCGCACTGCCCTGCAGGGCAAACGCGCCGTCCCCGACGGCGCGCTGGGCGGACTCGCGCAGGCCGAAAACGAACTGGACCGACTCGGGAAACTCGTCGCCAGCACCGAATCCCAATTCCGTCACCTGCTGGCGCTGACCGAAATCGGACAGGCGGTCAACTCCACGCTCGAATTGGACGAAGTCCTGCGCATCGTGATGGACAATATCGTTGGGTTGTCGCGAGCCGAACGCGGCTTCCTGATGCTGAAAGACGAGACGAAAAATCTTACGGCGCGCGTGGCGCGCAACTGGGAAAAGGAATCCATCCACGCCTCCGAACTCGCCATCAGCCGCACCGTCATCCAAAAAGTGGCGGATACCGGCGTAGCCATCCTCACCACCAACGCGCAGGAAGACCCGCGCCTGAGCGGGCAGGAAAGCATCATCGCCTTCAACCTGCGCTCGATCCTGTGCGTCCCGCTCAAAGTCAAGGACGACCTAATCGGCGTCATCTACGCCGACAATCGCATCCGCT
The DNA here is from genome assembly GCA_002473085.1 of Anaerolineales bacterium UBA7227. Taxonomy (GTDB): domain Bacteria; phylum Chloroflexota; class Anaerolineae; order Anaerolineales; family Villigracilaceae; genus Denitrolinea; species Denitrolinea symbiosum. The sequence continues at coordinate 6,225 of DKTP01000161.1, forward strand.
CGGGCATCTTCACCGACACCGAACGCGACCTGCTGTCCGCGTTCGCGAACCAGGCCGCGGTCGCCATCGAAAACGCGCGGCTCTTCTCCTCGCTCAGGCGCACGCTGTCCGAAGTGACCGCGCTCAAGAATTTGATGGAAAACGTCTTCGCCTCCATCACCAGCGGCGTCATCACCACCGACGTGCAGGAGCAGGTGACTCTCGCCAACCGCGCCGCCGAACAGATCCTCGGGCGGACCGCGCAGGAATTGCTCGGTCATCGCGTGGACGACGCGCTGGCTCCCGTCTCCGAGGCCATTCGCCCCCACCTGGCCTCCGTCCGCCAAACCGACGCGCCGGTGATGGACCTGGAGTTCAACCCAACCCTGCCCTCGCGCGGCAACGTCAACCTGCGCTTCAACCTGTCCCCGCTGAAGGACGAATCGCAAAAGACGCAGGGCATCGCCATCGTGCTGGACGACCTGACCGAGCGGAAACGTCTCGAGGCCCAGCGAAAACTTTTCGAGCGCATGGTCTCCCCGGCGGTCATTCATCAACTGGACCCGAACAAACTGCAACTGGGCGGCAAGCGGACCGAGATCACGGTCATCTTTGCGGACATCCGCGGCTTCACCTCGTTCAGCGAGAAACAGTCCCCTGAAAAACTGGTGTCCATCCTGAACCTCTACCTGGCGGCCCTGGCCGAGGCGGTGCTGATGCAGGAAGGCACCATTGACAAATTCATGGGCGACGCCATCATGGCCTGGTTCAACGCGCCCATTCCCCAGCCCGACCATACTTTGCGCGCGGTGAAGGCCGCGCTGGCGATGCGCGCCGCCGTGGAAAACCTATACACCGAACTGCCCCCCGATTCGCACCTGGCGTTCGGCGCGGGCATCCACTTCGGGGACGCGGTGCTGGGCCTGATCGGGACCGAGAAGCGCCTCGAATATACCGCCATCAGCGACAGCGTCAACATTACCAAACGCATCCAGGAAAATTCCGCCCGCAACCAGATTTTGCTCAGCCGGGAAGCGTACGAGCGCGTGAAGAAATTCGTAAACGTAAGCGGCATGTCGCGCATGCCTGTAAAAGGGAAGACCCAACCGCTGGATGTGTTCGAAGTGCTGGGATTGCAATAACAGCGACCGCGCATGGAAAGACCCCGGGCCGATTGGCGCCCGGGGTCTTTTTTATCCGGCTTCTTTGAAAATTACTGGAACTGCCTGCGGCCAAAGAGGTGGAACAACGCCCGTGCCACGGTGAGGATCAACACCATTCCAGACATCACGCCGCCGACGACCGCGAAGAAGAAGCGCCAACTGGCGACCCGCTGGGCCAGGACGCGCGGCTCGGGGAGGCGGACGCGGTCGCGCAGGCGTTGGATAAGTCCGCGCGGCGGGGCGACGCGCTTCAGGGTCCCGGCCAGGCGCGATTCCAGGTCGGTGAATGTTTCAGCGGAAGAGGGCGGTTGATTTCGTCGGAACATGGATTATTTTTTCACTCGGCAGGATATAGCACAAGCCCGACCGTGCCGGGCCCGAGGTTGATGGCGAGGGAGATGGACAGGTCGGCAAAGACGGATTCCCGAACGTTCAGGCGCTGTTTCGCCTCGGCGAGGAGGAGCCGGGCCGATTCGAGATCGCGGGAATGGACGGCTCCCACCGCGACCGGCGAATCGCCGACGACTTCCGCCGCCATTTCCACCACCCGCAGCAGGGCGGCTTTGCGCGTGCGGACTTTTTCCACCATGTGGAGCAGGCCGTCCTGGAGGCGGGCGATCGGCTTGACGTTCAGGAGGGAGGCGAGGGCGGCCGAGAGGGCGCCGATGCGTCCGCTGCGTTTGGCGAATTCCAGGTTATCGAGCGTGAGGAAGATGAAGGTCTTGTCGCGCAGGGCTTCGAGATGTTTGACGATCTCCTCCGCGCTTTTGCCGGCCTTCGACATGAGGTGGACCGTGCGGCACATGAACGCGCCGCCCACGCTTCCGCCCATCGAGTCGAACGGGATGACGTTGTACTCGCCTTTGAGTTCCTCGGCCGCGGCCACGCAGGAGGCGTAGGTGCCGGAGAGTTTGCTGGTGACGTGGATGGAGATGATGGTCTCGCCTTTGGGGTAGGTCTTGCGGATGAACTCCGCGAACTGGTGCGGCGAGGGCTGGGAGGTCTTGGGGTGATTCTTGTTGGCTTCGATCTCCCGGTAAAAAGCCTCCGAGTCCATGTCCACGTTTTGGATGTAGGTCTTTTCGCCAAAGTGGATATTGATGGGGATGAGTTGGATGTCGTATTGTTTGTCCCAGCCTTCGGGGATGTCTATGGCTCCGTCTGTCAATACTCGCAACATGGTTAATCTCCTTTGGTGAATTGGACGTGACCGCCGATCTCGTCGCGCAGGGCCAGCAGGGTGCGGTGGTACAGGCTTTTGACCGCGCCTTCGCTGCGTCCCATGATCTGGCCGATCTCCGCGTTGGAAAGGTTTTCCACGAACTTTAGAATTAACAGGGACTGTCTTTCGGCCGGCAGCCGGCGGATGACGCGCAGGAGAACGTCCTGCTCCTCGGTGCGGACGAGACTGGTCTCGGGGTGTTCATCCCGCGTCGTCAGCGCGGGCAGTTCGTCCAGCGGGATTTCCTGTTTGCGGCTGCGGTCGCGATGCCAGTTGGCGACCAGGTTGTGAGCGATGCGGTACAGCCAGGCGGAAAAGGGAACGCCGCGATCCGTGTAATTGTGGATGTGGTTCATCGCCCGCTGGAAGACCCGCGCCGTCAGGTCTTCCGCGTCGTGTACGTTTCCCGTCCGATAGTAAACGTAGTTGAAGATGCGCTCGGCGTAACGCTCGTATAGCAGCCCGAAGGCGTCTTTGTCGCCCTGGGAAGCGCGCGCAAGCGCCTCTTCTTCTTTATATTCTGGCTCCGGCAAATTAAAAATCCTACCGGCGGGGTTTGACTAAAATAACCCCGCCGGATTTGAGAAGTTACATGCAGTATAACACGCCGCGCCGGGACGCAAAACCTCCCGCGCCCGGGCGGGAGGTCTTGCGCGCGTTGGAGATTTTGCGCTACAGCGAAGACAGGCTGTTATTGATCGTGCTGAACGCGTTTCCGATCACGGGGCCCAGAAGCAGGAGGACGGCAAAAACAACAATGGCAACCAGAACAAGAATCAACGCGTATTCCACGAGTCCCTGCCCCTTCGGCGCTATCCGGATATTCACGAACTTCACCTCCTTTCCGCTCAAGATACAAAAACTGTAACATATCTGAAGATAAAACGCAATTTACAGTATTGCAATCCGGTTGGGCTATTCCGTCACATCCACGCGGGTGGCGTTCGCGAATTCGTATTTGTAGGGTTTTTCGGGAGCGACGGACGGCAGGCTCCAGCGATAAATCCACCTGGCCGCGGAAGGGGAGAGGTTGACGCAGCCGTGCGAGCGCGGACGCCCGAAGTCGTTGTGCCAATATGTGCCGTGCAGCGAGACGCCGTTGTCCTTGATGTAAAGCACCCACGGCACGCCGGGCAGGTCGAACCCGCTGGCGGCGAGGTCGCCCGCGGCCATGTGGCGGCTGGGACGTTTGTGGTAGGTGGAGAAGCGGCCGATGGGCGTGGTGTACGTCCCCGCTCGCAGGATGGCGCCGGTGGCGGCGCGCGTCGCAAAGACGACGCGTTCGGCCTCGTACGCCAGAACCAGTTGCGCGCCGAGGCGCACTTCGATCCTTTTCTGGCGCGGCGAAAGATCGGGCGAGATCGGCTCCAACTCGGCGCGCGGCAGGATGCGGGCGTGCCTGGCGGGGATGAAATAAAAGTCGTCAAACTTGTCGTCGAGCAGGCGGTACCAGGCGCTCCCGTCCGAACCCGCGACGGATTCCAAAACCCAATGCGTGGACTCGTAGTAGAGGCGGTACGCGAACTTGGACGAGGGGTCGGGGGATTTGTACGCGTCGGTGTAGGGGACGCTGATCTCGCCGAGCGCGCCGGCCTTCGGGATGGCGACGGCCTCGTTCAGCAGCGTGCGGACCGGCTGCACCCAGCCCGAATAGAGATAATTGCCGTCGGCGAGTTTGTACCAGACGCGGTTGTAGGCGCTTGCGTCGTCGTCAATGGCGGCGCTGTCGATATCCACCAGCAGGTCGCGCCAGTAGAATTTGACCGGTTGGCTTTTAGGGGAGGGAGCGTTGTAGGCCCAGAGCGCGTTCGAGATCACCCGTCCCTGAAGAGGCGGCTCGGATGCCGCGCCCGCTCCGAGGTCCGCGCGAGGCGGGGCGTCGAAAAAGAACGAGAGCGGACGGGCCCGGGTGAAAAGTCCCAGCAGGCCGAGTCCGCTCAGTTTGAGAAAGTCGCGGCGCGAGAGTCCGCCGTCCGAGTCGTTCATCGAATTAGTAATGGACTTTTACCGTCGTCCCGAAGGTGGACCAGTTATAGAGCCATTCGGCGTCGGGGATGCTCATGTTGACGCAGCCGTGACTCATGGGAACGCCGAAGTTATTGTGCCAGTAGGTGCCGTGGATGCCGTAACTCTTGTAGAAGTACATTGTGAACGGCACGTCGGGCAGGAAGTAGCCGGGGCCGCGCATGTCGGCGTAGAGGTAACGGGCGTAAACCTTATACGTGCCGGTGACGGTGGGCGTGGCCGACACGCCGGTGGACACGATGAAGGTGTTCACCAGCGTATCGCCTTCGTAGGCGAATAATTGCTGGGTGGAGAGGTTGATGTCTATCCAATGCGCGCCGCCCGAAGAACTTTTGCCGGGGACGGAAGGCGCGGCCGCGACCTGGGTGGGAGCCGTGTACGGCGCGTCGGTCGGCGGGATGGGCGTGGGCGTGTCGGGGACGATGTAGGCTTCCAGGACGCCGGGCGTGTCGGTGGCGGCGGGCGTATCGGTGGGAAGCGGCGTGTTCGTGGGACTGGGCGTGTTCGTGGACTTGGGCGTGGATGTGAACGTGGGCGCGGCGGTGGACGTGGGCGTGAACGTCCATTCGGGCGTGTAGGTGGGTTTGCGGATTTCGGCCGCGGCGAAATGCGTCTCGGGTTCGTCCGTCGTCGCGGAGGCTTGGATATTTTTGACGGCGGAGGCCCGCGCGAACGACCGGCTGACCGACCAGCCAGCCAGTCCGACGACCGCGCAAGCCAGGATGACCAACAGGATGGGAAACAGGCGGCCGCGACGTTTTTTGGCCGGCTGCGCCGGGACTTTGTCCCCGTCTGCCGGCGCGTCCAGCGCGGACCTGGAGGCGGGCGCGGTCTTCCCGGTCTCTTCCGCGTCGGGACGGCTGCGCGCCCAGTTCAGGGCTTTGCGCGCCCGCTGAGAGTCGGGGTTGACTTCCAGCGCGCGCTGGGCGTATTGCCGGCTCTCGCGCGGGGCGGAGACCGCCGTCAGAATCAGCCAGGCCTCTTCGAGGTCTGGCGCGAGGCGGGAGGCTTGTTCGGCCAGCCGCCGGGCTTCGGCGTTGTCGCCGCGACGCAGGGCGGCGCGCGCGTTTTGGATCAGCGCTTGGAGTTGGTTGGGGGAAGTGTCCATAATTCTAAAGCAGGTCTGGGCTATCCTATGCGAAGTTTACCACTGAATCTCGACCGGAACGCCAATTTCGGCCCAATCGTAAAGTATGCTTGATTCGTTGGAGCCAAGCACTACGCAGCCATAGGAGACGGGCGTGCCGAGGTAGCCCGCCCATAATTCCGCGCCGTTCGGCAGGATCGGCAGGGAATGGATGCCGTTTTCCAGTCCGCCGGCGTAGTAGATGCCCAGCCAGTTCGGCATCCAGATATTCCAGGTGGCGCCGTACGCGTTGGGGATCTTGCTTTGCACGTGAAAGAGGCCGGTGCGCGTGGCGTTGTGGATGCCGGTGGAGACGATGAAGTTATAGATGAGGACGCCGTTCTCGTAGACGTACATCTGCTGGTCGGAAATGTCCACGAGGATGTATTTTCCCGTCGTGTTGACCGTCCCGTCCGCGCTGGACGGCTGGATGGGGACGTCCACGATGGAAACTTCGATGAGGCCGGCGGGCGCGGCTGCGGGCAGGGGCGTGGATGTGGGAAACGGCGTCGAAGTGGGGAGGGGGGTATAGGTGGGCTTGGGGATGTCGGCCAGCATGAAGCGCGTCTCCGGCGCGGCGTTGTCCGCCTCGGGAGCCGCCGTCAACGCGCAGGCGGTCAGCAGGCCGGCCAGGCCGGCGAGGAGAAAGAGATGCGGGATTCGGCGGCGGAATGTGGCGCTCATGGGGGGAAAGGCGTCGGCTCGATATTTTCGTTATTGATAAAACACAGGATGCCCTGCACGATTCCGTTGGCGACCACGTCCGTGCGTTTCGTCAGGAAGTCGCGGTCGAGGTTGAGAAAACCGGTCTCGATGATGGCCGCCACCGTGTCGGGGGCGATCTCGGAGAAGGTGTGGTAATCGGTCATGTCCGCGGTGATGCTGCCGGCGTGGAAGGCCATGTCGGTGGCGCGAACGTACCGGTCCACGAGGCAGGCGGTGAGACGGTTGGCGCGGTTGACGTCGCGCGTGTCCTTGGCCGCGGCCACTTTGAAGCCGGTGGCCTGGTCGTTGATGTAGTCGCACGAATCGTTGTGGATGGAGACCAGCGCGGCGGCTCGGTATCCCGCGAGACGCGTGTCGTATTCCTGCAACAGGTCCACCTGATAGCCGAACGCCGAGAGACGCGTCTGCACGAGGCTGGCGATCTTCTGGTTCACTTCCAGTTCGGTGAGCGTGACCTGGCCGTTCGCGTCCGTGCAAACCGAGCCGGAATCGTAGCCGAGGTGGCCGGCCACGATCCCGATCCGCAGGGGCGGCAGGGGCGTGGCGGCAGACGGCTCCGCGTCCAGCGGACGCGGCGTCATCAGGCGCGCGAACTGTTCGGGGAGATCGTCCATCAAAAGGCTGGATGGACTCCAGGCGGTGAAGAGCGTGGCGAGCAGCGCAGCCACCAGCAGGGTGGAACCGAGCAGATGCGCCCGCGGCGGGCGGGATGTTCGCGAACGGGCAGGCGGTTTCGGGCGGGCGTTCATTATTCACGATGGTACTCAATTGGCGCGGAAATGACAAGGAGGCGATTCTCTTGACTCTCGCCTGTCTCTTCGTTATGATGAATTCGAGGCTCTCCTGCACTTAACGAGAAAGAGCCAAACACAAAAGAGCGCAAAGGCGCTCAAAGGATGAAAGCGCTCTATTTCACAGGCTCTTCCTTCGTTGCCTCCGCGAAGCGCCCTGTGGGTTGTGACCCTTCGTGTTAAAAAGAAATTTCCCGCCAAAAACGGAAGAGCCAGAATTTGATCGGAGACTTCATCAATGACCGAAACTGAATCCCTGCGCCTCGCCATGCGCGCCTGGACGACCGGCGTGGCCGTCATCCTCGCGGAGCATGAAGGCGAATCCTATGGAATGACCGTCAACTCGTTTTCCTCGCTTTCCATTAACCCGCCGCTGGTGACGGTGACCCTGCGGAACGACACGCGCGTCTTCGCCCTGGCGGACAAGTCCCGCGCGTTTCACCTGGTCATCCTCTCGGAATCCCAAAAAGGACTGGCCGAGGACTTTGCCGGGCGGCTGCACGGCGCGGAGCGCATGGACAGCCTGGGGCGCGGCGCCTCCCTCCTCGACGAGGGGCTGGCGCGGCTGGACTGTCGCGTGATCCACACTTACGCGGCGGGCGAGAACACGCTCTTCGTCGCCGAGGCGACGCGGGCCAGCGTCCGCTCCACGGATCATCCGTTGGTGTATCACAACCGAGGGTATCATCGCATCGCGTGAGAGGAGGCTTTCGTGTCCGAACCGCTGACTCCCGACGAAAAACGGACCCTGCTGCGACTGGCGCGGCAGGCGCTGGAATTGGGCGTGCGCGGCGAGGAACTTCCGCCGCTCGATTGGGATTCCCTCACCCCGGCCCTGCGCGCCGACGGCGCCTCGTTCGTCACGTTGACGACGCGCGGCGGCGAACTGCGCGGCTGCATCGGCGCGCTGGAGGCCTGCCAGCCGCTGGCCGAGGACGTCCGCGAACGCGCCGTCGCCGCGGCCTTGAGCGACCCCCGCTTCCCGTCTGTGCAGACCGGCGAGTTGCGCGCGATCCGGGTCGAGGTCTCGCGGCTGACCGCTCCCGTCCCGCTCGATTATTCCAGTCCCGAAGACCTGCTCGCCAAACTCCGCCCCGGCGTGGACGGAGTCGTCCTGCGCGACGGGCTGCGCCGCGCCACCTTCCTGCCGCAGGTGTGGGAGAAGTTGCCGCGCGCCGAAGATTTCCTCGGCAATCTATGTCAAAAGATGGGGGCCGCGTCCGATTTGTGGAGACGGAAACATCCCGTCATACTGACATATCAAGTGGAAGAATTCCACGAATGACGGCGCGCGGAACCCGGGCCGCTCCGAGAAACCTGGGTTCTGATATATAATCGAACCATGGCCGAAGAAATTGACATTCTCTTCAAAGACGCCGTCGAAGCCCTGCGCGCTGGCGACCGTCCGCGCGCCAAGGAACTGCTCACCCGCCTCCTCAAAGCGGACCAGCACAACGCCAATTACTGGGTCTGGATGAGCGCCGCCGTCGAGACGGCCAAAGAACGCGTCTACTGCCTGCAAACCGCGCTTCAAATTGACCCCGAAAACAAAAACGCCAAACGCGGCCTCGTCCTGCTCGGCGCGCTCCCGCCCGACGAGACCACCCCGCCGTTTCCCGTCAACCACCCGCGCTCCTGGGAAAAGGAACTCATCCTTTCCTATGAACAGCCGTTCGAAAAGATACCGTTTCTCTCCAGGCCGCTGACGCGCCTCGCGGGGATGGGCGCGGCGGTCCTCGCGCTGGTTGGACTGTCCATTTTCATGCTCGTCCAGCCGCGCAACTCGCGCGCCGTGCGCCTGCCCACGCATACCTTCGGTCCCTCGCCCACCTTCACGTCCACGCCCACCGCCCTCGGCGAAAAGCCGCGTCCCACGCCCACCCACGTCGGCCCCACGCCGCTGTGGGCCTCCCTCCCCGCCACGTACACGCCCACGCCTCTCTACGCTCCCACCCCGCGCCAGCCGCAATCGGGAGACATCTTCCGCGCCGCCAGCGAAGCCTACGCCCGCGGCAACTGGAGCGACTTCATCAACTTCATGCAGCAGGTCACCGCGGCCGAACCCGAAGCCGCCGACCATCGCGCCCAAGTTCCTGTACGACGCGCGCGGCTGCCAGCTGTACCAAGCCATCTGCCAGC
>DKTP01000083.1:0-197 GCA_002473085.1 Anaerolineales bacterium UBA7227
CCGCGGCGCGCCGCGTCCGCCGCGAGGTCCGGGCGCGGGGCGGGGCGGCGCGGGGACGGCGTAGTCGAATCCCTCCAGCGTCTCGCGCTTGAGCGGCTGTCCCATGATACGCTCCAGTTTGCGGATCAAGTCCTCGTCTTCGCTGGTGACGAAGGTGAAGGCGTCGCCGGTTTTCTGGGCGCGCCCGGTGCGGCCGA
>DKTP01000083.1:256-8221 GCA_002473085.1 Anaerolineales bacterium UBA7227
GCCGGCGCGGCCGGTGCGGCCGATGCGGTGGATGTAGGCGTCGGCGGTGTCGGGCATGTCGTAGTTGATGACGTGCGAGATGTTTTCCACGTCGAGGCCGCGCGCCGCGATGTCGGTGGCGACCATGATGTCGTGTATGCCTTCCTTGAAGCCTCGGAGCGCGGCCTGGCGTTGTCCCTGCGTGCGGTCGCTGTGCAGGCTGGTTGCCTTGTAACCTGCCCGCCTGATCTGCTGCTGCAATTTTTCCGCGCGACGGCGCGTGCGCGTGAAGACCAGCACGGAGTTGGCGTCTATGCGTTTGAGCAGTTCGATCAGCAGCGGGGATTTTAAATGCGGCGGCACGGGATAGAGCGCGTGGCTGACGGTGTACGCGGGGCGGCTGAGGCCCATCGCGATGCGTTGCGGATGTTTGAGCGACTGCGCCGCCAGCTGCTCCACTTCGAGCGGGAAGGTGGCGGAGAAAAGCATCGTCTGGCGCTGCGCCGGCACGGCCGCGATGATGCGCCGGACGTCGGGCAGGAAGCCCATGTCGAACATGCGGTCGCCTTCGTCGAGGACGAGGATTTCGATCCGGTTCATCTTCGCGTGTCCCTGCGCGATCAAGTCGAGCAGGCGGCCCGGACAGGCGACGAGGATCTCCACGCCGTTTCGCAGCGCCTGGATCTGGGGAGCGGCCCCGACTCCGCCGTAGATGGTCGCGCTCCTCAGCCGCGTCCCGGTCGCGAGGACGCGGATCACGTCGTGGATCTGGTCGGCCAGTTCGCGCGTCGGCGTGACGATGAGGGCGCGCGCCGCGTTGCGCGGTCCTTCGAGCAGTTTGTTGAGAATGGGGAGGACGAACGCGGCGGTCTTGCCGGTCCCGGTCTGCGCGGTGCCGATGATGTCGCGTCCGCGCAGGGCGGCCGGGATGGCCGCTTCCTGGATCGGCGTGGCGGTTTCGTAGCCCGCCTTTTTGATCCCGGCCAGCAGGCGGGAATCGAGATTGAATTGCGTGAAGTTCACCTTGTTCCTGTTCTTCAGAAGTCGAGCATTGCCTGCACTTGAGATTTCCCTCAAACGAAAACAGCGGAAGACTGCTGATATGACGACGGTAATTGTGACGGGATTATACCGCAACCGCCCGATGCGCGCACCCATCCCAGATCTCCTGCGGGAAGACGATGACGTTCGCTCCCGGCAGTCGTTCCATTTCCATGCCCGTGTTCAAGTTGATGCCGACGCGCTGATAGGCCTTGTACGCCAGTTGACTGCAATAGAAAGCCTCTTCGGTTTCGGGATTTAGGAAATTGAGGTTGTACGACTTGCCCAGTTGGGACAGGCAATACTGCGCCACGGTCCGCCGCGCGAGACGCTCGTCCTCCTCGGAGAATTCCAACCCGTCGAGGGGATAGGCCGCGCCGTAGAACGTGTCCACCAGCAGGCCGCGTTCGGGCATGACGTGTTCGGGACGCCAGACGCCGTTGTGGACCTCGAACGTCACGACGCCCTTCGCGCCCGATTCGATGCAGCGTCCTTCGGGACCGAGATAGACGGCGATGTGGTCCACGTCGCCGGGGACGAGCCGTCCGATCAGCCGCCAGAATTCGCCGGGCAGGATATCGGGTTTGCCGTTCATCGTGCAGATAATGTCGCCCGTCTGCATGGGGACGCCGTTAATCTCGTAGGTGTGGATCATCTTTGCTCCGCATTGATTATACGGATCGAACCGCGCTTTGTTTCGGCGGACTACTCCGGCTCCATCGAAAAATGGAGCGGATAGCCCTCCAGCCCCGCCGCGAAGTGGGCCTTATTGATGCGTTTCTCGGCCTCGGCCTTCGGCAGGATCTGCACGACCGACATACCGTGACGGTGCGCGTAGAGCATGATCTCCGCCGCTTCGGGATATCCGAGGAGGAAAACGGAGACGAGGACGCGCGTCACGAAGTCCATCGGCGTCACGTCGTCGTTGTGGACGAGGACGCGGAAGAGGGGCTCGAGTTCGGTTTGCTGGTCGGCGGGGGTTTCGAGGCCGGGAAAAGCCAGGGCGCTCATGGCGGGCAAAACGCTACTGGAGGTTGGTCAGGCGGCGCATCTCGGACGCCGTGAGGATGATGTCGGCGGCGCGGAAGTTTTCCTGGATGTGCTTCAGGTTGAACGACATCGGGATGGTCGCGACGCGCGGCTGGGAGACGAGCCACGCCAGCGCGATCTGATGGATGGACGCCTCGTGTTTGGCGGCGATGTTCGCGAGCGTGCGGTTGGACTGCAACTTCCCCTGGTCGAGGGGCGAATAGGCGACGAGGAAAATGTCGTTTTGCTGGCAATACTCCAACATGCCGTTTTTCACGTAGGAGCGGTCCGTGAGACTGTAGGGGACCTGGTTGGCGACGATGGGCGTCTCGGCGAATTTCTGCGCCTGTTTGAGCTGCCGCAGGTTGAAGTTGCTCACCCCCAGGTGTTTGACGCGGCCGTCGCGTACCAGTTCGTTCAGGGCGCGGAAAGTCGCGTTCATGCTCATGCGGGCGGTCGGCCAGTGGATGAGATAAAGGTCAATGTAGTTCGTGCCGAGATTGCGGAGGCTGTTTTCGCAGGCTTCGATCAGCGCTTTGTAACTCAGGTTCTTCGGATGGACTTTGGAAGTAAGGATCACGTCCTCGCGGCGGGTGTACGTCTCGCGCAGTGCGCGCCCGATCAACTCCTCCGAGCGGCCTTTGGCGTACGCCTCCGCCGTGTCGAAGTGACGGTAGCCCACCGCCAGCGCGGAGTGGAGCGCGGCCAGCGAACGGTCGTCCCACTCGGGGCGGGGATGATTCTCGCCGCCGATCTTCCAGGTGCCGAATCCGATCTTGGGGAGGGTCAGGGTGGGGACAGTTTCGTAAAGCATGGCTGATTAATGCGTCTCGGAAACGACCCGGCCGGGCTCTTCCAGCCACTGGCGCAAATGCGCGGCGTGTTCCTCCTCGTGGTCCACGAAGATTTCCACAAGGTAGGCCACCGTCCCGAATTCGCCCCAGGGAAAGGTGAGCGGCTGGACGATCTTCTCGTCGGGCAGGTCGCGGATGGCCTGGATGGTCAGTTCGTGCGAACGGTCCCATTCGCGGCGGATGTGTTCGTAGTCGAGCGTCTCGCGCGTGGAGACGGTCTGGGCGTTGAAGGCGTCAACGCCGCGCGTGGCGGGCGTCTTCATCGGGCCGCCCGCGGCGTGGGCGCGCAGGGCGTCCAGCACGGCATCGTCCCAGCCGGACATGTGGGCGAGGAACTCCTTCAGTTTCCAGCCGCGGTAGATCTCCTGGTCGCGGTATTTTTCCGCCTCGGCGACGAGCGCTTTGAGCCGGTTCCGCTGTTTTTCCCAGCGGGCGGCCAGGAACTGCTTTTCATGGGTCAACATGGCCGAATTGTACCCCGAAAGTCACCGATATTGACGGAGCCATTCCGCCGCGGACGGATTTCCGCTTTGGGCGATCAGGCGGCGCGTCGCTTCGGTGTCGAACGGGACGCGGCGCAGGTCCACGCTCCAGACGCCCCGTTCCGCCCGCAGGATGGCGTACTCAGCCCAGGGAAGCAGGGTCGGCGCGGGACTGCCGGGGGTGTACGGCTTCTCGAAGGCGTTCCCGACGCTGCCCGGGTTGACGATAACCTGCCTCCCGCGCTTTCGCAGCATCTGAATGTGGGTATGTCCGCCCGCCAGAATTGCCGCCGACTGGCTCTCGAAGTATTTATCAACGGTTTCTTCGGGCGTGGTGGCGAGGAGAATATCCGTGTTGGACAGCGGCGAGGCATGGTAGCACAAAATTGTGGACGCGCCGTCGAAGTCCAGTTGACGCGTGGGACGGAAAGAGCGGAGGAAATCCACGTCTGTAGCCGACAACTGGCTGACGCTCCATTCCAGACTTGGGAGGAGCGGCTCGCCGATCTGCAACTCCGCCGCCCGCGCGGGTTCCAACATGGCTTCGTCGTGGTTGCCGAGGATGCAGGGACAGCCCAGCGACTGGATCAACCCCAACGTCTCGCGCGGGCACGGACCGAGGGTGGCCGCGTCGCCGAGGAAGACGGTCGCGTCCACGCCCTCGGCGCGGACGTCGCTCAGCGCGGCTTCCAACGCGGGCAGGTTGGCGTGGACGTCGGAGATCAAGGCGATTTTCATCGCGCAGATTGTACACGAACGCCGCTTTTTTTGTTTCGCTCCTTCGTACTATGGCGGAAAATTGCTGCCGGGGGCGAGTCTTGTCGTTTCAGAATACTCCCGCTGATTTTACCAGTCCCAGCACCAAGGAAGTTAGCGTGTAGCCACTTGTGTAAAGTAAAAATTACTTCACTGTTCGGTACGATTCAAGCATTTGCAACAAGGTCTCCTTGACGGCAAGATAATCTTCAAATTTAGCAGGGGCGCGCTCCAAGTTTGATCCATAGGCAAAGTGAGTGCCATCTTCAATATCAATGAAGAAGAATTCTGAATAGAGAATTTTCTTATCACCCTCCTGTTTGTAAAGTTCCCAGCCTCGGGCAGAATAGGTGTTGCCGTTAATAGAAACCTGTTCCGATTTTTCAACGATGAGCTCATCGCCCACCCCGAAGCCCCCACACAGAACATAATCCCATGCATTAGGAGCTTGAACCAGCAAAAACCCTTCGCCGTAGGTCGCGATCACGCACAGATCGCCATATTTGTCCTGGAGTTGAAGTAAATATTCATCAAATGTCACTCCCGCTGGTAATTCTCCCGGGAAACCGTCAACACTGCTTATCTTCAATGTTGTCCCAAGTGGATAACTGAATTCGTAATTGTAGATTGGATTTTTATAGACCAGCCATCCATCTACAATACTTGAGGTAGGTATAGTCACGGTAAACGTTGAGAGCGGCGTTAGTGACGGTGTCTTAGGTGCAACAGGAATTTGAGGCGCTTCGGTTGATGTCAGAGTGGGAGAAGCCAGCTGTTGTTTCGCTGCAGGGGGGGCATTCAGTATTGGTTGAGTTCCGAGAACTGAAGGTGTTTCACTCATGGCAGGAGCAGTTAATTGGGGTGACGGACTACATGAAGAAAGTATCAGCGTTCCTGCCAGCAGCGGAATGATACTTATATAAAAGTTTGACTTCATAATCTAGGCCTCCATAACATAGAAGTAGGTGGGTGGTTCGAACAAAGTTGGACTTCCGATATTCAACCTCGGAAGTCCAACATACTATATTCATATCTATCACCGAGGAGGATTTTTTAAGTATATGTAACCGCCGGGGGTCGTCCTAGATATCGTCCTGGTGCGCCCACAACTTGTACACCAAAGCATCTCACTAATGGTAACGTTACTTCCACCGGTATAGTTGGAAACGTATGCTACGTGCCCTGGCGAGCCAGACCACCATGCGATGTTCGCTTGATCCGCGCGGGGTAAGCTACTACGAAGCCAACCAGAATAATTAGGTACTTGGCTCCACCAAGTTCCCGCATCACCGCGGAAAGGCACAGCTCCAAATTTGTAGTACACCCACCAAGTACAGTTACCTTTATTGTTGCAACACGGAAAAGGATTACTTGATTGAGAGTATCCGCAACATGAGGACACTAGCGGGCTGATAAGCCCTGATTCCTGTACTGCCGCTTCAACGCTTTTCCAGATTTTCTCTGGCAATTCTGCCGGAGTTGCTTTTCTGTCAGATATACCAGGAAGTTCAATCGTATTTAACATATGATGATAAACCTGTAATCCAACTCTGTTTTGGGTTACTGTGTACCATAAACGATAAACATACTTTCCGTCGCTAAAGAATGTTGCGAGCATATCAACTGTGCCGCCTCGTTCCAGGAAAGACATAGCAGGGTTCCCCCAAACCTTGGCGTTGGATTTTGTAATTGGAAATGGAGCGCGTGTCTTGCTGTACCAGCCTGACCATTCTTCTAAGTTTTGTCCATTAGCCAGCCATATGTCAAGGTCAATCCAGCCTTGTGCGCCTGTGAATGTTTGCCTCTTGATAATGGCCGATTCATCTTCGTAAGGTGTTTCCTGAAATATCGTTATTACAGATTCCCAGCCAACAGGGTATTCCAAAGAAAACCCATAATCGGAATCGCTGTAGATTTGCCATTGGGTAACCGACTCAGACGAAATAGATGCTGCAAGGACCTTTGAAATTTTGCATCTTTGATTGCCAGGGAATAAACTTAACACTACAGCCAAGGTTGTTAACAAAACCACTGTTACAATAAATGTAAAAGATCTTCCTTTTTTCATTTCGATCTCCGTTTAGAATCATTGTGAATTGTTTCGCGACTCTTGATTCAAGAATAGCACGGGATCGATCAAGGTTCAATGTACGTTGGTGCAGTATTTCTATGTCAACGATTGTCTTGTGTAATACGGTGTTTCCAGGCCCATACGATAGCCTCCGAACGTGATTTCACCCCAAGTTTGGAATAAATGTTAGTTGTGTGGTATTTTACCGTTCGAATTTCAACATGGAGGTATGCCGCAATTTGACGATTATCCCAGCCTCGCGCAATCAGATACAAGACCTCCAATTCCCGGCCGGTCAGTTTACTTACCTGTTGCTGCCCAGACATCTTTCATCCTTTCTTGTGTCCAGATACAAGATTGAATAGCCTGTCAAAGCCATCGTATCAATGTCCCGGTAGTCGTAAAGACTCGGAAAAATCCATCTGTTACATCGTAAACTAAATTATTTTGAATTTCTCGTTGGCGGATTGAACTGCAACATATCGTGATCTGAGCGTCGGCTGCGTGCCCTCGAGGCTGGTTGGGGTGTGAATGAAATCCCATGGCGGGAAGTATATCAAAATGAACAATCTCTCCCAACTCTTGTAGACTCCTTTCATGGACATAGACCTCGACCTTTATCGGCAAGAAGTGCGCATCTCGGCAAATCTATTGGTGAGGCTTTCGGCGATCGATATCTCGCCGGATCATCCCCAGCGGACGTTTGTTTTCATCCACGCCCTCGGCGCGGACGTCGCTCAGCGCGGCTTCCAGCGCGGGCAGGTTGGCGTGGACGTCGGAGATCAGGGCGATTTTCATCGCGCAGATTGTACACGATAGCGCGGATTTCGGCCTCGTTCCTATGTACTATGAATCGGCGATTTGCCCAACAGACTTGATAACCATTGGTGCTAGTTGAGTCATGGGGTATCCTCAGGTTGCGAACCCAAACGAGGAGGCACCCCATGACTACAGGTGACATTATCCTACACATCTTCTGTCTTGTGGACGACAGTGTGCCAGACCTGCGGAGACATCCACAAGCCAAGTTGTATCCGAGTGAATTAGTGACAATTGGCATCTTGTTTGCTCTCAAAGGCGGCTTTTTTCGAGCCTTCTATCGCTGGTTGCAGCGAGATTATGGCGACTGGTTTGGGGATGGAACCTTACCCGAACGCACGCGCCTGCAGCGTCTGCTCAAGACCCATCAGGATTGGTGTGATGGGCTATTGTCCAATCCAAGCTTCTTTACCGTAATCGACAGCTATCCTATTGAGCTGCTGTTTCCAATTCGGGAAGGACGCAGCGAGCAACAAGTGGGGAAAAAGGGTCGTGACAAAGGACGCTGGAGCCTTGGGATCAAGCTTTGCGTGTTGTTGAACGATGTTTGCCAGGTTGTCAATTGGGACTGGGCGACCATGAATGTGAATGACAAGCATTTTCATCCTGTGGTAGAGCCATTCATTGGTGAAACCATCGCCTTAGCAGATTTCGGTTTTCGAGACACAGACGGCGTGCCAGAGAACATGAAAATCTGCAAGAAGGGAACTTGGAATGAACGCATGTGTGTCGAAACCGTCTTCTCCATGCTAACCATTGTCTGTGATTTGAAGCGCATCCGCCATCGTCTGTCCGCTTATATTCAGATGCGCTTAGCGTATGTTGTGGCGATGTTCAATATCCTTCTAAATTTGTTTCACTCGCGCCATCCGGAAGCCGATCCTTTCAAGATGAGCATCGCTGAATTTTCACTCTAAAACTAGCACCATTGGTT
>DKTP01000134.1 GCA_002473085.1 Anaerolineales bacterium UBA7227
GAGGGAGGGATTCGAACCCTCGGCTGAGTTTAACCCCAGCACTCACTTAGCAGGCGAGCCCAATCGGCCACTCTGGCACCTCCCCGGATGCACGGCTATTTTACTCGAAGAATGACGAGCGGAGGGAGTGGGATTCGAACCCACGTGGACTTTCGCCCAACATGTTTTCAAGACATGCGCCTTAGGCCGCTCGGCCATCCCTCCAGGCGGAGGGGATTCTACCATGCTTCCGTTTCAAAGCGACGAGCAGCGCGTCTTCGATTGAAATGTCGTTTCCGATTTAAGGAGTGGATAATTATCCGAATTTTTGACGTTGCGACGCCAAACAACCAAGACCCAAAGTCTGACATGAAAACGAAAAGGATTCCGCAAGTTCTCCTTGCGGCTTTTCCGAAGTAGAACTTCGGGATTCCAAATTTTCATCATTCGGGGTGAATCCCCGTTCATGGATACTTTGTGCCTTCGCGACTTCGTGTTTAGCCCGTCACTTTAGCCACTCTCCAATTTATGATTTGGAGCGCGCCAAATTTCTTCTTGGTATAATCCCCGCCTATGAAAAAATATCACCTCTGGACCGAAGGCTGCCAGATGAACGTGGCCGACTCGCAGCGCGTCGGCTCGTCGCTGGAGCATTTAGGCTACACTTTTACCGATAAAGCCGAAGAAGCCGACGTGATCGTGATGAACACCTGCGTGGTGCGTCAGTCCGCTGAAGACAGGGCGCTCGGCCGTCTGGGATCCTTCAAACCGCTCAAGGAAAAAAATCCCAACCTCGTCATTAACCTGATGGGATGCATGGTCGGCGTGCGCGGCGCAGAGAAACTGCGCGCCAAACTTCCCTTCGTGGACGTCTTCTCGCCTCCCTCCGACCCTGGGCCGTTGATCTCCTTCCTCAGCCAGGGCGAGATCCGCGCCATCGAAGCCGACGAGACCGCGCGCCGCTTCGGCCTCATGGACGGCGACCTCATCCTCCCCGAACACGAACGCGGCAAGACCGTCAGCGTGCATGTGCCAGTCGTCTACGGATGCTCGCACGCCTGTACGTTTTGCATCATCCCCTATCGCCGCGGCGCGGAGCGCAGCCGTCCCGTGGGCGACATCATCGGCGAAATCCGCTCGCTGGCCGCGCAGGGCGTCAAGGAAGTGACCCTCCTCGGTCAAATCGTGGACCGCTACGGCAAGGACGTTCCCGACGGCCCCAACCTCGCCGCGCTGCTGCGCGTTGTCCACGAGGTCGAGGGCATCGAGCGCATCCGCTTCCTCACCTCGCATCCCAACTACTTCACCGAAGACCTGATGGACGCGGTCGCCGCGCTGCCCAAAGTCATGCCGCATATCGAAGTCCCCATCCAGGCGGGCGACGACGAAGTGTTGGCGAACATGCGCCGCGGCTACACCCAACAGGATTACCGTGACCTCGTCGCGAAGATCCGCGCGAAGATTCCCGACTGCTCCATCGCGACCGACATTATCGTCGGATTCCCTGGCGAGACCGAGGCGCAGTTCATGGAGACCTTCCGCGTCCTCTCCGACCTTCGGCTGGACGTGGCCCACCTGGCGCGTTACTCCTCCCGCGAGGGGACCGTCGCCACGCGCTCGATGGCGGACGACATCTCCGAAGAGGAGAAGATGCGCCGCTTCCGCCTGCTCGAAGACTTGCAGGAGCAGATCGTCGGCGAGATCAACCAGAAATATCTCGGCGAAAAAGTGGACGTGCTGTTCGAGGACAAGACGAAGGGACGCTGGCGCGGCCGCACGCCGACCAACAAACTCGTCTTCGTGGAGTCGGACGAGGACTTGCGCGGCCGAATCGAATCCGTCAAAGTGACGTGGGCGGGACCCTGGTCCATGCAGGCGGCGCTGGAGCGCCGTCCCGAATTGATTTCGTTGTAACGTCGGCGCGCTCATCTTCAACGGCAAAGGCGAACTCCTGCTGTTGCAAAGTCGCAAATGGGCGGAACCGTAAAAAGTCCTGACGATGGAACTGGACGCGTACACGCGTCGTTCCATGGAAGAATGGATGAAGCAGGGGCGAACGCATAGATTCGCCCGAAGAAAACCCGGTTCCTGTAAATGGGTATAATCGGGGAAATTTCGACCCTGGAGTAAACTTGTGCGCATCAAATCGCTTTTCATTTTGACCCCCGTCCTGGTTCTTTCCATGTTGCTGGGCGGCTGCGGTTCCAAAGAGACTCCCGCCCCCACCGAGACGCCCACCCTTGCGCCGACCGTCGCGCCCACCGCCACACCCTCGGCGCCGCTTGCCATCCTCGTCGTCCCCGCGGACATGGACCAGGCGCAGTCCAACCTCTACCAGTCCACGATGTATGAACTGGCGCAGGCGGCCGGCTATCGCTTCCAGGCGCGCAACAACCTCGCCGCCGCGGACCTCGACCCCTCGGTGAAGATCGTCGTCGCCTTCCCGCCGGACCCGGGCGTGGCCGCGTTGGCCGCGGCCGCCCCGCAGACGCAATTCCTGGCGGTGGAGCTGCCCGGCGTCCCCGCGGGCGGAAACGTCAGCGTCGTCGCCAACGCCAGCCGTCCCGACATGGTCGGCTTCTTCCTGGGCTACGTCTCCGCCCTCGTCACTGCGGAGGACGACTCGCGCGTCGGCATGATCGTCCCGCAGGGCGACCCAAACGCGCAGACGGCGTTCGCCGCGTTCAAAAACGGCATGACCTTTTACTGCGGCTCCTGCCCGAAGATGTATTTTTACTTCGACATCTACGGCAACACGCTCGAATATCCGCAGATCGTGGAGATCCCCGCCAGCGCGGGCGTAAACGAATACCCCGCCTACGGACGCCTCCTCAAAGAGAAGAAAGTCGCGATGGCCTACGTTTATCCGTCCATCGCCACGCCCGATATGTTGAACGCCATCGGCAGCGAGGGCGTGATCAGCATCGGAGACATGACGCCGAACCCGCGTCCGCTTTACTGGGCCGCCAGCCTCCAGCCCGACCTCGCGCAGGCCATCCGCCTCGCCTGGGCTGAACTGTCGGCCGGGCGCGGCGGACAGACGTTCACCGCCCCCTTCGCGTTGACCGACATGGACCCCAACATCATCACGCCCGGCAAACTGCAACTCATCAACCAGACGCTGGCCGACCTGCTGGCCGGACGCATCAACATCGGCCTGGGGCAGTGACCCCGGCGCGCCGCAGCGAGATGAAGATCCTGGCTGTCACCGACGAGATCGTCGAGCGGCTCTACCATCTGGCCGCGAGCGGTCACTTCGCGGACGTGGGACTGATCCTCTCCTGCGGCGACTTGCCCTATCCCTATCTCGAAAACCTCGTCACCCTGCTCACCGTGCCGCTGCTGTACGTCCCAGGCAACCACGACCCCGAATACAACCCGAACGTGACCGCCTCGCGCGCCGAGGGCTGCGAAAACGTGGACGGACGCGTCGTCCGCGTGCGCGGGTTGACGGTGGCCGGGCTGGGCGGGAGTCCGCGCTACCGCCCGCAGGGCGTGAACCAGTACAGCCAGTCCGAAATGACGCTCCGCGCCTGGAGGCTGGCCGCCGTCCTCGCCTGGAATCGCCCGCGCTTCGGCCCGCTCGACGTCCTCATCACCCACTCGCCTCCCTTCCACATTCAGGATGAAGACTCACAGGCGCACCGCGGCCTGCGCGCCATCAACTGGCTGATCGGCTGGGCGAAACCGCGTTACCACCTGCACGGACACGTCCACTTCCAGCGCCGCAACCTGGCCCCGTCCGCCACGCAGGTTGGACCGACCTCCGTCGTCAACGTCTTTCCCTATCAAGTAATTGAGATTTAAGAATGTCAGACGAACTCGCCTCCCGCGTCCGCGCCGATTACAACCGCGCCCGCACCAAGGCCTTCCTCAACCGCATCTGGTCGGTCGTCTCGGGCAAGCCGCTCCAGTTGTTGTCGTACGACGAAGTGCGCGAGAAACTTCACATCGGCGGACCCATCTATCGCGGCGTCAAAACCGTCCGCGTGGACCAGATCGCGGGCAGTCTCAACCGCTACATGGCTTTCGACCGCGCCTTCCTGCCCGTTCAGGACGACACCGCCAGCCGCTGGCAGCGCGTCAACCGCGCGTTTTATGAAGAGATCAGCCTGCCTCCCGTCGTGCTGTACAAGGTCGGCAAAGTCTACTTCGTGGTGGACGGTCATCACCGCGTCTCGGTGGCGCGCGAGCAGGGACAGGAATTCATCGAAGCCGAAGTGCGCGAGTGCGCCACGCGCGTCAACATCACGCCCGATCTCAAACCCGACGACCTCGAGATCCTCGGCGAAAAAGTGGACTTCCTCGAACGCACCCACCTCGACGACCTGCGTCCAAAAGCTCGGATCCGCCTCACCATCCCCGACGGCTTCGACCGCATGTTGGAACACATCGCCGTCCATCGCTACTTCATGGGTCTCGACCTCCAACGCGACATCGGCGAAGAGGAAGCCGTGACGCACTGGTACGACACGGTCTACCTGCCCATCGTCAATGTCATCCGCTCCAGCGAAATCTTAAGTGAGTTTCCCGGCAAGACCGAAGGCGACCTCTACCTCTGGACGCTCGACCACCAGCACTACCTCGCCGAACAAGAAGGCCAGCCGCTCCATCCGCCCGACCAGGCCGCCCAGGACTTCATCGAAGGGATGGACTCGTGACCCGACGCCCTCTCGACGGAGTCTACGCCGCCGCGTTGACTCCCCTCGTCGCCGACGCCTCCTCTCCTGACCTCGAAGCGGTCGCGCCCTACCTGGCCTTTCTCGCCGCCCGAGGCTGTCACGGCGCGCTCCTCTTCGGGACGACGGGCGAGGGGCCGAGCTTTTCTCCCGCCGAGAGAATCGCGGTTTGGCAAACCGCCGTACGCGTCCGCGAACAATTCCCCAACTTCCGCCTCCTCGCGGGGACGGGGACTCCCAGCCTCGTCGAATCCATCGAACTCACCCGCGCTGCCTTCGACCTCGGCTACGACGGCGTCGTCGCGCTCCCGCCGTATTACTTCCGCAAAGCCACGGACGAGGGCCTCTTCCGCTGGTTCGGCGAACTCATCCAAAAAGCCGTCCCTGGCGACGGTCATCTCCTCGGTTATCACATCCCAGGCATGACTGGGATCGGATTCTCGCTCGACCTGCTCGCGCGTCTCAAAGACGCCTTCCCTGTCCAATTCGCGGGCATCAAAGACTCCTCCCACGACCCCGACTTTGCCTGCGCCCTCGGTCAACGCTTCGGCGCCGACCTCGCTGTCTTCACCGGGACCGATTCCGATTTCACGCTCGCGCTCGAAAACCGCGCCGCGGGCTGCATCACCGCGCCCGCCAATCTCATTTCCCCCGACCTGCGCGAAATTTACGATTCATTTCAGGAACCAGGTTTCTCTAAGAAACCTGGTTCCTCCCGCGCGCAGGAACGCGTCACGCGTCAACGCCATATCCTCGAAAAATATCCGCCCTTCCCGCCCGCGCTCAAAGCCCTCGTCCACCGCCTGCACGGATTCCCGCGCTGGCCCGTCCGCCCGCCGCTGGAGAATCTTCAGCCCGAATCCGAATCCGCCCTTCTGCGCGAATTCTCCGCCTGACAACCGCTCTCTGCTCTCCTTACTACTCTCTGCTCTCTATTCTCTTCTCTCTTCTTCCCAATGAACTGGCGACTCCTCCTCACCCCTCCCGCGCCCGGCGCGTGGAACATGGCTGTAGACGAAGCCATCCTCGAATCCATCGGACGCGGCGCGTCGCTCTCGACCCTGCGCCTCTACGCGTGGACCCCCGCCTGTCTCTCGCTCGGGGTCGCCCAGCCCCTCGCGGACGTGGACGCGGCGCGCCTGCGTGCCCGCGGCTGGGACGCGGTGCGGCGCATCACGGGCGGCCGCGCCATCCTCCACACCGACGAGTTGACCTACTCCGTCATCGGCCCCGCGGAGAATCCCATCCTGGCGGGGAGCGTGCTCGAATCCTACAGCCGCATCGCGAAAGCCCTGCTCCGCGCCGTGCAGGATCTGGGAATGTCCGTCGAAATGAAAGAGAAAGATGATGTAGGACAAGTTACTAACTTGTCCAGGAGCAACCCCGTCTGCTTTGAAGTCCCCTCGACGTACGAGATCACCGTGGACGGGAAAAAGTTGATCGGCTCGGCGCAGGCTCGCAGAAAAGACGGCGTCCTCCAGCACGGATCGCTGCCCCTTGTCGGCGACCTGACGCGCATCACCGACGCGCTGACCTTCGCGGACGAGTCCGCGCGCGCGGACGCGGCGGCGCGTCTCCTTGCCCGCGCCGCCACAGTGGAATCCGCTTTGGGACGCGCGGCAACTTGGGACGACGCGGCCCGCGCCATGGTCCGCGCGTTCGAAGCGGAGTTGGGAATCCAGTTCGAGCGCGGAGACCTGTCGCCCGTCGAGTCGACGCGGGCGGAGGCGTTGGTCCGCGAGAAATATGGAAATCCAGAGTGGACGGAGAGGGTGTGAAAACCTGACGCGCCTCACCCGCGCCGTGATTGACCAGAGCCAATGCGCGGACAAAAGCCATAATCGTCAGGCTTTCGCGGACATGTCAGGTTTCCAGGAATCTTTCGATCTCGATTCTGACAATTTCCAGATCGTGTTCGGGATCGCCAGTTAAATCGGACGCGGTCACCGAACCGTCCGCTCGATGAAAGTGGTGAGGGGAATTGGCGAGTTTTGGATGATGCGGCGCATTGTCCCAGCCTAGGATCCGCGTCTCTCCCTTTGAAAGGGTGTAGGAATATTTTCCGAGGGCCGCGTTGAAGAAAACGTCCAGAAAGTAACCGCCCTCAAATTCAATGCGCCATTTGGTCGCCAGGTCGTGAACGTTCGCGACGAAGGCGCATTCGGCAAGAAAACGGCTTAATGCGCCTTCGAACGTAGAAGCCATTCCAGCACGCTCTTCATCAGGCTGGCGCGTTGCAGTTCTTCCACGGCGTTGCGCCATTCGATGGAGTCTTCCCAATCGGGATGCTCCTGCCCCTCGCCGTTCGCCAGGCGGGATTCGAGCGCGTCCAGCGAGACGGCGTATTTCTGTTGAAAGCGTTTCACGACGGCCTCCAACAGGGATTCGCGGCGCGAGAGATCGGCGCGCAAACGTGTCAACGCCGAGCGGGAAATATTCTGTGGAAGCGGAAGCGTGGCTTGCATGGCGTGATTATACCTCCGTAAACAAACTCCCGCGTCAGCCCAAAAGCCGACGCGGGAGTCTTTGTTGTCGCGTTCTACTTCTTCTTCCCCTTCGCGGATTTCGCAGTCGCCTTCCGCTTCCCGCCTTCTGCTTTCCGCTTCCCGCCTTCCGCCTTCTGCTTTCGCTCCTCTTCTCTCTTTACGAACCGCTCCGCCGTCCACGCCACAGACACGGACAGGATCGCCTCGTCCTTCTTCATCTCGACGATGACGTCGCCTTTCGACGCGGCGCGTTTACGGACGGCGGCCGCGTCCAGCCGCGTGGACTTGGGCGCGCCCTTCTCCAGTACCACCGTCGCCAGGTGGTTCGGCTTGCCGCTCACCGCGCCGACGAGCGTCACCTTTTTCGGCAAATCCCAGGCGCGGACGCCCTTGCCGTAGCGTCCCTGCGCGGGGAATTCCTTCTCGCTGACGCGTTTGGCTTTCCCGTCCGACGCCAGCAGGAAGATCTCGCCCTCCGCGGGCAGAATTTCCGCGCCGACGACTTCGTCCTGTTCATCCAGTTTGATGCCGTTCACGCCCGCGGCGACGAGTCCCATCGGGCGGACGTCCTCCTCCTTGAAGCGGATCGCCATCCCGCCCGAGGTGACGAGCAGGATCTCCTTCTTCTTTCCGTCGGTGAGACCCACCCAGCCGAGGCGGTCTTCCTCGTTGACTTTGACCAGCGTGAACGCCTGCGCGGAGGGACCAGGCAGTTCGCTGACGAGGCTCTTCTTGATCATGCCGAAGCGCGTCATCGTGACCACGCAGGTCTCTTCGGGGAACTCGCTCTTGCGGGCGGGCAGCGCGAACATGGCGGCCAGCGCGTCGTCCTCCTCCAGCGGCGAGACTTTGTGATACGGCGCGCCGTCGCTCAGTTTCTCCGCTTCGGGGATGACGTGCAGCGCCACCGCCGCGCACCGTCCGTTTTCCGCGGCGAGGTAGAGCGTGTCGGAGGTGGAGGTTCTCGCCAGCCAGCGCGGCGCGTCGCGGCCCGAGTGTTTGGGCTGTTTGTCGTCGTGCGTGCGCGCGATCAACCCGTCCGCGGTGACGCCCACCCAGACCATCTGGTCGGGCAGGAGGTCGGTGGCGGTCAGCATTTTGGCGGCTTTGCCTTTTTTCAGGTTCACGATCTGCGTGCGACGGCGGTCGGCGTAGGCGGATTTCACTTTCAACAGTTCCTCCGCCACCGCGCCGCGCATCAGCTTTTGGGATTTCAACAGCGCCTTCAAATCCTTGATGAGCGCGGACACTTCCTTGTATTCGGTCTCGATCTTCTTCCGTTCCAGCGCGGCGAGACGGCGCAGCTGCATGTCGAGGATGGCGTTGGCCTGCAACTCCGTCAGCTTGTAGCGCTTCATCAGTTTGGCGCGCGCCGTCTCCACGTCCGCGGCGTTGCGGATGAGGTGGATGATCTCGTCGAGGTTCTTCAACGCGGTCAGGTATCCCTCGAGGATGTGCTGCCGCGCTTCGGCTTTGTCCAAATCGAACTGGGCGCGCCGCTTGATGACCGTCAGGCGGTGTTCGAGGTAGACGCGCAGCGCCTGTTTGAGCGTGAGCGTGCGCGGCTCGCCGTCCACGAGCGCCAGCAGGTTGATGCTGAAGGTGGTCTGCATCGGCGTGCGTTTGTAGAGGTCGCGCAGGATGACCTCGGGGTCGGCGTTCTTCGTCAGTTCGAGGACGATCCGCATCCCGCGTCGGTCGGACTCGTCGCGCAGGTCGGAGAGTCCCTCGAAGTGACCGTCGCGCGCCAGTTCGGCGATGCGTTCGATCAGGCTGGACTTGTTGACGGTGTACGGCAGTTCGGTGACGATGATGCGGCTCTTGCCGCGTTCCATCTCCTCGACGTGCGCCTTCGCCTGGACCGTGATCCGTCCGCGCCCAGAGCCGTAGGCGGACTCGATGCCCTCGTCGCCTTTCTCCTGGATGATGACGCCGCCCGTCGGGAAGTCGGGACCCAGCACGAATTCCATCAGCTGTTCGACGTCTATGTCGTCGAGTTTTTCCCAGCGGTCGAGCATGTAGACGCAGGCGTCCACGATCTCGCCGAGGTTGTGCGGCGGGATGGAGGTGGCCATGCCGACGGCGATGCCCGTCGCGCCGTTGACCAGCAGGTTCGGGATCGCGGCGGGGAGGACGGACGGTTCGGTCAGCGTGTCGTCGAAGTTGGCGACGAAGTCCACCGTGTTTTTGTTGATGTCCGCCAGAATGTCCAGGGCGGGAGCGGCGAGACGCGCCTCGGTGTAACGCATGGCTGCGGGCGGGTCGCCGTCCACCGAGCCGAAGTTGCCCTGTCCGTCCACGAGCATGGTGCGCATGGAGAAGTCCTGCGCGAGGCGCGCCATGGCCTCGTACACGGACGAGTCGCCGTGCGGGTGGTATTTGCCCAGCACTTCGCCGACGATGCGGGCGGATTTTTTGTAGGGCGTGTCGGCGCGGATGCCCATGTCGTACATGGCGTACAGGATGCGCCGCTGGACGGGTTTCATGCCGTCGCGGGCGTCGGGCAGGGCGCGCGCCACGATGACGCTCATGGCGTAATCGAGGTAGGCTTGCTGCATCTCGTGGTCAATGTCTATTTTGCGGACGAGGCCGAGTTCCATGAGAAATCCTTTTTGAACCGCGAAGGCCGCGAAGAACGCAAAGAAAAAACTTCGCGCTCCTGGAGCGCTTCGCGGTTAATTGTGTATGGTTTGCGGGGGCTATCTTACGGGGAAAGAGGCGCGGCGTCAAGGCAAGCCGGATGCCAAACCAAACCATCCCTTGCCGGGAGGCTGAGTCGAATATGGCGTGTGGACCAGGCCGCGTTCAGGGCTTGAACGTGATGACGTTAGTCACGCAGACGCCGGCGAGTCCGTTCTTGGTGCAGAGTTTGAGCGTGGCGCGGATGCGGTGTCCGCTGGGGTTGTAGGCGAAGGCCGGCGCGCTGAGGATGACGACCTTGCCGGGCTCGATGCTGGCGACGGTCGTGGAGGTCAGACACCCATTGACGTCGTTGAAACCGTTGTTGGACGCGGTCAGCGCGACGCTGGTGTTGAGGTCCTTGACGGTCAGAAGGTAGGACCGGAACGGGAGCGCGCCGACATTTTTGATCCTCAAATCCACCCACCAGCCGGCGCAGGTATCCAGCGCGTGATAGGCGAAGTCAAAGTCCGGCATCGGCGTGGGCGTGGGCGGCGGGGTGTACACCGGCAGCAGGGACGTGTCGCCCGCGATGGAGGCGTATTGACCGGTGACCCAGCAGAATGTCCCCGAATTATTGGGCAGGCGGATGTACCAGAAAGTCCCGGCGGGGTTTTTCCCGTAGACTTGCGCGGTCTGCCCGACGAAGAGACCGCCGACCAGATCGTAGACCACGCCCGGACCGACGCGGCAATTCGTGTCCATCGAGACGCTGATCATCGGGACGGCGGGCGTGTCGGTGAAATACGGGGTCGGCGAAAGCGTGGGGGACGGGGTGGGCGTGTCTGCCGGCGCTTCGGAGGCCAGCGAAGGCGGGGCCGTCGACGGGACCAGGGTCTGGCTGACGGCCGCCGCCACGGTCTGCGCGACGGCGGTGGCGGCCGCGCCCGGCTCCGGCTGTGTGGGCGCGGTCCCGCCCGGCAGGTTGCAGGCCAGCGCCGCCAAAAGCAACGCGCCGATCAACGCCAAACGACGACTGACGGTTGTCATTCTTCCTCCTCGGTAGAACGGTGGCACAATTACAGTATACCCGCGCGGGGTAAATTTGCAAACTACCCCGCCGCCCCGGAAGGATCGGACAGGGAATCCCCGCCTCCGCGCGGCAGGGGAGCGCGGGTTAAAAAAAGAGATGCCCCTTTCGGGGCATCTCCTGTCAACTTAGTCGGCGGCGGCCGCGCTTTCGGGGATCTCGGTCCACTGCGACGAACCCACCTCGCCCTCGATCTTCTTGAAGCGTCCCTGCGTGAAGCCCGTCCCCGCGGGGATGAGCTTGCCGATGATGACGTTCTCCTTCAGACCGTAGAGCGGGTCGGTGGTGGACGCGATGGCCGCGCCCGCCAGCACTTTGATAGTGTGCTGGAACGAGGAGGCCGAGAGGAACGAGTCGGTGCTGAGCGAGGCCTTCGTCACGCCGAGCAGGACTTCCGCGAACTTGGCGGGCTGTTTGCCTTCGGCCAGCAGGGCCTCGTTCACGCGGCGGATCTCCAGACGGTCCACCGCGTCGCCCGGCAGGTACTTGGTGTCGCCGGGACGCGTCACCTGCACCTTGCTCAGCATCTTGCGGATGACCACCTCGAAGTGCTTGTCGTGGATGTTCTGTCCCTGCGAGCGATAGACTTTCTGGACCTCGCCCATCAGGTACAGTTCGCAGGCCTCGCGTCCGCGGATGCGCAGAATGCGGTGCGGGTTGAGAGAGCCTTCGGTGAGCGGCTCGCCGGCTTCGATCTTGTCGCCGTCGCGCACCAGCAGGCGGGAGGTGGTGGGGATCTCCTCCTCCTTTTCCTCGCGCTGGTCGTACGAGACGATGACCTGGCGGTCTTTCTTCTCGACGCGCACGCGTCCGCCGCGCTGGGCGGTGATGGTGGCGTCGTCCAGTTTCGCCAGTACGTCGCCGGTCTTGACTTCCGCCTCGCTCTTGGCGACGATCTTCCAGTCTTCGGGGATGTCGTAGGCGTCGCTGACGAGTTCGCTGTGTTCGATCTTGACGAGGCGCATGTCGGCGTATTTATCCGACTGGGAGATGCGGACCGTCCCGCTGATCTCCGCGACGACGGCTTCGCCCTTCGGCTGTTTGCGCGCTTCGAAGAGTTCCTCCACGCGCGGCAGGCCGGTGGTGATGTCGCCTCCGGCCGCCACGCCTCCGGTGTGGAAGGTGCGGAGCGTCAACTGCGTGCCGGGTTCGCCGATGGACTGGGCGGCCACAATGCCCACCGCCGCGCCCATCTCCACCATGGTGCCGCGGCCCAAATCGAGGCCGTAGCACTTGGCGCAGATGCCGTGGTCAAGTTCGCAGGTCAGCGCGGAGCGGACCTTCACTTCCTCCACGCCCGCGGCCACGATGCGGCGCGCCAGTTCGTGGCTGATCACGTCGTTGTATTCGGCCAGGACTTCGCCGGTGCGGGGATCCAGCACGCGTTCCGCGACGAGACGGCTGTAGAGGCGCGTCCCCAACGGCTCTCCGGCCACGTCGTCCGACTTGCGGATCCAGATTCCGTCTTTCGTACCGCAATCGTGTTCGTTGATGATGATGTCCTGGGCGATGTCCACGAGGCGGCGGGTGAGGTAGCCCGCGTCCGCGGTGCGCAGGGCGGTGTCGGCCAGGCCCTTGCGCGAGCCGTGAGTCGAGATGAAGTATTCGAGCGCGGTCAGTCCCTCGCGGAAGTTGCTGCGGATCGGCAGGGGGATGATGCGTCCCGACGGGTCGGCCATCAAGCCGCGCATCCCGGCCAGCTGCGAGATGGACGAGAAGCCGCCTTTAGTGGCGCCCGAGGTAGCCATCGTGGAGAGGTTGCCGTCGGGGTCCATGTGTTTTTTTACGGCGTCGGCCACCTTGTCGGTGGTCTTCTGCCAGATTTCGATCTCGCGCTCGTTCTTTTCCTGTTCGGTGAGCAGGCCGCGGCGGAAGTCGCGCTGGGCGATCTCCACTTCCGCGAGCGCCTCGTTGATTAGGGCGGCGCGCTCCGGCGGGATGGCGATATCGGCCACGGCCAGCGTGATGCCCGATTTCATGGCGTATTCGAAGCCGATCCGTTTGATGCTGTCGGCCAGGTTGGTGGTCACTTCCTGCCCGCAGAGTTCGTAGACTTCAGCGATCAGGTCCTTCACGCCGCCTTTGTCCAGTTTGCGGTTCACGAACTGGACCTCCTCGGGCAGGACGCGGTTGAAGATGACGCGGCCCACCGTTGTGTCCACGAGACGCGTCTCCTGTTCCGCGAGACGCTTCCCGTTGTCGTCGTACCAGGTGTCCACGCGGACTTTGATGAGGCTGTGGATGTCCACCTGGTTGAGTTGGTACGCGAGTTCCACTTCGTCCAGGTCGGCGAAGGCGCGCCCGTCTCCCTTGCGGGGGGTGTGGCGTTTCATCGTCAGGTAGTACACGCCCAGCACCATGTCCTTCGACGGGCTGATAATCGGCTCGCCGTCGGCGGGTTTGAGCAGGTTTTTGGACGAGAGCATGAGTTCGCGCGCTTCCTGCACGGCCTTCTGCGAGAGCGGCACGTGGACGGCCATCTGGTCGCCGTCGAAGTCCGCGTTGAAGGCGGTGGTGACGAGCGGGTGCAGTTGGATGGCGCTGCCTTCGATCAGGATCGGTTCGAAAGCCTGGATGCCGAGGCGGTGCAGCGTGGGCGCGCGGTTGAGCAGCACTGGACGTTCGCCGATGACGCTTTCGAGCGCCTCCCAGACCTCGGGGCGGTTCCGCTCGATGAGGCGGCGCGCGCCCTTGACGTTGGCGGCATAGTTGTGCTGGACGAGGCGGGCAATCACGAAGGGACGATAGAGTTCCAGCGCCATGCTCTTGGGCAGGCCGCACTGGTACAGTTTGAGTTGCGGGCCGACGACAATCACGGAACGGCCGCTGTAGTCCACGCGTTTGCCGAGCAGGTTGCGGCGGAAGCGTCCCTTCTTGCCTTTGAGCATGTCGCTCAACGATTTGAGTTCGCGGCGGCCGCGGCGGCTGAGGGCCTTGCCGCGCTGGCTGTTGTCAATGAGACTGTCCACCGCCTCCTGCAACATGCGCTTCTCGTTGCGGATGATGACGTCCGGCGCGCCCAACTCCAGCAGGCGTTTGAGGCGGTTGTTGCGGTTGATGACGCGGCGGTAGAGGTCGTTCAGGTCGGAGGTGGCGAAGCGGCCGCCGTCCAGTTGGACCATCGGGCGCAGGTCCGGCGGGATGACCGGGAGGACGGTGAGTTCCATCCACTCGGGGCGGTTGCCGGAGCGGCGGAAGGCTTCCACGACCTTGAGCCGCGTGGTGGCCTTCTTGCGCTTCTGCTTGGACTTGGTGGTTTTGACCTCCCGCCAGAGTTCCTCGGACAATTTGTCGAGGTCGAGGCGTTTGAGGAGGTCGTAGAAGGCTTCGGCGCCCATGTCGGCGCGGAAGACCTGTCCCCAGCGCTGGCGCAGTTCGCGATAGCGCATTTCGCTCAGGAAGGTGAACGGGCGGAGTTCGAGCAGTTCGTCGCGCAGGCGGGTGTTCTGTCCCTGCGAGACGGAGGACTGGTCTTCCAACTCGTTGCGGAGGGCGTCCATCTCCTGCTCGGCCTCGGCTTTGAGGCGCGCCACTTCGGTCTTGAGCGTTTCGAGTTCTTTTTGCTTCTGGTCTTTCAGTTCGTTTTCGACCGCCTCGAGGCGGGCTTTGACGATCTTCTGCACCTGGCTGATGTGTTTGGCCGCGACGATCGTCCCCGCCGAGACCAGCGTCTCGCCGGTGGAGCCGAACATGATGTCCTTTTTGGCGGGCTTGCCGAGCTGGTCTTGCAGGGTCTTTTCGAGTTTCTGGCCTTCCTTGATGACGGGGTCGAGGCGTTCGGCCACCTGCTCGTCGTAACTGGCTTCGAGGGCGTTGCGGCGCTGCGTCAACTCGGAGATGGCGTGGTCGCGCTGGGTCTTGATCTCGGCGATGCGCGCGTTGACGCCCGCCGCCTGTTCGCGGTCCGAGACGGAGATCTCGTCTTCGAGGCGTTTGAGGGCCTTGTTTCGGGCTTCCTCGTCCACATAGGTGACGATGTATTGGGCGAAGTACAGCACGCGGTCCAGGTTGCGGCGCGAGATGTCGAGCAGCATCCCCAGGTAGGAGGGGATGCGGCGCGTGTACCAGATGTGCGCCACGGGCGTCGCGAGGGTGATGTGTCCCATGCGTTCGCGGCGGACGGCGGCGCGGGTCACTTCCACGCCGCATTTATCGCAGGTGATGCCTTTGTAACGGGGGTTTTTGTATTTGCCGCAATAGCACTGCCAGTCGCGGGTGGGGCCGAAGATGGCCTCGCAGAACAACCCGTCCTTTTCAGGGCGCAGGCGGCGGTAGTTGATGGTTTCCGGCTTGAGCACCTCGCCGTACGACCACGACAGGATCGTTTCGGGCGAGGCTAAACTGATACGGAGCGCGTTCAATCCCTTGGTTTCCACTGAATCCTCTCCTCGAGTAAAGAGTGCGGGCTGCCGGGCTTGTTCGTCGGCCGCGCGCTCGTACGCGCGCTAGAGACAAACAAAGGCAAGCGCTTCGAGACCAATTTTTATCTCAAGCGCTTGCGGTTTTTATGCTCGGTTTTCTGTTCATCCAACGGACGGCATTATATCAGGTCGGCGCGAATGCCGCAAGGATTTTCATTAAATTTTCATATGTTTTTTCGCGGGCTTTGCGCTTCTATAGGCCGGCCCGGCGTTATTGTGAGAAAGCCGCGCGGAAGGTTGCGCGCGAATGCAAACAGCGGTAAGATTGAGTTGATGGTACGGATACCGCTTGCATTAGACCGATTAGCTTTAGATATTGCCATGCTGCAAATGATCGCAGGGCCTGACAGGTGAATCGCTTCCCTGTCAGGCCTTTCTAATTCATGATGGAGCGGGATCGCATCCCGCCCTATATTCTCACAAGGAGATGAAATGCAAACACCCTGGGAATACCGCTATGCCCACCGCACACAGAGAATGGGCAGTTCCGTCATCCGCGAATTGCTCAAACTCACCGAACAACCGGAAATCATTTCTTTCGCGGGGGGACTGCCCGCGCCGGACGTTTTCCCCGTGAAGGAATTTCGCGAGGCTTGCAGCGTCGTGCTGGAACAACACGGCGCGCAGGCTTTGCAATACGGCGCCACGGAGGGATACCGTCCGCTTCGCGAGATGATCGCCCGTCACACCGCGCGCTACGCGGTGGAGGTCTCGTCCGACAACATCCTCATCACTTCAGGCTCGCAGCAGGCGCTGGACTTTATCGGGCGGCTGTTCATCAACCGCGGCGACCACATCGTGGTGGAATCGCCCACCTACCTTGGCGCGCTCCAGGCGTGGAACGCCTACGGCGCGCAGTACATCACCGTCCCGATGGACGAACACGGCATGATCATCGAGGAACTCGAAGCGGCGCTGCGCGTCGGCCCGAAATTCATCTACGTCCTGCCCAACTTCCAGAACCCGTCGGGTTGCACGCTCAGCCTCGAGCGGAGGAAAAAACTCGTCGAGCTGGCCGACCGCTACGGGGTCCCGATCATCGAGGACGATCCGTACGGACAGCTGCGTTACGAGGGCGAACACCTCCCCTCGGTCGTCTCGCTCGACAGCGAGTTCCGCGGTCCCAACGGCGGACATTACAGCGGCAACGTCATCTACTTAAGCACGTTCTCGAAACTGCTCGCGCCGGGCCTGCGCCTGGCCTGGGTCATCGCGCCGCCGGAGGTCATCCGCAAACTGGTGATGACCAAACAGGCCGCCGACCTGCATACCTCCTCGTTCAACCAGTATGTGGCCTACGAAGTCGGCAAGGGCGGATTCATCGATGAACATGCCAAGTTCATCCGCGACGTGTATAAGGAACGCCGCGACGTGATGCTCGAAATGATGGACGAGATGTTCCCGCCCGAGATGCGCTGGACGCGTCCGCATGGCGGCATGTTCCTGTGGGGCATCATGCCCGAAGGCATGGACTCGTCGGAAGCGCTCAAGATCGCCATCGAGCGCAAAGTGGCTTTCGTGCCAGGCACGGCTTTCCACGCCAACGGCGGCGGGGCCAACACCATGCGGCTCAACTTCTCGTACTCCTCGCCCGACACCATCCGCACCGGCATCACGCGCCTGGGCGGCCTGTTGAAGGAACTGCTGCACGAGAACGGGAACGGTCGCAAATAGGATGTAAATAAAATCAGGGCGACTCATCCGAGTCGCCCTGATTTATTCTGGATGGCCGCGCCTCAGGGCGCGTTCTTACGCTTCCACGCCAAAGCGCCTTCGGTAATCGAATCGCGCCAGGGGATCTTCGGCTCCCAGCCGAGGTCCCGGCGGATCTTCTGCGCGTTGAGGGTCATAACCCGCCAGAGCGGGAAGAACAGGTCAATGCTCATCACGTGCGCCGGGTCGTCCGGCGATTGGTGGAGGAACACCTGAAGCCCGACGCGGAACGCGGACGAACGTTTGGTGGGAGCGGGAATGCCCAGCGCTTTTGCGATTGTCTCAACCGTCTCGGAGATCCTGACCGTCGCGTCTGCGACGTTGTAGACCTGGTTGGCCGCGCCCGGGTGGACGGCGGCCAGCGCCGCGGCCGCGCTGACGTTTTCCACCGCGCTCAGCGACCATTCCTGCTGTCCGTCGCCCAGATAGGTGAACGTGCCGTTCATCAACATCGGCGCGACGGACGGGATGAGGAAGCGGTCTCCGCCGCCGGTGATCCAATACGGACGCAGGATGACGTATTCGAGTCCGCCGGCGCGGACGATCTCCTCCGCCGCGATCTTGCTGTTGGTGTAGCCGTTGCTTTTGAAAGTCGGCGTGGTTTCGTCCACGTTGCCTTTGAGCATGTTCAGGCCGTACACGCCGGCGGTGCTCATGAACACGAACCGTTTCACCCCGCTGGCCTTCGCCGCGTTGAGGAGGGCGCGCGTCCCCTCGGCGTTGACGCGGAGATATTCCGCCGCGTCGCCGCGTCCTGAACCGACCAGCCCCGCGCAGTGGACGACGGCGTCGCATCCGTCCGCGACCCCCGTCAGCGTGGACGGGATCGTCAGGTCGGCGATCTCGACTTTTTCCACTACGCCCTGGGCGTGCGCGCCGCTGGCCGGGTTGCGGCTCAGCGCGCGGACGCTGTGACCTTCAAACGCCAACCGGCGCGCGATCAGGTTGCCGACCAGCCCGCTTGTGCCTGTGACAAGAATTCTCATAATGTTATCTCCGTTGTGCGGAGTATTTTACACCAATTCGCGCATCGGTTTCCGGCCGGGAACCTGCGGAAAAAGAGTACAATTTGACTGTCCATCATCTTTCAAGGAGAATCCCCATGACCATCGTCCTCGACGGTTCATCCCTCACCATCGAAAAAGTTGTCGCCATCGCGCGCGGGAACGAAAAAGTGGAACTGGCCCCCGCCGCGCTGGAGCGGATCAAAGCCTGCCGCGCCATGCTGGAAGAGAAACTGGCCGCGAAAGAGATCATGTACGGCACGAACACCGGCATCGGCGAGTTTTCGGAAAAAATCCTGAACGACGAGCAGGTGAAGGAATTTCAAAGATACCTTGTCTACAATCACGCCGCGGGGATCGGCGACCCCGCGCCGGTCGAACACGTGCGCGCCGCGCTGGCGGGACGCATCAACGTCCACGCGCACGGCAACTCGGGCTGCCGTCCCGAGATCACGTTGACGCTGGTGGAGATGCTCAACAAAGGCGTCACGCCGGTGGTTTGTCAAAAAGGCTCCGTCGGCGCGAGCGGCGACCTGGCCCCGATGGCGCAGGCCGCGCTGCTCCTGATGGGGGAGGGCGAGGCGTTCTTCGATGGCGAACGACTCGCAGGTTCAGAAGCGATGCGGCGCGCGGGGATTCCGATTCCGGGTCTGCAAGCGCGCGATGGTCTCGCGACCATCAACGGCTCGAACCTGCTGACGGCCATGTCTGCGTTGCACATTTACGACATGGAACGATTCTTGAAACAGGCCGAGATCGCGGCGGCGATGTCCATTGAAGCGCTGCTGGGGAATCTCAAACCGTACAACACAAAACTGCACGAACTGCGCGGCTTCAAGGGCGCGGTGACCTCGGCGCGGAACATTATGAAGGTCGTCGAAGGCTCGGATTTGACGACCGGCAAAATGAAGACGAAAGTGCAGGACGCCTACTCGATGCGCTCCACCCCGCAGGTGATCGGCGCGGCGCGCGACGCGGTGACGTATGCCCGCTCGCAGGTGGAGATCGAACTGAACGGCGTGGGCGACAACCCGATCTTCATCCCTGAAGATAAACTAACCCTGACCGGCGCGAACTTTCAGGGATCGCCCGTCTCGCTTCCGATGGACATGGCGGGCGCGGCCGTCACGATGGTCTGCGTGCTGGCCGAGCGGCGGCTCAACCGCCTGACCAACCCCGCGCTCTCGCAGGGCCTCCCCGACTTCCTCGCGCACGAACCCGGCTTCTATTCCGGGCTGATGCTCTCGCAATACACCGCCGACCATCTCATCGTGGAGCAGCGGATTCTCTCCGCGCCGGCTTCGATCCAGTCCATCCCCGCCGCGGCCGACCAGGAGGACTTCGTCTCGATGGGCATGAACGTCGCCCTCAAGAACGGACAGATCCTGGACAACGCGTACGGCGTTCTCGGTATCGAGTTCATGGCCGCCGCGCAGGCGTTGGACTTCCGCGAGTTCCATCCCGGAAAAGGGACGCAAGCCGCGCGCGAAGTCATCCGTAAATACGTCAAGCATCTCGATATTGACCGTCCGCTGTTCAACGATCACAACGCGATGAAGGCGCTGGTGAAATCTGGAGAAATTTTGGAC
This sequence comes from Anaerolineales bacterium UBA7227, assembly GCA_002473085.1. Lineage (GTDB taxonomy): Bacteria > Chloroflexota > Anaerolineae > Anaerolineales > Villigracilaceae > Denitrolinea > Denitrolinea symbiosum. The sequence goes on from DKTP01000134.1 coordinate 19,581, forward strand.
GAGGTGGAAAAGACGGTGGGCGGCCTGGACGCGTAATCGCCGGCCCGGCTTTAAATCGAACCCTCCCGCCGAGTCTCGACGGGAGGGTTGCGGCTTACGTTTAGTTTTATTCTGAGCCTGTTTCGCTTGACGGCAATGCCCAGATCGTTCCGACCACTATGATACCGACGGGGACTAACAAGAACAACTGCCACCATCCGCTGCGACCGCTATCGTGACAGCGGCGCGCTCCAGCCGCCAGCAGGGGCAACAGCACGACGATCAAGAAGATTGCGCCCAGATTTTCACTGAGGTAGGTGAATGCCGCGGTAATTAGAGTGACGAACAGCGCAAACCACCAAAACTCAGGCCGCGCCGCGCGACCGTTGAAGTCCGCGTATTTGGCGAGGCAAACGCGGATCGCTCCGAAGAACGTCTCTGGGTTGGCTGTTTCACGGGTGTTGAAAAGACTATCCATTTTTAACTCCTTGGCGATTATAGAGAAGGCTTCTCTCAAAGATGCAGCCCGAGGGCTTTCTCTATTTTCGGATATTTCCTCCCTCTCTACAACTGTGGAATCCCCGAGGTTTGCCACAGGTCTTCCTTTACCTGTGGAATTCCCTAGTTTGAGTATCAACTCGGTACGCGAACCGACTTGATGCTTGGCATAGATATTCTTCAAGTGGAACTCGACCGTGCGGACAGAAATCCCCAGCGCGGACGCGATCATTTTGTTGCTTTTCCCGTTTAACAAAAGATTGGTTACTTCCTGTTCACGGGCGCTGAGGATGGGCGTTTGGATCAATGAGACTCTCTTATTGCAAGGCCACAAATGAGATTGTTCGGTAACACTCCCGCCGACCTTCGCCAACGGGAGTCTCTGATCTCAATTCCCCAATTCTCTAATTCGCCGCGCTCGGCTCCCCATACAATTTGCGGTGCAATATGCTCAGCGCGCGCACCTGCTCCGCGGCGTGATACGACGACCTCACCAGCGGATTCGACTCCACCCACTTGAAGCCGATCTCTTTGCCGTAGTCGCGCAGCTCGGCAAACTCCTCCATCGTGTAATAGCGCTGCATGGCGAGATGCTTCTTGCTCGGCTGGAGGTACTGGCCGATGGTCAAAATGTCCACGCCCCAACTGCGCTGGTCGCGCATCACGGCTTTGACCTCGTCCATCGTCTCGCCGAGACCGACCATGATGCCCGACTTGGTCAGCGCCTCGGGGTCGAGACGTTTCGCGTTCGTGAGCGTCGCCGCGGCCCATTCGTAGTTGTCCTGCGGCTGGACGGATTTGAACAGGCGCGGCACCGTCTCCACGTTGTGGTTCAAAATTTCGGGACGCGCGTCCATCACGATCTTCAGCGCTTCCACGCTCCCTTTGAAGTCGGGGATCAGCACCTCGATGGAGCAGCCCGGCAGCAGCTCGCGGATGCGGCGAATGACCATGGCGAAGATCGGCGCGCCGCCGTCGCGGCGTTCGTCGCGATTGACCGAGGTGATCACCGCGTGCTTCAAATTCATGGACTTGACGGCCTGCGCCACGCGTTCGGCCTCGCCCCAATCGAGCAGGCCGGGGCGTCCGTGTTTGATGTCGCAGAATCCGCAGGAGCGCGTGCACACGTCGCCGAGCATCAAAAACGTGGCGGTGCCGCTGCCCCAACATTCGCCCATGTTGGGACACATGGCTTCTTCGCAAACCGTGTGCAGTTCTTTCGAGCGCATCAACGTTTGCAGGCGTTCGTAGTTTTCGCCCGAAGGGGCGCGTACCTTGATCCATTCCGGGCGGCGCAGCGGACGCGCTTCCGTCTCGACGGCGACCCGGTCTCGTGTAGGGGTGGTAATTGCCATTAATCCTCTTCGTTTCGATTCGCTAATTTCGTGAAATTCGTGTTATTCGCGGCAAAAAAGAGACGCCGACTTTATTTTCGATGAAGCCTAATGCTTCCTGACTTTCAACCGCAGGCCTTTGACTTCGACAACCTCGACCTGGTCTCCCTTACGGATCGCGCCGGACCCTTCGGCCTGTTCCGCGCTCCACAGTTCGCTCTGCAATTGGACCTGACCTGTCTGGCCGCTCCACGCGGTGACTTTCCCTGTCTTGCCCGCGAGGGATTCGACTCCCGCGCGGATCGGCGCGTGACGCGCCCGCAGCGCGATCGTCATCACCGCGAAGGCCATCCCGCCGAGCAGGACGCCGGTCCCCACCACCAGCGGCGTCGAGACGCGCGGCTGGAATTCGAACGGGGCCGCGGGCGTGGAGTTGAACAGCACCAGCATCCCGAAAATGAACGAGGCCGCGCCGGCCGCGGTCAACCCGCCGTGCGTGGGCGCTTTGATGTCGAGCAGGAACAGCACGAACGCGGTGACGAGGAAAATGATCCCGAACCAGTTCAGGGACAGCGACCCGCCTCCGTAGATCGCCAGCGCGATGCAGACCACGCCGATGAACCCCGACACCCATCCGCCCGGCTGGGCGAGTTCGAAATAGAGCGCCAGCATCCCGATGGTCATCAAAATGGAAATGATGTTCGGGTCGTTGAGGACGAGCAGGAATTCCTCGACGAACGTCATCGGCAGGGACTCGGCGCGGGCGTTGGCGGTGTGCAGCGTGCGCGGCCCGTCCGTCATCTGGACCGTGAAGCCGTCCAGCTTTTGGAGCAAATCGGAAGTGTCGTTCGCGATGAAGTCAATCAGGTGAACTTTGAGCGCCTCGTCCGAGGTGACGGCGGTCGCCTTCAGGATCATGGATTCGGCGAGTTGGAGCGCTTCTTCGCCGCGCCACTGGGTGAACGTGCGGGCTTTGGCGGTCAGCGCTTCCATCTCCTTGGCTTTCATGGTCTCGCCGAGGTCCTCGCCGGAGCCGCCGACCGGGCTGGCCGCGCCGATGGTGGTCTGCGGGGCCATCGCCGCGGCATGCGCGGACATGGTGATGACCGCGCCCGCGCTCGCGGCCCACGCCCCGCGCGGGCCGACGTATACGACCACAGGCACGCGGCTGGCGCGGATCGTCTCCGTGATCTGGTTCATGACGGTGATGAGTCCGCCCGGCGTGTTCAGCTCGACAATCAGGACTTCGGCGTTCTCGCGTTCGGCGATCCGTATCCCGCGCTGGATGTACTCCTGCATGGTGGGCATGATCGGCCCCTCGGCTTTCAGCACGAGCGCGAGCGGACGGTCGCTCTGGGCGCGGCCCCGGCCCGAGAAAACCGCCAGCAGGCCCAAAGTCAGGAGAAAGATGCGGAGGAGTTTCATGCCTGCTATTATACTCGCGGGTGTATACTATTAAAGAAGGAATCGCATGACTGACCGATCATCGCCCTCCCCGAACCGCGTTTCGATAAGCATGTTCGCGCGCGTCGCCGTCCTTTTCCTCCTGCTCATGCTTTTCCCCTTCCCGATTGCGGGACGGTGGGACTGGTGGGGCGCGTGGGCGAGCGGAATCCTGATGGTCGTCTCGTTCATCGTCAGCCGGGCGATCGCGGCCCGCGTCCACCCGGACCTTTTGGCGGAGCGCGGCAAATTCCTGGCGCATGAAGACGTCAAGCCCTGGGACAAGATCCTATCGCCCATCGTCGGCCTGTTCGGCATGATCGCCATCTCCGCGACGGCCGCGCTGAACCTGCGTTTCGGCTGGCCGCCCCGCGCGTCTTTGGGAATGCAACTGGCCGGGCTGGCAATCGTCGCGCTGGGATACGCGCTGGCAAGTTGGGCATTGATCGTCAACCGCTTCTTTTCGGGCGTGGTGCGCATCCAAAAAGAGCGCGGCCACATTGTGGTGGACTCGGGACCCTATCGCCTCGTCCGCCATCCCGGATATCTCGGAAGCGTGATCGGCGACCTGGGAATCCCGCTCCTGCTGGGTTCCTATTGGGCGCTGATCCCGGCCCTGCTCACGGTCGGCGCGGTCTTCGTCCGCGCCGCGCTGGAAGACAAGACTTTGCAGGACGAATTGCCCGGCTACATCGAGTACGCGCGGCGCACGCGCTATCGGCTGATACCGGGCGTATGGTAAACCGCCGCCGAGAGACTCCCCAAGCGCGGCGCGCTCCTCGTCGCCAGCGCCGACGCCCACTTCGCCGGCGCGTACTTCATCCTCCGTAAGGAAACCGCCGAAGACGACATCGCTGAATTGGATATTCTGTAACGCAAAGCGTCGTTTTGTACTGTGAGAATCATGTTTCGCAAACTTTTTTGGATTTTGACCCTCGCGGCCCTCGCGGCCTGCTCGACTCCCGCCTCTCCCTCGACTTCGGGCGGACTCTCCGTCGTCGCCACCACCTCCCTCATCGGCGACGCGGCGCGGCAGGTGGGCGGTCCGCGCGTGACCGTCCGCGTGCTCCTGCCCATCGGCGCGGACCCGCACGCCTACGACCCGCGTCCGCAGGACGTGGCCGCGCTGAGCGGCGCGGACCTCGTCCTCGTCAACGGCTTCGACCTCGAGGTTACCCTCCAGCCGCTGCTGACGGACGCGGCCAACGTCGTCGTCGTTTCGGAGGGCATCGCCGCCCTGCCTTTCGTGGGCGAGGAAGGCGGACTCGACCCGCACGTCTGGCAGGACCCGAACAACATCATCGTGTGGACGCGCAACATCGCCGACGCGTTCTCCAAAGCCGATCCCGCTCACGCGGACGAGTATCAAGTCAACGCGGAGACGTACATTGCCGAGCTGACTTCGCTCGACGCCTGGATCCGCGAACGGGTGGCGGAAATTCCCGAGGCGAATCGCAAACTCGTCACCGACCACGAGGCCTTCGGGTATTTCGCGGCGCGCTACGGCTTTGAGCAGGTCGGGACGGTGATCCCCTCGCTGAGCACGGGCGCGGCTCCCTCGGCGCGGGAACTCGCCGCGCTGGAGGACGCGATCCGCTCCAGCGGCGTAAAGGCCGTCTTCGTCGGCTCCACCGTCAGTCCCGATTTGAGCCGCCGCGTCGCCGATGACACGGGCGTCCGTCTCGTGTCCCTTTTTACAGGCTCGTTGAGCGCGGCGGGCGGCGGCGCGGAGACCTACCTGGACATGATCCGCTACAACGTCAACGCGATCGTCGAAGCATTACAGTAAGACCTGTCTCACGCATCGAATAACCATGTATCCGCATATTCTTCACCGAATCGACGAACCGATCCTCGACGTGCAGAAATTGACCGTCCGTTATAACGGGCGCGCGGCGCTCGACGACGTGACCTTCCACCTGCACGCGGGCGAACGCGTCGCGGTTGTCGGTCCGAACGGCGCGGGGAAAAGCACGCT
>DKTP01000061.1 GCA_002473085.1 Anaerolineales bacterium UBA7227
CGGCGCGGGAGATGAAGTCATCGTCCCCGCCTACACCTGGATTGCGTCCGCTTCGGCGGTGCTGGCGGTCGGCGGCATTCCCATCGTCGCCGAAGTGGATGAATCGCTCACGCTCGACCCCGCCGATGTCGAATCGAAAATCTCCCCGCAGACCAAAGCCATCATGCCCGTTCACATGCGCGGCGCGCCCGCCAATATGGAAGCGATTCTCGCGGTGGCAAAAAAGCACAACCTGAAAGTCATCGAAGACACGGCGCAAGCCAACGGCGGCTCGTTTCACGGAAAGGCGCTCGGTTCGTTGGGCGATGTGGGCTGCTTCAGTTTGCAGTTCAACAAAATCATCACCTCGGGCGAAGGCGGCATGGTCATCACGAATGACGAAACCGTCTGGAAACGCGCCGTCATGTTCCACGATGTCATTGGCGGCTTGCGCAACGGATTCGCAAACGAAGAAATGCTGTGGGGCGCGAACTTCCGCATGCCCGAACTGCTGGCGGCGGTTGCGCTCGTCCAACTTCGCAAGCGCGAGAATTTGCTCGACCAGATGCGCCAGCGCAAGCAGACGCTCAAAGCGGGGCTGACTGACATCGCCCAGAAAAAAGGAATCCGCTTCCGCGCCGAACATGACCCGCAGGGCGATACCGCCATCGCGCTCGTCTTTTATCTCGATACTGCCGAAAAAGCGCTCCGCGCGGCAAATGCTTTGCAAGCCGAAAACATCAGCGCCGCCACGCTCTATCAGCCCGACGTGACCGACTATCACATCTACGTTCACTGGACGCCCATCACCGCCAAACGCGCCTGGACATCCGCCAACGCCCCGTGGAGTTCCGCCCAGCGTGACCCCGATTACTCCCCCGCCGCCTGCCCCAAGACTCTTGACCTTCTCAGCCGCGCCGTTCATCTCGATGTCAATCCGCTGATGACGAATGAAGACGTGGAGAACACGCTCGAAGGGTTGAACAAGGTTTTGAATGTTTTAGCGTAATGCGACATTCATGTCGCGGCACAAAAGGAGGCTCATGTCCCAAACATCCTTCACCCAAATGATCGCATCAGGCGCCGCCAAACCCATTCCCGAAATTGGGATCGGAATGCTCGGCTATGCTTTCATGGGCAAGGCGCACACCAACGCCTTCAAGACCATCCCCCACATGATGTACCCGCCGCCCGCCATCCCCCGCCTTGCCGCCCTTTGCGGGCTGGGAGAATCTCAAGTCGCTGAAGCCGCTCAACGGTACGGGTATGAAGCGCATTACACCGACTGGCGCAAAATGCTCGAAGACGAGCGCGTCCAACTCTTCGACAACGGCGGCTCCAACGACATCCACGCCGAGCCAACCATTCTCGCCGCGCAAATGGGCAAGCACGTCATCTGTGAAAAGCCGCTGGCGCGCAACGCTGAAGAAGCCAAAGCCATGCTCGACGCGGTGACCAAAGCGGGCGTGAAGCACATGGTTGCCTTCAATTACCGCTTCGTCCCCGCCGTGCGGCTGGCGCGGGAACTGATTCAAAGCGGCAAACTAGGGCGCATTTATCACTTCCGCGCCGTGTATTTGCAGGAGTGGCTGCTGCCGCATTATGACCTGCCCTTCGTCTGGCGAATGGATAAAAACCTGGCGGGCAGCGGCGCGCTCGGCGACTTGGGCGCGCACACCATTGACCTGGCGCGGTATTTGCTGGGCGAAATAAAAACCGTCAACGCCCTCACCCGCACCTTCGTGCCAGAGCGCAGGCTGCCCGTCGGCGAAGGGAGCGCAAAAGTCACCGTAGATGACGCCTACGCTGCGCTCATCGAATTTCATAGCGGCGTGATTGGCACAATCGAAGCATCCCGCTTTTCCACAGGCAACCGCAACCGCAACAGTTTTGAAATCAACGGCGAGCGCGGCAGCCTGCGCTTCGACTTGCAGCGGCTGAACGAACTCGAAATCTATTTTGTAGACGACCCCGCCGAGACTCAAGGCTTCCGCAGCGTGTCCGTCACCGAGTCGGTTCACCCCTGGATTTCAAACTGGTGGCCCCACGGACACATCATCGGCTGGGAGCATACCTTTGTGCATGAGATGACGCACCTGCTTGATTGCATCGTCAACGACAAGGACATCGCCCCGCTCGGCGCGACCTTTAAAGACGGCTACATCAACGCCGTGATTTGTGACGCGATTCTGAAATCTGCTGAAACTAAACGGCAGGTGGATGTGATTGCATAACTCGTATCTCGTAACTTGTAACTCATAGAAGGAGACTCACATGCCCATTCGAATTGGCCCCACTGAATTAATCATCCTGCTTATTATCGTCATCCTGCTTTTTGGCGTGGGGCGCATTGGAAAAATTGCGGGCGAACTCGGCTCAGGATTGCGCGAGTTCCGCAAAGCTGTCAGTCCTGAAGAGAAAAAGGAAGAATGAATCTGACCGATTATGGTTTGTCGTTGGATGGTGAAACCGTCCGCGTGGAAAATGAATCCATCCTCCGCGCCAACATCGCAAATCTGGCGCGTATCTCTGCCTTGGATAATGGCGAACGCGCCGCGCAAGCCAGGTATTGGATTCGCGCCGCCGCCCAGGCGTTGGATATCGTTCCCGCTTCCATCCATGACCTGTACCTGGCGCGCGGACGAGAAGCCTTTTCCCACGCCTGGACGACTCCCGCCTTCAACCTGCGCGCCCTGCCTTTCGACTGCGCCTGCGCCGCCTTCCGCTCCGCCCGCAAAGTGGATGCCGCCGCGATAATTTTTGAACTCGCCCGCGTCGAACTCGGCTGGACCAATCAGACCCTTGCCGAATATGCCGCCGATATTCTTGCCGCCGCCATCGCCGAAGGTTCTCGCGGCGCGCTATTTTTGCAGGGAGACCATTTTCAAATCTCTGCCAGCCTGCCGTTGAAGCAGGAAAAAGCGACAGTGGAGAATTTGATTGCCGAAGCGTTGGCGGCGGGCTACTTCAACATTGACGTGGACACCAGCACACTGGTGGATTTATCGAAGCCGACTGTGCCAGAACAGCAAACCGTCAATGCCGCGCTTTCAGCGGAGTTGGCGGCGCACGTCCGTAGACTCCAGCCGCAGGGCGTGACGGTTTCCATCGGCGGGGAGATTGGCGAAGTGGGCGGGCACGTCTCGACGCTGGAAGAACTCCGCGCTTACATGAATCAGTTCAACGAACGGTTTGCGCCCCATCAGCCTGGGTTGAGCAAGGTCAGCATTCACACAGGCACAGCGCACGGCGGAATCCCGTTGCCCGATGGTTCGATGGCGAAGGTCAACATAGACTTTGACGCGCTGGAAAATTTGGGTCATGTTGCGCGGACGGAATACGGCATGGGCGGCGCGGTGCAACATGGCGCGTCCACTTTGCCGCCTGAACATTTCAATCAGTTCGTCTCGCACGGCGCGATTGAAGTCCACCTGGCTACCGCGTTTATGAACACGTTCTACAAAAATATTCCAATCGAATTGAAGAATGAAATGTTCGCCTGGCTGGACAAGAATCTCGCCGCCGAGCGCAAGCCCGACATGACCGATGAACAATTCCATCACAACACCCAAATGCACGCGCTCGCCCCGTTCAAAGAATCAGCGTGGAATCTGCCGACGGATGTCAAAGAGCAGTTATCGGCGGCGTGGGAAGCGCAGTTCGATATGTTGTTCGAACGGCTCGGCTGCGCTGGCACGCGCACCATCGTCGAACAGGTCATCCATCCAGTAAAAATCCAGCCAAAGATGGAAGATTATCAAAAACAACACACATCCGCGCAAGTCACAGGCTTGGCGGGGTGATTGGTAATTGGTAAGTGGTAATTACCAATCACCAATTACGAATTACCAACCACAAAAGGAGCATCCCATGTCCACCACCTACCGCTTTTCCTTCGGTCCCTGGAACATCCACACAGGCGCAGACCCGTTTGGTCCCGCCGTGCGCGATGAATTTTCGTTTGCCGAAAAATTGGAATTTTACAAACAACTCGGCTTCGACGGCGTGCAGTTTCACGATGACGATGTGGTCTCGAATGCAGACGCGCCCTGGAGCCAGCAGGAAGCCGAAGCCAAAGCCATGCGCGCCCGTCTCGATGAGCGCGGATTGGTGGCGGAATTCATCGCCCCGCGCCTGTGGGAACATCCGCTGACGGTGGACGGCGCGATTACGTCCAACTCCGCCGAAGCGCGGACATACGCGCTCGAACGCACAAAACGCGCGATTGACATTGCCCGCTTGATGGACACGAAAGATTTGGTGCTATGGCCCGCCCGCGAAGGGACGTACCTGCGCGAAGCGAAAGACCCCATTGCTGCGGTGGCGCGGCTGGTCGAGTGGATGAATGCGGTGTTGGAATACGATAAAGACATCCGCATTTTGGGCGAGATGAAACCCAACGAGCCGATGGATGCCGCCTACGTGCCGACGACGGGACATTTTCTCGGTCTCGCCAGCCTGACGGTTGACCCCAGCCGCGTGGGGACGCTCATCGAATCAGCGCACGCGATTCTGGCAGGGCTTGACCCGTCTGATGAGATGGCGTACGCGCTCGCGCACAAGAAACTCTGGTCTGTCCATCTCAATGACCAGAACGGACTAAAATTCGATGAAGACAAATCCTTCGGCGCAGTGGACATCCGCCGCGCCTTCAACCAGGTTTGGGTGCTGGAACGCGCGGGCTACGGACAGAACGGTGAATTCATCGGCTTGGATGTAAAAGCCCTGCGGACGCAAGCGAAGGAAACATCCACCAAACATCTCCGCAACAGCCGCGCCTTTTTCCTGCGCCTTGTCGAACTCGCCCGCTCGCTGGATGTGGCAAAAGTGGAAGAACTCCGCGCCGCCCGCGATTACGAAGAATTGGATATGCTGATTGTGAAGCATTTGATTGGATAATCTGTTGCGTGTTGCGTGTTCCGTTTACGCACTACGCAACACGTTCATTCATCTTTCATCATTCATCCTTCATCCTTCAGGAGCCTCATGCCCGACGCCATCATCGCAGGACACATCTGTCTCGACATCATCCCCAACCTTGCCAGCCACGCCGCCAGCGGACTCGACTCCATCGTCCAGCCAGGCAAACTGGTGGACATCGGCGCGGCGCAAGTCTCGACGGGCGGCGCGGTCTCGAACACGGGGCTGGCGCTGAATCGGCTGGGCATTGAAACGCGCCTGCTTGCTAAAGTCGGCGCTGACCAACTTGGGCGCGTCGTCAGGCAGATGGTGGCAGACCACGCCCCTGCGCTTGCAGACGGCATCCACGCGGACGCGGCAACCAGCACGTCCTACTCCATCATTCTCAACCCGCCTGGCGTTGACCGTTGCATTCTCCATCACCCTGGCTCCAACGACGATTTCACGTCCGCCGATGTGAGCGATGAAAAGATTCAGGACGCGCGTCTCTTTCACTTTGGCTATCCCCCGCTCATGGCGCGCATGTATACCGACGATGGCGCGGAACTGACTCAACTCTTTCGCCGCGTCAAAGCGCTCGGTCTCACCACTTCGCTTGATATGGCGCTGCCAGACCCACACTCGGCGGCAGGGCGGGCGGACTGGAAAACCATTTTGCAGAACGCGCTCCCACACACAGACATCTTCCTGCCGAGTCTCGACGAGATTCTTTTCATGCTTGGCAAAGACGCGCACAGCCCGCTCACGCCCGAACTGCTTCGCCAAGTCAGCGATGAACTGCTGGCGATGGGCGCGAAAATCATCGTCATCAAATTGGGCGAACGTGGCTTGTATTTGCGCGTCGCCCCCGCCGATGTGCTGCAAGGGTTGGGAAAAGTCCGCCCGACATATCTCACCGCCTGGGGAAATTACGAAGCCTGGCAGCCCTGCTATCAGGTGGATGTGGCGGGGACAACAGGCTCAGGCGACGCCACTATTGCAGGATTTCTCTCCGCCTTCCTGCGGGATATGTCCCCCGCCAAGACGCTTCAAGCCGCGCTGGGGGTGGGCGCCTGCTCCGTGGAAGCGGCAGACGCCTTGAGCGGAATCCGCCCGTGGGGCGAGACCTTGAACCGAATCCGCGCGGGGTGGAAACAGAAGGAAGAAGAGTTCGCGTTTGTGGCGCGATAGTGAGCAGTGAACAGTTATCAGTGAACAGTGAACAGTGACTAACAGACTACGAGACTAACAGACTATGAGACCAACCAACTACCACACTTACAATGAAATCAAATCACAGCCGCAGGCATGGGCAGAGACGCTCGATATGCTGGCGCGGCGCAAAGACGAATGGCTGTCGTTTTTCAAAGAAGGCAACTTCGACTCACTTGTGCTGACGGGCTGCGGCTCGATGTATTACATGCCGCTGGCGGCTTCGGCAGTCTGGCAGGAGTTGACCAAACTCCCCGCCCGCGCCCTGCCTGGCTCGGAAACCTGGCTCAATCCCGCGTCCATTCCCGCTTCGTCCAACCCGCTGATGATTTCCGTCAGCCGTTCGGGAACCACCACCGAAACCGTCCGCGCCACCCGCGCTTTTGGCGGCAAGACTGCCACCGTCTCGTGCTACCCAGAAGCGGAACTGCCAACGATTGGCAGTTTCAACCTTTTGGTGACGGCGGGGCAGGAAACATCCGTCGCGCAGACCCGCGCCTTTTCCACACTCTACCTTGCCACGCTGACTCTTGCCGTGTTTGCCAGCGGGCGCGATGACCTGTGGCGCGAGTTCCAATCGCTGCCCACATTGGCAGAGAAATTGCTCGACCGTTACGAACCGCTTGCAAATGAACTGGGCAAAGACCTTACGCTTGACCGTTTTTACTTTCTCGGCTCTGGTTTACGCTATGGGCTGGCGTGCGAAGTGAACTTAAAAATGAAAGAGATGACCCTGACTCATAGTGAGCCTTTCCATTTTCTCGAATATCGGCATGGACCCAAATCCATGATTACCCCATCCGCGCTGGTGGTGGGTCTGTTTTCAGACGCGCAGCGCGAGATGGAAGAAGCCGTGCTGAAAGATATGCGTACGCTCGGTGGGCGGACTCTCTCCATCGCCGAATCAGGCGCGGACGTGGAATTGGATTCGGGACTGAGCGAAATTGCCCGCAGTCCGCTGTATTTGCCCGTCGCCCAACTGATTGCCTTTCAGCGTTCGGTGGCAAAGGGCTTGAACCCAGACCTGCCAGAGAATCTCACCGCAGTAGTGGAGTTGGCGTAAGACGACATTAATGTCGCCCTACCGAAAGGAATCAAAATGAAAATTACAGTCATCGGCGGCGGCTCGACGTACACGCCCGAACTCATCAACGGCTTTCTTGCCCGCGTCGAGCAACTCCCCGTCCGCGAACTCTGCCTGATGGACATTGACAAGGAACGGCTCGACATTGTGGGCGGATTCGCCCAGCGCATGGTCAAAGCCAAAGGCGAACCCTTCAAAGTCACGTTGACCACCAACCAGCGTGAAGCGATTGCGGGCGCGTCCTACGTCTGCACCCAATTCCGCGTGGGGCAAATGCAAGCCCGTCGCGAAGACGAATATCTCGGCTTGCGGCACGGGCTGGTGGGTCAGGAAACCACAGGGATCGGCGGCATGGCAAAAGCATTGCGAACCATCCCCGTGATATTGAACATTGCAAAAGACCTCCGCGAAACGGCAAAGGACGCGCTGTTGATTAACTTTACCAACCCATCGGGGCTTGTCACCGAAGCGTTGAATCGCTACGCGCCCGATGTCCCTGCGGTGGGCGTGTGCAATGTTCCAATGAACACCCGCACCAAGTATTTGGAAGCGTTGAAAAAAAACACAGGCGAAAAAATTGACCCGTCCCGCGCCGCGCTCAAGACTCTGGGACTGAATCATCTCTCCTGGAATTACGGTTTCGCCATTGACGGCGAAGATGTCTGGAATCAAGTGATGGAAGCCAGCCTGAAAGATTTCAAACCCGAAGACAACCACGCCTGGGATCCACGCCTGATTCGGGAAACGCGCCTGATTCCCAACGACTACCTGCAATACTATTACAACACCACCGTCAAAATCAAAGCCCAAGCCGCCTGGCCCCCCTCCCGCGCCGAAGCGGTAATGGAATTGGAAAAATCGCTTCTGCGCCAATATGCCGATCCCGCCCGCAGCGAACCGCCCGAAGAACTGAGCAAACGCGGCGGCGCGGAATATTCCACCGTCGCCACGCAACTCATCAACGCTCATTACAACGACCTGGGCGAAGTGCATGTGGTCAACGTCCGCAACAATGGGGCGGTGAAGGAATGGGATGAGAGTTGGGTGCTGGAAATCCCCGCCATCGCCCGCTGTAGCGGAATCACGCCCATCCCTGCCGAGCCGCTCCCGCCCTTTGCCTACGGCTTGCTGTCGGCGGTCAAATCTTACGAGATTCTCACCGCCCAAGCCGCCGCCCTCGGAGACCGCGCCGCCGCCTATCAAGCGCTCATCGTCCACCCGTTGGGACCCAACTCGAACACGCTCAACAAGTTTTGGACGACATGCTCGAAACCAATCGAAAATACCTGCCTCAATTTGAATAAGTCAAAGGTCAAACGTCGAAAGTCTTTGACCTTTGACCTTTGACGTTTGACTCAAAAGAACCTAACACATGAAGCCTATCACCATCGGAAAATTTCGCGGATTGGGACAAATCGCATCGGCGCGCGGAACCTTCACCGCCCTTGCGCTCGACCATCGTCAGAATTTGCGCAAAGCCAACCCCGCCTTTGTGGATGACTCTGCCCTCAGCCGCTTCAAACTGGATGTAACTTCCGCGCTCGCCCCCTACGGGACGGCTGTGTTGCTCGACCCTGAAATTTCCGCCGCCCAAGCCGTTGCCGCAAACGTCATCCCCAACCATGTCGGCTTGGTGGTGGCTGTTGAATCCACGGGCTACACAGGCGACTCGTCCGCCCGCAAAGCGCAACTCATCCCAGGCTGGAGCGTGGAAAAAGCCAAACGCATGGGCGCTTCGGCGATCAAACTGCTGGTCTACTATCATCCCGATTTGCCCACTGCCAAAGAGACCGAAGACTTCACACAAAACATCGCAGACGAATGTAAACAGCATGACCTTGCCCTCATGCTCGAACCGCTCTCGTACTCGCTCGATGAAAAGAAACTTTCATCTGAAGAAAAAAGATATGTGGTGGTAGAGTCTGCCAAACGCCTCACCCCGCTCGGCGCGGATGTGCTCAAAGCCGAATTCCCGCTGGATACCGCAGAGCGGAATCAAACCCTTTGGCGCGAAGCCTGCGAAGAAATTTCATCTGTGATTGACATCCCCTGGATTCTGCTCTCTGCCGCAGTGGATTATGAAACCTTCGTCCAGCAAGTCATCGTCGCCTGCAACGCGGGCGCCAGCGGAATCGCCGTCGGGCGCGCCGTGTGGAAAGAAGCCGTGACGATGGAACCCTCCGAACGCCAAACCTTCCTGCGCGATGTCGCCGCTGAACGCCTCACCCGCCTCACCTCCGCCTGCACCGCTCTTGCCAAACCCTTCACCGACTTCTACCAACCCGAAGCCCCCTTCGACTGGTACAAGACCTACTAACCTTCGACCTTTGACCTTTGACGATTCCTCCCCCAACCATGCAATCATTCGACTTACTCGTAGCAGGCGAAACCAACCCCGACCTGATTCTCACAGGCAACGTCACCCCCGAATTTGGGCAGGTGGAAAAACTGATGGACAACGCCACCCTCGCCATCGGCTCGTCGTCCGTCATCTTTGCCTGCGGCGCGGCTCGGCTCGGACTCAACGTCGCTTTCATTGGCAAATGCGGTGATGATGTCTTCGGGCGCTTCATGCTGGATGAAATGCAAAAACGCGGCGTGGATGTGACCCACGTGATCGTTGTCCCTGACGGGGTGACGGGCATTACCATTTCACTTAATAAGGGCAATGACCGCGCCATGCTGACTCACCTCGGCTTGATCGCCGAACTACGGGCAGAAGACATCGCTGATAGTTTACTGGCACGGGCGCGTCACTTGCATGTGGCGAGTTACTTTCTGCAAACCAACCTCCAACCCGATTTGCCTGCGTTATTCAAACGCGCTCATGCACTTGGGTTATCCACTTCGTTGGATACGAATTACGACCCCACCGAAAAATGGATTGGCTTTGATGAACTGCTTTCTGTGACGGATGTCTTCCTGCCGAACGAGACCGAAGCGAAGTCGCTCACAGGCGCAGAAAATATTGAAGAAGCGGCAGACAGGCTCAAGTCAAAGGTGGAGGCGGTTGCCATTAAGTTGGGAAAAGATGGGGCGTTGGGAATCTCGAAGAGTCCGAAAATCCAGGTGGAAAGTATTCCCGTAAATGTTGTGGATACTGTTGGCGCAGGCGACTCGTTTGATGCGGGATTCATCTATGGCTATTTGAACGATTGGGAATTAAAAAAGTCTTTGCGGCTGGCGTGCGTGTGCGGAGCATTATCCACACAGGCGGCGGGCGGCACGACGGCGCAACCCACGTTGGAAGAAGCGCTGAAGTATGTAGTGCGACATTAATGTCGCGCCACAGAAAGCAGAAGTTATGATTTTATGTGTCCCCCCCAACCCCGCCATTGACCGCACCCTGCATGTAAGTGCGTTGCGCGCGGGCGAAGTTCACCGCGCCGATGCGGTGTTGGCGGCGGCGGGCGGCAAGGGGCTCAACGTGGCGCGGACGATTCTCGCGTTGGGCGGCGAACCGTTGTGCATGGGCTTGATTGGCGGTCACGCGGGGAACCTGCTGGCAGAGTTGGCGGGGCGCGAAGGCTTATCTGCCGAGTGGACGCGGATGAAGAACGAAACGCGCACCTGCGTAATTTTGGTGGAAGATGGCAGTGACGCAACCGTCATCAACGAGCGCGGTGCAGAAGTGAGCGCGGCAGAATGTGAAGCGTTCGTTCAGGATGTGTGGAAGCAATCGGAGCGCGTTCAACTCGTTTGCGTGAGCGGAAGTTTGCCGCCAGGGTTTTCAGCGCATTTATTTCAATCGCTGCTTTTGGGCTTGGTCGAGCGGAAAAAATCTGTCTGGGTGGATACAAGCGGCGCGGCGTTGAGCGCGGCGCTGAACGTAAATGGAATCAACCTGAAAGTGAACAGAAGCGAATTGAGCGAAGTTTTGGGCGTGGACATTTCCAACGCGGAACAGGCGCAACGGGTCAGCGAGCAACTGCGCGAAAAAGGCGTCGCTTCTGTGGTTGTGACGTTGGGGAAAGAAGGCGCGATATTGACAATGGATCGCAGCGCTTGGCTTGCCAAGTCGCCAGAGATAAAAATTGTCAGCAGTGTGGGCAGCAGTGACGCATTTCTCGGCGGGCTGGTGTATGCGCTGGAGGCGGGGAATCCGCCCGAGGTGGCGTTGCGCTACGGGGTGGCGGCGGGCGCAGCGAACGCGCTTCAGTTTGGAGGTGGGAAAGTACAGAAGGAAAAAATTGAGAGATTGTTTGAAAAGTCTACACTACAGTAGTCTCATAATCGCAATCGGATCCATCCGGCGGGGTACATATCATGTATACAGGTATAAATTTAAGCCCCGAGCGTAGGCGGCAACGTAGGCGGCAGAGACCAACCTTTCTCTCATCAGTTTCCCCAAAAGTCCCCATGCAAATGCATGGGGATTTTCTTGCGCAGAGACATTTATTTGCAGTATAATTGCAAATAAGCAAAGGAGGCCGAATGAACAATAACTACATTCATCGTTCCTTGGAACCAATCGTTCTCAAAGCCGCCAAACAGTTTCCTGCCACCGTAATTGTCGGCCCACGCCAATCGGGAAAGACAACATTATTAAAGCAACTCTTTGGTAATAGCTATCAGGTACTTTCTCTTGAACCACCAGACGTGCGCTTAGCTGCACAAACCGATCCACGTGCATTTCTAAATCTATATCCCCCTCCAATCGTATTCGATGAAATCCAATATGTTCCAGAACTCTTGCCCTACATAAAAGAAAAGATTGATGCATCTCGCGGTCGGAACGGGCAATTCATCCTAACCGGGTCCCAAAACCTGCTCCTAATGCAACAGGTAACAGAAAGCCTTGCGGGACGGGCGGCTGTTCTCAAATTGTTGCCATTCACTCGGAGAGAATTGGCAAGTTTTCCAAACCGAACTTTTCCTTGGGAAAACAAATCACTATCCGGTCTCCCAACTCAAACACCATCATTTTTATGGGAACAAATTCTGCGAGGCTATTATCCGGAGATTGCCACAGACCTCACGCGCGATGTACGCCTATGGCAAGCCAGTTACATCCAAACGTATTTAGAACGCGATGTACGCAACTTGAGAAACCTCGGTAATTTGACGCAATTTCAAGTCTTTCTGCGCGCTCTGGCTGCCCGTAGCGCTCAAATCCTCAACCTGAGCGAACTTGCTCGTGATGTTGGAATCGCGGTTAATACTGTTAAAGATTGGGTCTCAATTCTTGAAGCTAGTTTCCAGATTTTCCTGCTGCGTCCCTACTACGCTAACATTGGCAAACGGCTAATCAAGTCACCAAAGGTTTACTTTGTGGATACAGGACTGCTGTGTTACCTCGTCGGCTTGCGCGATATTGAACATGCCGCGGCTGGACCGATGGGCGGAGCGATATTTGAAAACTTGGTCATCTCCGACCTGTATAAAACATGTCTCCATCGCGGAGAGGAACCACCGCTTTACTACTGGCGAACAGTGGCAGGTTCTGAAGTGGACGTGGTCATTGAAACACAGTCTGGTCTTATTCCAATGGAAATCAAACTTTCCGAAACACCGCGACCTGAAATGGCAAAAGAAATCCTTGCCTTTCAACGAGATTTCAAGAGTAAAGCCTTGCCAGGCTATGTGATTCACTCAGGAAACATCACCTTACCGCTTGGACAAGGCGTAACAGCTTTGCCGCTAAATAACTTATAAAATTGTCTGAAAAGTATTTCCCCTTGGGACGTACTGTTGGATATACTACCCCCGCCATGCCCGCGCTCACATCCCTACTTCTCGACAGTTTCCCCTACTCCCGTTACGCCGACTCGGGCTCCATCCAGCGCGGGCGCGCCTACTACAAGGAAAACCGCGCCTGGGATGTAACTCTCATCTCTGACAGCAAGGCCATCATTCTCGTGGACGGCGACTCGAACGAGTACACCGTTGAGATCAAAGTGGACAAGAAGGGCGATCTCGCCTTCGAATGCGACTGTCCCTACGCGGATGATGGCAATTTCTGCAAACACATGATCGCGGCCGCGTTGGAGTTGAGCGAGTATCTCAAAGACGACGAAGAGGAAGATTGGGATGATGAAGAAGATGATGATGATGAAGATTTTCAAAATGTAAGAAAACCTGCTCCTCCGCCCGCTCAACAGTCCTCTCAGAATTGGCAAAAAAAACTGGATGAAACGCTTTCGCTTGCGTCGCCGCGTTCCTCCTCGCCGCATCTGGCGCGTTACGTGGCGGCTGTTTTCCTGACACGCACGCAGATGGGCTACTATGGCTATGGCAGCGCCTATCGCCCAGAATATTTTTATTCCCTCGAACCGCTCATCATCAAATCTGAAGACTGGTATCGCATCGCAGGCGCGGAGAAAAAATCTCCGCAAGAGATCAACCACTTCCTCGAAACCAGCAAGAATTGGCTCAAGGTCAGCGAACGGATCTTCCGCCAAGTGAACCCTGCGGGCTGTTTGAACATGGACACTGAATCAGCCTCGGTCTTGAACATCCTTTCCAACTCCATGCAATATGGAATAGGAACCAGCAACCTGCCCATGTATCTTTCCATCCTCGCCAAACTCGATGTGCCAATGTTCCTCGGCAGTCGTTACCCCGATAAACTCGAACGCCGCATTTACCTCCTGCCCAACCCCGTCGAAGTAAAAATTGACATCCAGCGCGACGAGACCAAACTCGCCCTACGCGCGGGCTATGAATACAACGGACAATTTAACTACATCAACAAACAGGTCGAGATCGTCTCTCCCAATCATCCAGGTTGGATTCTCATGGACGATCATCTCGCCCAACTTCGCAGTATCCACGCGCTGTCCATCCTGCCTTCGTTTCCCATCGAAATTCCCATCCAGCAAGCAGACGATTTTCGCGAGCGCTACTTCGCGCGCATCGCGCAAGCGCTCCCCATCAAAAGCGACCTCGTAAAATGGCACGACATTCAAGTACCGCCCGTCCCGCGCCTCTACCTGCACGACGACAACAAGGATAAGACCCTGCGCGCCGACCTGCGCTTCGGCTACGCGGACTACGAGGCGGCCGCGTCCAAAACGGGCGAGACCCAATCTGTCGAGACCGTCCCCGATTCGTGGGAACTCGTCCGCATCCGCCGCCAGCCCGAGCGCGAGCAATATTTCTATCAACTGCTCACCGACCCAAATTTCCGACTCAAGCGCGCGGGTTCCGCCTTCCCCTTCGGCACGCTCGAACTGCGCGCTCGCGCCCATCCCTTCGATTTTCTGCTCCACTCGGTTCCGCTCCTCGCGCAGGCGGGCTTTGAAATTTACGGCGAGGAGAATCTCAAACTCGGCAAGATCAACCGCGCCAACGCCACTTTGCGCGTCAACATCACCTCGGGCATAGATTGGTTCGATCTCAAAACCATCGTCGAATTTGGCGACCAGCAAATGTCCTTCCACGATGTCCGCAAGGCGCTCAAACGCGGCGAACGGTACATCAAACTGGCAGACGGCTCGGTGGGGCAAATCCCCGACGAGTGGCTGGAGAAATACAAACATCTCTGGAATCTGGCGGAGGAGACCGAGGACGGATTCCGCGTGGCGGACGTTCACCTGTCCCTGTTGGATTCCCTGCTCGAAGACGACGCCTCGATTCAGATATCATCCCCGCAGGGGGCTACTGCGGAGTGGCGCGAACGCCGCGAGCGTTTCCGCACCTTCGAGCGGATCGAGCCACGCGCCCTCCCCAGCGGATTCACCGGCGAACTGCGCCCCTACCAAAAGCACGGCTTCGACTGGCTGCACTTCCTGCGCGACTACAAATTCGGCGGCATCCTCGCCGATGACATGGGACTCGGCAAAACCGTCCAGGTGTTGACCTACCTCCAGGCGTTGAAGGAACAGGCTGAGGTCAAGAAAGAAGCGAGCCTCCTCATCGTCCCGAAGAGTCTGATCGCCAATTGGCAGAGAGAGTCCGAGAAGTTCACACCCAGTCTGCGCTTCCTCGAATACATGGGCAACTTCCGTCAAAAGGACACATCCATCTTCAACGACTACGATGTGGTGCTGACCACCTACGGCACGATGTTGCGCGACGTGGAGTTGCTGCGCGAGTACAAATTCCATTACGTGATCCTGGACGAATCGCAGGCCATCAAAAATCCGCTGGCGAAGAGCGCCAAGGCCGCGCGCCTGCTCCACGCCGACCACCGCCTCGTGATGACGGGAACGCCCGTAGAGAACAACACCTTTGAGTTGTGGTCGCAGTTCGCGTTTTTGAATCCTGGCCTGCTCGGCAACATGGATTACTTCAAGAGCGCGTTTGCGAATCCCATCGAAGCGAAGGGCGACGAAGAGGCGGCCAAGACCCTGCGAAAGTTGGTCTACCCCTTCATCCTGCGCCGCACCAAAGAACAGGTTGCGCCCGAACTGCCGCCGCGCACCGAACGCATCGTCTACACCGACATGGACGCCGCGCAGAAAAAGTTGTACGCGCAGACCCGCGAAAAGTACCGCGCCGAACTGCTCGGCCTGATCGAGAGCGCAGGCATGAACGACGTGCGCTTCAAGATTCTCGAAGGGTTGTTGCGCCTGCGGCAGATCGCCATCCATCCCGCATTGGTGGACAAAAAATACAAGGGCAACGCGCCCAAGTTCGAGGTCCTGCTCGAAACGCTGGAGACGCTGCAAGCCGAGGGACACAAGGCGCTGGTCTTCTCGCAATTCGTCGTGACGCTTAAACTACTCAAGCGCGAACTCGACGAACGCAAGATCAAGTACGTCTATCTCGACGGGCAGACTCCCAACCGCCAATCACGCGTTGACCAATTCCAAAATGACCCGTCGTTCCCGTTCTTCCTCATCAGCCTGAAAGCTGGTGGCGTAGGCTTGAACCTGACCGCCGCCGATTACGTCATCCATCTCGACCCGTGGTGGAATCCCGCCGTGGAAATGCAGGCCAGCGACCGCGCCCATCGCATCGGCCAGGACAAACCCGTCTTCGTCTACAAGATCATCGCGCGTGACACGGTGGAGGAAAAGATTTTGCAATTGCAAGAGAAGAAACGCGCCCTGGTCAAAAGTCTCATCACTACCGAGGCCAGTTTCTTCAAGTCGCTCACGCGGGACGATGTGAAGGATCTGTTCAGTTAGCCGTCATGCGCACCATCCCGCCGCCACACCACCGAGACGCACTCCCAACGAGTCGCTATTCATCCCGCCAAATGAGTTTTTCAGTGATGTGGACGAGGGTGAAGATTAAATCTGAACAAACATAATCCCCGCGCGGTACATATCTTGTATACGGGTATAAATTTCGTTTACATAGAGTATGAATCCCGACTGAAAAACCGCTTCGTCTGCGCTGCAGGAAGCGAATCGGGATTTTTAGCGTAAAAATTGGGGAAATATGTAAATATTCCATCGCCCCGAATACCAGTACACTCAAAGCATGAAAGTTCGGGATGAGTTCCAATTCCCTTCCGAAGAACCGTCCAACCGCGAAAACGGCTGGCAGGCCGACCTGTTGGAGCTGCTTTTCAAACGCATGCCAATGGGCATCGCCATCCTGGACAGGGAATTTCGCATCCAACGCTATAACCCAACCTGGGGCGAGTTTGCGGCGCGCTACACTCCATCAACGGGCGCGCCGCTGGCGCCGGGCATCGGCTACTTTGAGCATCTGCCCGGCACAGAGACAGCGATCCGGCCATTATTCGAACGCGCCCTGACAGGCGAAGTTGTGCGGGAAAACGGATTTCGCCTGCAATCAGATGAAACTGTCACCTATTGGAATATCGTTCTCGCGCCGCTGATCAAGAACGACGAAACCGTCGGCATCTTGAACATCGCCGTGGACGTGACCGAGCAGACGAAGCTCCAGCAAAACCTGGAGCGCCTCATCGCGGAACGCACGCGGGAATTGCAGGTCCTGCTGGATGTGACCGCGGCGGCCAACCGATCATTGGACTTAAAGGAAACGCTCGCGACCACCCTCGACCTGATCGTTGCCCTGGTCGGCGCGTCCCGCGCAGGGGTGATGCTGCTCGACGAACCCACCGGCGAACTGATCCCGTACTCGCTTCGCCCCGTACGGGACGTCGCGTCGGACGACCTGGAGAAAATGCTTTCGACCTGCCGGTCGGTCCTGGATGACGGCGCGGCCCTGTATATCGCGCCAGATCCTGAGGAAGGTTTGCTTGAGCCTGGGGCGTTGATCCCGCTCGAAAGTCGGGGAGACCGGCTGGGGGTGTTGGTGATCGTTGGCTCCCAGGGAGGCGCGTTCTCGACCGCCCAACTGGCGTTGTTCCAATCCATCGCAGATCAACTGGGCGTCGCCGTCGAAAACGCGCGGCTTTTTGCCAGGAGTGAACAGGCCGCGGTCACCGCTGAACGCAACCGTCTGGCGCGCGATCTGCACGATGCGGTCACGCAGACACTGTTCTCATCCAGCATGATCGCGGATGTGCTGCCCAAAATCTGGGAGCGGAATCCCGACGAAGGCCGTCGCCGCCTGGAGGAACTGCGTCAACTGACGCGCGGCGCGCTCTCGGAGATGCGCACCCTGCTCGTGGAGTTGCGCCCGGCCGCGCTGGCGGACACGGATTTGGGCGACCTGCTCGAGCATCAGGTCAACGCTTTTATCGCGCGCACCCGGTTACAGGTCGGGTTCGAACGCAGCGTTTCTTATAATCCGCCTGTGGAGGTCAAGGAGGCGTTCTATCGTATCGCCCAGGAAGCGTTCAACAACATCGCCAGACATGCCGAAGCCGCGCAGGTACGGGTGAGGTTGGATGGCGAGCCCATGAAAATGGATTTGACGATACAGGACGATGGGGTAGGGTTTGACGCTCAAACGCTTGAACATGAGGGCCTCGGTCTGGGCATCATGCGGGAACGCGCCCGCAGTATCGGCGCGCGGTTGGAGGTTGTGAGTCGCCCCGGGCGCGGGACACGGTTGCACTTGAACTGGCAAGCGCCCGATGAGGAGAAAGAGACATGAGTGAAGCCAAAATCATTCGCGTGATGCTGGTGGACGACCATGCGGTCGTGCGCAGCGGACTCGGCGCTTTTCTGCTGGCCCATGACGACCTTGAACTGGCTGGAGAGGCTTCCAGCGGGGAACGCGCCGTTGCTATGTGTCAGCAGACCCGGCCCGATGTCGTCCTCATGGATTTGATGATGCCAGGCATGGACGGCGTGACCGCCACAAAATTAATCCGTGAGAAATATCCGACCGTTCAGGTGATCGCGTTGACCAGTTTCAAAGAGAGGGAGATGGTCGAAGGAGCGCTGCAGGCGGGCGCCATCGGCTACCTGCTCAAGGATGTTTCCGCCGATGAACTGGCCCACGCCATTCGCGCCGCCGCCGCGGGCAAACCCACCCTCGCCTCGGAAGCCGCCCAGGTCCTGATCCAGTCCACCCGCGCGCCCGCCGAAAATCCCGGCTTCGATCTCACCGCCCGCGAGCGCGAAGTGTTGGCCCTCATGGTGGAGGGTCTGAACAACCAGCAGATCGCCGAGCGATTGGTGGTCAGCGTTTCGACCGCCAAGTTCCACGTCAGCAGCATCCTCTCTAAGCTCAATGCGGCCAGCCGCACCGAGGCGGTGTCCATCGCTTTGCAAAAGCGCCTGGTCAAGTGACCAGGCGAAGACCATACCATAGTACAGCACGAAGACTCCCCGGCAGGCGGATGCGGCCGGGGAGTTGTTCTTTTAAACTAAAGCCAGACTGAAGCAAATCGTGTTTCAGCGTGATAGGAGAAAAAGAAAAATGAAGAACAAGAATCAAGTCGCGTTTCTGATCATCCTGGTCGCAGTCGCTGCCGCCACGCTGCTCTTTGTGATCCTGCCCCCCATCCTGTACGGGACAGCGCAGGAAATCAAGCCACCGGCGCCCGAGCAGGTCGTCCAACTGTTCTACGACTGGTACGTGTCGTACCAGGGCAATCCGCTGGCGGACAAAGCGTACCAGGACAACGTGCTGCTGAGCCCGGCGTTCATCGCCCATCTGGACGATTTCACCCGAAGCGGTGAGTGGAGGGTCGACCCGGTCTTGTGCGCTCAGGATGTGCCCAACGAAGTGACCGCGCACCCCGCCCAGGTTTTCGGCGAACGGGCTTCGGTCGAAGTGACCACGAACTTCACGGGCCACAGGCTCACGGTCGAGCTGGTGAAGGCCGGCGACGCCTGGTCCATCGACAAGGTCGTCTGCAGCCGCTAACCGGCGAGGCAGAGCAATCGAAAGGGCTCCCCGCCGCGCGAGCATGGCCGGGGAGCCCCCCTTCCAGACAGCAACCGAGGTCAAGCCTGGAGCGCCACATGAAGACCGTCCTCCTTGCGGAAAGCGAAAAACATGTGCTGGACGCCCTGCGCCTGGCGATGGAGCAGCAATCGGAAATAAAGGTCGCAGGTGAGGCACGCTCGGCGGAAAGCCTGCTCGCCCAGGTCTGCCAACATGCCCCGGACGTCATCCTGTTGGATTGGAGTCTGCCCGGCCTGCATCCCCAGCGGCTGATCCGCACCCTGCGCGAATGTTGTCCCGCTGCAACGCTGGTAGCGCTCAGCGTCAAGACGGAAGATGAAAAGGCGGCAAAGGAACATGGCTTGGACGGTTTCATCTCCAAGCAGCTTTCAGCCGAGTCGTTCATCGCCGCATTGAATCAAATACTTTCAAGGTCGAACAACTTACAGGAGATCCCATGAAAATCCTATCCATCGTTATCGCTTTGGCTCTCACCCTGCACGGCCTCATCCATCTGATGGGCACGGTGACGTACATGAAACTGGGCGCTGTGCAAGGGTTGGAATACAAAACCACCCTGCTCGACGGCCGCTGGGATTTGGGTGAAAACGGGATGACGCTTTACGGCGCGCTCTGGGCGCTTGCGGCAATCGGTTTTGTCGCTGCCGCGGTCGCGCTGCTGGCAGGCTGGGGTTGGCATCGCCCGGCGCTGATGGGCGCAGCGGTGTTCTCGTTGGCGCTCACCGTCCTGGATTGGAAGGTTGCGGCGGCCGGCGCCGTCATCGATGCCGCCATCCTGGCGTGGCTGTGGTTGGGCCCGCACGCATGAAAATGCAGAAGCTTACGACCATGAATGTGATCCCCCGCAGCCTGATCCTCTGGCTGGCATTCATGCTGGTCTTGTGGTCAGTATTTGCGCTCGGCTGGATTACGCATCCACAAGCCTGGAACGCGGGCGTCGACGTTCAGCGGGAAACGGGCTGGCCGGTTTTCTGGTTCATCCTGGGCCACAATCTCCTGTTGTTGTTCCTCATCGCGGCCGGGAATATTTTTGTCCGCTTCGGCAGCTTCACGCCGGGTCTGGCGATTCTGATCTATCAGGCCATTGTGATCGGCTGGACGGCCGGGACCAACAACTTTATGGAGCCGTTCCCCACCGTCGCGGCGGCAAACGCCGCCTTCCTGCGCATTGGGCTGTGGGAAACGACCGCCTATGTCTTGATCTGCGCCGCCACCTTATCAAAATCGCTTCTCGTTGCCGATACGTTTCCGGCAAAAACATGGGCGGAAACCAGGAAAATCAAGGACATTCAATTTACTTGGGCTGAATTCCTGGTGATGGGCGCCGGATTTCTCAGCCTGCTATGCGCGGCGGGTTCCGAAGCATTTCTATTTTGGAACTGAATGTCTCTTTGACGAATATCATCACACTGCCCTTGTAGGAGATGAAGGAATATAGACATGAACATCAATCCAACTCTCAAATGGCTCGTTCCCGTGATCATCCTGCTGACGCTCATCGCCGCGCTGGCGGGCCTGCTTCCGGGCGAAGGACAACCTTATCTGTTGACCAACTTCCGCGGTGAACAGGTGACCATCAACGCGCGCGGTCTCTATCACTGGGACACGGTCAGTTCCGCCGCTCAGATGCAGGCCAACGATCTCGTGACGCTCCTGCTCGGGCTGCCTTTGCTGGCGATTTCCTTTCGGCAGACCCTGCGCGGATCGCTGCGCGGACGCCTGCTCCTGACCGGCACGCTGGGCTTCATCCTTTACACCTACATTACGATGTGTTTTGGCGCGGCGTACAACAAGTTGTTCCTGGTCTATGTCGCCATATTCAGTGCGAGCCTGTTTGCCTTCATCTTGAGCATGATGTCATTCGATTTGAAGACGCTCCCCGAGCGCTTCTCCGCAGGGCTGCCGCGCGGCTGGATCGCTGGTCTGCTTTTCTTCGCCGCGGCTTTCCTCTTGCTGGCATGGCTGGGACGAGTTGCCGCGACCTTTGCCCCGAATGCCGTCCCTGTCCTGGAAAACGTTACCAGCATGTTCATCCAGGCGATGGACCTGGGGGTTGTCGCGCCGCTGTGCATACTGTCAGGCATCCTGCTGTTGCGCAGAAGAGCGTGGGGTTATCTGCTGGCTTCGGTGAGTTTGCTCAAGTTCCTGACGATGGGGACTGCCGTCAGTTTGATGGCTCTCAACATGGCGCGGATCGGCGCGGCGACCAGCGTCGTGGAACTCGTCGTATTTCCCGCGATCGCGATTGCCAATCTGGTCATGGTCGCGTTGCTGCTCAGAAATATCAAAGATTCCGCTCTCGAAAAAAATTGGGAGGGACCTACCAATGAAAACCAACCGAATACTATTTGAAACGATCATCATCACTGTCATTATGCTGACCGGCATGTTGCTGATCCCGCGCGCAAAACCCTTGTTTGCGCTGCTTCCGGTAGCATACCTGCTGATCGAGCGACCGCTTCGCAAACGGACCTGGGGCGACCTGGGTTTCAACGGGCGCACTTTTTGGACGGCTCTGCGCGCCGACTGGGTTTTGTTCGTGTTCCTGGGATTCGTCGTCCAACCTGTAACCGTGCTATGGGCAAAAGCATATTTCCCTGAATTCCTGGCGCACATTCAAGCGCGGCTCCCGTTCGAGAGCGGGATCAACTGGGGAATCCTTCTTCCGCTGCTGGCATTTTCCTTGATTGGCGAAGAGATGACCTACCGCACTCTCATCCAGGGACGGTTGGCTCAGTTCGTCGGCGCGCCGGCGGCCATCGCAATCGCGTCGCTCCTGTTTGGGCTGGCGCATTTTGCCCCGGGCCCGGGCATCGTTGTGTTCACAGATGTCGCCTTGATCGTGATCTCTTCCGTGCTTTACGGCATATTGTTTGCCCGCCACAACAACCTTTGGGTCGTTTGGCTTGCGCATTTTCTGGGCGACATCTTTGGTTTGGTCGTTCTGTTTTTGGTCTGACGACAATGAACATCACCATCTTCGGCGCGGGTTCACAGGGCGACATCCAACCCTGCCTCAGGTTGGGAAAAGGCTTGCAGCGAGCAGGTTTGCAGGTTCGTCTTGCCGCTCCACAAAACTTTGCCGGTTTGATCCAAAAGGAAGGGCTGCCGTTCCATCCGCTACACGGGGATGTTCAGGAGATCATGGCCAGCGAGACCGGACGAAAGTTCATGGAAAAGGGAGATACAAACCCGATCCGCTCCATCTTTGCCATGCGCAAGATGCTCGGGCCGGTTGCGCTGCAAATGGCAGAGGGCGTACTCGAAGCCTGTCAGGATGCCGTTGCGCTTATCACCCTGGCAGTGTTCGCTCCGTTCGGAAAGACGATTGCTGAAAGGCGCGGCATCCCGCTCCTGCTGGTCGAGCCGACGCCTGTGCTTCCCACGCGGGATTTTCCCGCTCCGGGCTTTCCCATTCAAAAAAACATGGGCGGGATTCTCAACCGCCTCTCCGGCTTTGCCGCGTTGGAGACGATCTGGCAGTGGTATCGTCCCTTCGTGAACGAATTCAGGCGGCGACTTGGCTTGCGACGATTGGGCAGCTCGGTTTTTTTTCACACCCTGGTCTCCACGCTGCTGTTGGGCGCTTACAGTTCGGCAGTGATTCCCCGCCCGCAGGATTGGCCGAACAATGTACACATCAGCGGTTATTGGTTTCAAGACGACCCGCATGCCTGG
This sequence comes from Anaerolineales bacterium UBA7227, assembly GCA_002473085.1. GTDB lineage: Bacteria > Chloroflexota > Anaerolineae > Anaerolineales > Villigracilaceae > Denitrolinea > Denitrolinea symbiosum. Next base: position 23,039 of record DKTP01000061.1, read on the forward strand.
CGCCCTCCCGTCGAATTGGAAACATTTCTGGAAACAGGCGAGGCGCCGGTGTATATCGGGCTTGGAAGTATGGCGGGGCGCGACCCCGAGCGTTTTGCGGGAATTGCGATCGCGGCGTTGAAGAGAAGCGGAAAAAGAGGCGTGATCGCCACCGGCTGGGGCGGCATAAAGACGACAGACGTTCCGAAGGATATATTTGTGCTGGACTCTGCCCCGCACGGCTGGCTATTCCCGCGCATGGCGGCGGTTGTGCATCACGGCGGCGCGGGGACAACGGCGGAAGGGCTGCGCGCCGGGAAACCGACCGTGATCGTTCCCTTTATCGTGGATCAACACTTTTGGGGGAAAAGGGTCCAGGCATTGGGCGCGGGAGTGGAGCCGCTTCCAGCCAAAAGGTTGACCGAGACCAAATTGGCAGGAGCGCTGCAAAGGGCGGTCAGCGATGCCGAGATGACACGAAGGGCGGAATCGGTCGGCAAGACGATCCGCGCGGAGGATGGAATCGGCGCTGCGGTCAAGATCGTCAAGGAATTCCTGGGAGCATGAAATGAACAAAGAATATCAGATTACCCCCTTTCCGAAAATCCGCCGCCTGATGGTGGATGGCGGACGCCTGGCGCGCCAGAAACACTTGGTCCACGGGTTGGTGGAGATGGATGTCACTCACGCGCGGCGAATGATCAAGGAGCACAAAGCCAAGACCGGCGAGGCGCTTTCATTTACGGCGTTCGTCATGGTTTGCCTCGGGCAGGCAGTGAACACAAACAAACAGATGCAAGCCTACCGCGCCTGGTGGGACAGGCTCGTCATTTTCAATGACGTGGACGTAAACACCATGTTCGAGGTGGAAGCAGAGGGGCGCAAGGTCATTCGTCCACACATCATTCGGGCGGTCAATCGGAAAAGCCTGCGAGAGATCCATGAGGAGCTCCGATCTTTTCAAAAGGACAACGGACGCGGGCGGGAAGCAAATTTCATCGGATGGTTCGTGTACCTGCCCTCATTCGTCCGCCGCTTGATTCTGGGAATGCTTTTGCAGCGCCCGCGCTTGTGGAAAGAAATGAGCGGCACCGTTTCGTTGACTGCGGTCGGCATGTTCGGCGACGGCGGCGGCTGGGGGATCCCCGTTTCCAATCACACGCTGCAAGTCACGTTGGGCGGCATTTCCGAAAAACCTGTTTTGAAGAACGGCCAATTGGAGAACCGCGAGTTTCTATGCGTGACGGTCAGCGTTGACCACGATATCGTGGACGGCGCTCCCGCGGCGCGCTTCATGCAGAGGTTGAAGGAACTGGTGGAAGGCGGGTATGAGATTGAAGATTTCACCAAAACAACTCAACAACAGCGTCAAAAATAAAGGGGGAGTTGTTCCAGCACGAAAAAGCCGTGTCTCCATATATAATTGATCAGGTATGGTCAAAGGATTGCTCGAGACGAAACTTCATGTTCCCGGCGGGCGGGCAGACGGCGTGGCGCGTCCGCGTCTGATCGAGTTGTTGGAGAAGGGGCTTAGCGCGAAGCATAAGCTGATCCTAATCTCCGCCCCTGCCGGGTACGGAAAGACGACGCTCCTCGGCGCCTGGCTCCATTCCCGGAGGAATGATTTACCATGCGCATGGCTTTCGCTGGATGAGGAGGATAATGAGCTCAACCGCTTTTTGGGCTACTGGGTTTCCACCTTCAGTCGTGCGGATGAAAGCCTGGGGAGGGAAGTCCGACCTCTGCTTGAAATGGGGCAGCTCCCATCGCCTGCTGCGGTTGTGGATGCGCTGATCAACGACCTGACCGAACTTCAGCGTCCCGTGATCGTGGCTCTCGACGACTATCACGTTATCAACAACCCGCAAATCCATGAAGTCCTGGCGCGCTTCGTCGAACGGCTGCCCGAAAACGTTCATCTGGTTATCAGCGCCCGCCAGGATCCGCCCTTCCCGCTGGCGCGGATGCGCGCACACGCGCAAATGACCGAGATCCGCGCGCAAAATCTGCGCTTCACGCGGGAGGAAACAAACCAATTCCTTCGCTCCATGAAACTGGACCTGCCTGAGGAGGTTGCGACCATGCTGGAGGAGCGCACCGAGGGCTGGGCCGTGGGCTTGCAGCTGGCGGGGCTGGCTCTTCAAAACCCGAACGACCTCCGTCGCTTTATCGAAACCTTTCACGGCAGCCACCGCTATGTCTTGGATTACCTGGCAGAGGAGGTCATCCGCCAGCAGGGAGACGAAATCCGCGCCTTCCTCGCGCAGACCAGCGTCCTCGACCGGTTCAACGCGGAGGTCTGCTCCGCCCTGACGGGACAGACAAACTCACAGGTCATCATTGACCGCCTGGAGCGGTCCAACCTTTTCATCGTTCCCCTGGATGACCGGCGCCGCTGGTATCGCTATCATCATCTCTTTGCCGATTATCTGCGGAGTGAATTGAGCAAGGCTGAACAGAAGGCTTTGTTGGAAAAAGCCTCCCGCTGGCATGAGGCAAACGGCCTGGTCTTTGAAGCGGTTAAATACGCCTTTTTGAGCGAAAACTCCGCGCTCGCCGCCGATGTCCTCGAAGGGGCGCTTCAAAACGCCTCGACCTGGAGCGGGGGCGAACTTGGCACGCTGATCCAATGGCTCGACAAACTGCCGCGACCGCTCATGTCCTCCAGACCCATGCTGACCCTGCACGCCTCGCGGGCGCTGTATCTGGCGGGGCGTGTTGAACTCTCCATTCAATTCCTGGATCAGGCGGAGGACGCCCTGCGAAAAAATCCCGCCTCGGCGTCGGACGTTGAGAGGCAGCTGGCAATCGTGTCCACGTACCGCGCTTCCCTCGCCGCCTTCCACGGGGATCTGCAGGCGGCATTCGAATTGGCGCGCCGCGCGCTGGATCAATTACCGCAGGATGAGTGGCACGCCCGCGCCCGCGCCACAGACGCTTTGGGACTGGCGCATGAACTCTCCGGAAACCTGGAGGAGGCAAGCCGCGCATTTTTGCGAGCCAGCAAATTGGCTCGAACTGCGGGCGTCTCCTACCTTGCGGTGAACGCCCTTTGTGAATCGGCGCTCGCGCAGATCGGTCAGGGGAGATTGAGCCAGGCAGCCCAATTCTGCCGACAGGCAATGCAACTCGACGACAACGCGAGCATTCCGCCTTTTGGATTGGCGTGGGCCATCCTGGCTGAGATCGCGCGCGAACAAAATGACCTGGCTGCTGCCGAGCGGTATTTGATGGATGGGATGAAACTCTCCCAACAGGGCGGTCTCACCGATGACCTGCGTTACGAGCTGCTGTTCCTGGCGCGGTTGAGACAGTCACAGGGCGATGTGGTGGCTGCCAGGGCGGCAGCCAGGCAGGCTGAGGCAATCACGCAAACCTTTGGGATTCGGCGTCTTTCCAATATTTCCGGCGCGCAGCAGGCACGGATACATCTAATGCAGGGCACGTCCGGTTGGGCCGACCAATGGGCGTTAGGTTATGTGAAGTTCAGGGAATTGGAGAAGGTGAAATACGTTCAGGATTTTGAAGAGTTGACCCTGGCGCGCGTTTACCTGTCAAACCGGGAGTTTGAAAAAGCATCGAGCCTCCTGGATCCTTTGCTCGATAAAGCGGTTGCGGCGGGCAGAAACCGCGCCGCATTGGAGGCGGCTCTCCTGCTCGCGCTTCTCCACCAGGCGCAGAACCAGACAGATCCAGCCGTGGAATGGTTGGAGAAGGCTCTGAAGCAGGCTGAACCGGAAGGGTTTCTCCGTATTTTTCTTGATGAAGGTTCATGGCTGGAAAAACTGCTGCCGGGCGCGCGTCATGCCGCCCCGGATCTTGCCGACCGGCTGATGCAGATATTTTCCGAAAGGGCGGGGAATGCAAATCAAGGAAGGTCGCATTCTTTCAACGAAAAATTGATCGCGCCCTTGAGCGAACAGGAACTCCGGGTGTTGAGGCTCGTTGCGGCCGGAAAATCCAACGCTCAGATCGCCGCCGAACTGGTCATCAGCGTTGGGACCGCCAAATGGCATGTCCATAATATCCTGCAAAAGCTGGATGTGGGGACTCGCGCCCAGGCGATTGCCCGCGCCCGGGAACTGGGAATTTAATCCCGACCCGAACAAACGCCGCCGCGTAAGCGGTTTTTTTTATTTAACCTATCCAGCAAACCTATCCTTCGATAGGGGACAACCAAAGCCGTTGACGCTACACTGTATGCGACTTCAAATAAGGAAAGGATTTGCCTGTGAACACAAAATTCATGAATCTACTGCTGATTCTGGGAACGGCATGTTTTCTAATTGGCGCCCCTGTCTCTCTTTTGGGGCTTTTAGAAACGCCGCTGAATTTTATCCTGCCTGCTTTGGGACTTATTTTGATCGGCGCCGGCGCCGCCGGCAGGCGTAAGCCGATAAGGAAGAAGCAATGAACCACAGCGACCGCTTCATCAACTATCAGATCCGGATTGAAGGATTTGTCCGCCCGGCCCGGTTTGATGGTTTCACTGTCACAAACCTCCCTGAAGGCGAGACTCTTATTCGCGGCATCATGGATCAATCCGCGTTGCACGGTGTCTTGAATCGCATCCGTGATTTGGGGCTGGTACTCCTCTCTGTTCAGAGCCTCCCCAACGAGAAAGGAAATTCTCATGAATAAGTCAAAGAAACGAGGCTGTATGACCCTCCTGCTGATACCCGTCATCCTGCTGGTTGCGTTTACGTTGTATTCCCAATGGACGGCTCATACGCCTGCCATTGCAGGAGCCGACGGCAAACCGCTGCCCAACAGTATCGCCTCCCTGGAGAAAGTGGAATTGGGCGGCGTGGAGCAATGGCTCATCATCCGCGGACAGGACGTGGACAAACCCGTGCTCTTATTCCTCTCCGGCGGGCCGGGCGCCAGCGAAGCCGCCCGCGTGCTGCGCTTCAACCAGGAGTTGGAGAAACATTTCGTCGTCGTCATCTGGGAACAGCGCGGCTGCGGAAAATCCTACCCGGCGCGTGATGACCTCACCGTGGAACGCTACACCTCCGACTTAATCGAACTGACCGGGATGCTGCGTGAGCGTTTCGATGAACAAAAAATTTATCTGGTGGGCCACTCCTGGGGCACGATCATCGGGTTGCTCGCCGCTCAGGAACGCCCCGACTTATACCATGCCTATGTGGGCACGGCACAGATGGTAAACGTGCTCAAAACAGATCGGATGATCTACGACCTGGTGCTGGAACATTCGCGCCAAACCGGCGATGCAGACTTTGTGCGTACGCTCGAAACGCAAGGTCCGCCGCCCTACCTCGGCAAAAATCCCATCGGGCCTTATGCCAAACTGTTCGGGCGCGAGTATCAGCTCTTCGAAGCGCCCAACATCCGGGATGAGACCTATCGCCGCGAAGGGGATGCCATTCTGCTCATGCTCAAGCAGCCCGAATACGGCTGGCTCGACCGGATCTATTATCTGCTTGGGCTGATGACCACCTTCAACACGGTCTACCCGCAGCTGCAGGAACTGGACTTTCGCGTGGACGCCGCCCGCCTCGACCTGCCGGTTTACATTGTGCTGGGGCGTCACGATATGAACAATCCATCGCCGATTCCTGAGGAATACTTCAACCTGCTCAAAGCGCCTGCGAAGCAATTGGTCTTCTTCGAAAACTCAGGACACGGCATGATCTGGGAGGAGGCCGGGCTGTTTCACCGCCTGATGGTGGACACGGTCCTGGCTGAAACGTATCCGCGCTGAACCAAAGAGCCTGGTCAGATGACCAGTCACAGACTGGCTTAAAGCACAGCCTCGAAACTCATCAACAAGCAGATGCGCTCGAAGGACGTTTTCTGTAAACTATAATCATAAATGCTGTCGTTATTCATAAAGGAAAAACCATGATCAATCCATTTTCACAATACATGAAAAGGGCGAACTTCATTTTACGCTTCCTGCTGTTTGGCCTGCTCCTATTTCTCCTTGCGGGCTGCGCCTCGCAACCGTCGGGCGTGCCGATGAATTATCGCTGGGCAAGCGTCGAGGGCGGCCAGATTCAGGAGACTCGGGCGGGCGAACAGTTTTACTTCAGTATTCCGGTGGACGAAGGCATGATCGCCGAAGGCGCGCCGGTTTCCATCAAGGTCAGCGGCGACGTCATCAGCGGCTGGCTGCGCTTCGAGCTGCGCGCGCCCGACGGCGAATCAGTGTGGGACTCAGGGACGATTAACCCGGGCGATTTCTCCGTCAGTACGAAGTATCCCCTGCCTGCTGGTCAGGTCGGGGACTATACACTGGGCCTGGTCTACGGAGCGAACACCAGCGCGACGTACAATCTGGGCTGGCGGGCATTCAAACTGGGGCCGATCATCCTGCTGCCCGGACTTGGAATGATCGCGGTGGGGCTGGCGTTTATCGCCTGCGTTGCGCGGAAGCGGTTGACAGGCTGGCGCTATCTGGGGCTGGGGGCGCTGTTCTGGGCGCTGACCGTGGCAATCAAATTCGCCGTCGCCATTCCGCTCAACCCGCTCCTCTTCCGCGTGCTGGGGGCCGACAGCGAACATCTCTTCTCGCTCGGTAACCTGATTGCCTATCTGTACATCGGCGCGTTAACCGGCATTTTCGAGGTCGGGCTGGCCTGGCTCATCCTGGCTCGAGTGCGTTGGGGACGGGCAGCGTGGAATCAGGCGCTGGTTTTTGGCGTCGGCTTCGGCGTTGTCGAAGCGCTGCTGCTCGGCCTGATGGGGATAACCCCGGCGCTGGTCGCGTATCTCGCTTCAGATGCGTTGCCGGTTTCCGTGCTGGGCGAACTGTCTCGCAACGCCTCGTTCGTCATGGGGCTGGCGCCGGTCGTCGAACGGCTGGCGGTCGTCTTCGCTCACATCTTCGCCTGCGTGCTGATTTTCTACGCCATCGCTGTTGGCGAGCCCAAATGGGGCTGGCTGGCTATCCTCTACAAAACTGTGCTGGATGCAGTCGCAGGATTCGCAAACTTCTGGGGAGTGGGCGCCCCGGTCAAGATCTGGACACTGGAGGCGGTCATCCTCGTCCTCGGCCTGATCGGGCTGTGGGGCACATGGCAAATTGCCCAGCGCTACCCGAGGCTGCCGTCTGAAAGGGAAGTCGGCCAATAGGCCAGCCAGATGATCAAGCGTTTGTCCCTGGTGAACGAATCAGACTTGGCTCTCAGAATAGGATAAGAATGAAAAGACGCGCTTTTCGCCGCTTTGGCCTGACCCTGGTATTGATTTTGCTTGTAGCGACACCCTTCGTGTTGTTCCCGCCCCATCAGCCACTACCCGCGACGGGACCCCACGCAGTCGCCACGGCGCGCCACACCTATACCGATGAAAGCCGGGGCGAGCAGTTTTCTGGTCAGGAGGAGAATCGCAGGATCAATGTGGCGTTTTGGTATCCGAAAGACCAAAGCGGAAAGGAAACCTATCCATTGATCGTGTTCTCGCACGGCGGACTCGGAACGGAGACGAGCAACGAGTCTCTGTTCCTCGAATTGGCGAGCCACGGCTATGTGGTTGCCTCCATCGGACATCCATACCATGCCTTATGGACGAGAGGCGAAGATGGGCGCATAACGCTTGTGAGTTGGGAATATTTCGGCGAGCTCCAGCGCGAAGACGCCAAGACCGACAAACAGCAGAGTTACCGCTATTACCAGAAATGGATGGCGACGCGCACGGGCGACATCAATTTTGTGATCGATACCATCCTGGCAAAAGCTGCGGGCGGCGCGGACGGCGTCTATGCGCTGGTGGATGGCGCCAGGATCGGCGTGATGGGACATTCGCTGGGCGGTTCGGCGGCGCTGGCAATGCCGCGGCAACGAGGCGACATCGACGCGGTGATCGCGCTGGAAGCGCCCTTCCTGTATGACATCGTCGGTGTGGAAGAGGGTGAATTCGTCTGGTTCGATGCAGCCTATCCCGCGCCGGTCTTGAACATTTATTCGGACAGCTCCTGGAGTCATCTCGCCGAATGGTCTCAATATGCCAGGAACCACGAATTGCTTGCGAGCGCCCCGTCAACCGCCGTCAGCCTGCACCTGCCGGGCGCCGGGCACTTCTCCCTGACCGACTTGGCGCTGGTCAGCCCGCTGCTGACGAGATTCCTGGAGGGCGGGCCAGCCAAGCATGACCGCGAGGAGTACCTGCGGACAGTCAACCAGGCCTGTCTCCAATTCTTCGACCGCTATTTGAAGGACAAGGGCAATTCATAAGCTACGGCCTTTACCAAGACCGCCTCGGCCGGTGGAGAAAAACCTCATGAACACAAAGAAGTCGAAAAGGAAAATCCTGATACTCGCAATCCTTTCACTCTCTATGATCTGCATTGCCCTTCTGCTGATCGCGCCGCGTTACGGAAATCTTTCGATCAATTTGCCGCTGGAACACAAACCTGTTTTCGACAGGGATATCAGCGCTTATCCAGGCCGGCTCCATGTCGAAGGTAATCGATTGATGAATGAAGATGGACAGGTGGTGACCTTGCGTGGACTCATGCCTGCCGATCCGGCGACGCTGAGGCGCAAGGGACAGTTCAATCGCCTCTTCTTCGACAGGATGGCCGCTTCCGGCGCCAATGTCATGCGCATCCCCGTCCACCCCGAACGCTGGGAACATGATCCTGATTACCTGTGGCGTTATCTCGACCCCGCGGTCTCGTGGAACGGCGAGAACGGCGTTTACACCATCATTGACCTGCATTTCATCGGAGATATCGGGAGGGATCGCGGCCCGCAAATGCCCGATATCAGCATCTCCAGTCGAGATTTTGCCCTGGATTTCTGGCGGAAGGTGGCATCCTACTTCAAGGACACCCCGCACGTTATCTTTGAGATATTCAACGAACCGGCAGGCATCTCCGCTTCAGCATGGCGGACAGATGCCCAGGTCCTGGTGGATGCCATCCGCTCCGCGGGCGCGGACCAATTGGTCATAGTCGGGGGCGTCGAATATTCCCGCGACTTGTCCTGGGTGCTGGAAGAACCGATCAGGGGTGAAAATATCGCCTATGCTGCGCACATCTACCCGGCGCACAGCAGATATTCATGGGATCGCTGGTTTGGAGATATCGCTGAAAAATATCCGGTGGTGGTGACTGAATGGGGCTGGATGGCGACCGATCCAAGCGGCGAGCAGTCCTATCTGGTCGGCAGCCAAAAGGCTTATGGCGAGCCGTTCGTGGGCTACCTCGACCCGCGCGGGATCAGTTGGGTGGCATGCTGGTACGATGACGAATGGAAACCGGCTATGTTCACCGAAGACTTCAATGAGTTGACGCCGTTTGGCGCATTCATCCTGCAACAACTCTCCGCGCCTTCCCGTTCAAGCGGAGAGTAAAGCCTTCTCTTGATCCTTCTGTCAATCTGCATGAAACCAAGGAGAGTACACCATGAACCTAAACGAATGCCAACGGGAAATGCGAACCGCCTTCCTGGGCGGTTTCGCCGGGCAAATGGTTTCCGGCGTCATTTGGCTGGCGGCTTCAGGCATTAGTCTGTGGGGGGCGCCGCGTTACGGCATGGCGACGCTCTTCTTTGGCAGCATGTTGATTTTCCCGCTCACACAACTAACGGTGCGGCTGACGGGACGCCCCGGAAAAGTCAGCGCCAACAATGGACTGTGGCAACTGGGTTCCCAGACCGCATTCACCGTGCCGCTTAATTTCCTGCTGGTCGGCGCGGCGACGCTTTACCGCGAAGCCTGGTTCTTTCCCGCGGCCATGATCGTGGTTGGCGCGCATTACCTGCCCTTCATGACCCTGTACGGCATGAGAATGTTCGGGCTGTTGGCGGGTTTGTTGGTTCTGGGCGGAGCAGGGCTGGCCCTTTATGGACCGGCCGTCTTCAGCCTGGGGGGCTGGCTTACGGCTGTCGCCCTGATTGCCTTTGCTTTTCTCGGCAGGTATCTTGTTCTACAGGAGGAAAAACGCAATGTATCCCATCCTTGAACACGACTTCGCATCGGAGGCAAAGATCGAACCGTCCCGCGTCATCAAGCCGCGCGACGTGCCCGAACATTGCGTCATTTCATTCTTTCGGGAAGTGAACGAAACAATCGTCGCCGAGAAGCGGGGGGAAGTTGTCGTCCCGAACCGTTGGGAGGATGGCGGACATCCCATCTATGAGATCGAGCATCTGGGCAAGCGGCTCGCGTTCTTTCATCCCGGCGTGGGCGCGCCGTTGGCTGCCGGGCTTCTCGAGGAAGCCATCGCTTTCGGTTGCAGGAAGTTCGTCGTCTGCGGCGGCTGCGGGGCGCTGGACAAAAGTCTCACGGTCGGCAAACTCATCCTGGTCGAGAGCGCGGTGCGGGACGAAGGCGTATCCTATCACTACATCCAACCCGGGCGCGAGATCAAGACGCAGCCGCGGGCGCTGAACGCGCTCCGATCCACATTGACCCGGCGCGGCATCCCCTTTGTGAGCGGCAAGACCTGGACCACCGATGCCCCCTACCGTGAAACTCAGTCCATGATTGATGCCCGCCGCGCGGAGGGCTGCCTGACCGTCGAAATGGAAGCGGCCAGCCTGCTGGCGGTGGCGCAATTCAGGGATGTACTGTTGGGGCAGATCCTGTATTCAGGCGATGACCTGAGCGGCGACTCATGGGATACGCGCGGTTGGCAATCGCGCCGTGAGGTGCGCGAGAGCCTGTTCTGGCTGGCGGCCGACGCCTGCCTGGAGATGTGACCATGAAGAACAGGTACTCCACCCTGCTCCTGCTCATTTTGGCTATTCTAGCGATATTCGCCATACGCGCTTTCCTGGCGGAGAGAATCGCCATGCCGCGCACCTTTGAAGTATTCGATACGCTGACCGTCGTCGGCGCGCTGGTGGTAGTATTGAAAGATCGTCGCTATTTGCGGCGGGGCGATTGGCTCGTTGCGTTGATATTGGGCGCGGTAATCGGCATCGGAATGCTGTTCGCCACGCTCTTCTCGCCCTACCCGTTCCTGGGGCTGGTCAAAAGCGCGCCGGGGCAGGCCCTGCTGCGCGGGCTCTTTACCATTCTAGCCACGCTGGGCGGATTGGCAATCATGCGCCAGGGTGGCCCAGTGCAGTTCCTCATCGCGAACGGGGATTGGCGAAGCGCGGGCCGAGGCGCGCTCCTCGGCTTGACCGTTGGGCTGCCGCTGGCGATCCTGAATGTTTTTGCGCTGTGGTTGACGCAAGGACAGTCATTTGATTGGCAGCATCCCTTGGCTGCCCTGCTGGACGCGCTGCAACCCGCGGTCGTCGAGGAAGTAATCCACCGCTTCGCCCTGTGGGGGCTGTTGTGGCTGCTGCTGCGAAGATCATTGCCTGAACAGGCGGCCTGGCTGGCGGGGTTGCTCGCGATGTTGGCGCATACCTACTCGCATTTTGACGACCTTTTCCTGCAATCGCCGTTGACCGCCTTGGGCATGGGGGCGATACTGGCAATCTTCTGGGGTTTGCCCCCGCTCATCCTGGCGCGCCGCCGCGGTCTCGAATCGGCGATGGCATTTCACTGGCTCCAGGATGCCCTTCGTTTTCTGGCGGGGTTTTGATTTGTCGGTGCAGACTCGCTCCTGGTCTTTTAAGAGCCGCGATAATAAGAACCTATCTCTAAAC